>NZ_VMLD01000020.1:0-51355 GCF_013276485.1 Streptococcus sp. 4886 | reverse complement strand
CATCTCGTTAAATCGGGATTTTACAAGGTTTGAGAGTTCACTAAGCTGCTTATTTCTATTTATTATTTGATACTCTAACCTATCCAATATATCTACTATTGTATTTTGATTTTCTATAGTTTCAATATTAACTTTGGTTTTATTTAAATAGTCAGCTAACTTTAAATTAATAATTCCAGTTGTTTGATTTTGAAATTTTAACACCTTCTTTGTGTCATAAAGATACTTCATTAAATAAAATATATATTTAGAATTATATCCTGGTTTAACTCTTAAAATACTAGTAAAGTTATTTGTGAAATAATCTTGATCTGTAACATCGAAATATACAACACGTCCAACCGGTTGATTTGGACTACCTCCTGATTTTTCAATTATAATATCACCAGTTCGTAGAATTTTGTCGCTGTTTTTATCTTTATCAATTTCACGACATACAATATTATCTAGATTTAGTCTTCCAGAATTTAGAAAATTTGAGGTTCTAATTACTGCTGTCGCCTCTCCTTTGCCACTATCTTCATTACCCCATTCACCATTTATAGATTTTTCAAATATATTCTGTAAAAAAATGATTGTCATGCAACCACCTCCTCGGAATATCGGGATTTTACGAGATATTCAAACTCAATCAATTGTTCTTTTCTAGTATAAATAAGTTTATCAATTTTTTTTAGAACTTTAACTTGTTTCCTCTGTATATCATACGTTGGCAAAAAAATCTCAATATCAGATACTATACTTTTAGATATTTCCTTGAATGTTGCTCCTCGCCCCAAAATATTCAAATAATTTTTTCTTGCTTTAAAAAAATAATATAAATACTCATTATTGATTTTATTTGAGCAGATAAAATTTTTAAAACCTTGATTACAATACATCTCACATCCTGAAATTGCAACTTTACCAATCGGAGCACGAGATGATAACAAAACTGTTCCCGTAGGAAATGATTTCAAGCCCGTTTCTTCAATTCCTAACTTAGTAATTTTCCGTTGTGTGTCAAAAACGATAAAATCATCATCACTAATTTCTGCAGGAGTAATCCATTTGTATTCTCCATTCCAATAATTTGGATTACTACTCTTTGGAGTTGAACCTGTAACTATTTCACAAATTTCCCCTAATTTCACTTTCTTCATGCAACCACCTCCTCGGAATATCGGGATTTGACGAACAAGTTTAGTTCATCTAACTGCAATTTTCTTTTAGTAGTAAGCCTTTTAATCGTATTAAGAATACAAATAATGTTCTCTTGTTCTTCGATACCTAGCAATTCTAATTGTAAATCAAGTAATATATTCTTGTTTAAATGAGGAATTGTTGCACCTGTTGAATGATCTCGTAAATACTGCGATTTACTTTCCAAAAAGACTCCCAAGTAATCTGATATAATTTTTTCTTTGTATCGCTCATTCTTTTTTAAGACCGTAATTGTACTACCAACAGCTCCCGATAACCCATAGCCAACTGTTCCTGCATTAGCACCATCCCATGCTATCAGAATATCATCTGGAAGTGCTTCAGTCATATTTAAACTTTCAGTGAATTTTAAATTATTATTATTTCTTAAATCATCTATTTGAATATAACGTTGGCTTAGGGTTGTTTGTTCAGCAAGTACAGTGGCTTTCTTGCCTTTTTTTAGAGATAAGACTTCCCCCAACTTCACTTTTTGCATACAGCCACCTCCCTACTTGAGTAATTTTTCTAATTCAGCCAAGCCAGCTTGAATTTCTTTTTCTAAATCATTGATTTTCTTCAAGATGACCTCTGTTGGTTCATACTCAACTTTTTCATACTCAATCTCTTTATATTTATTGATAGACAAATCATAATCATTTTCCTTTATCTCATCAACTGGAACAAAGAAAGATTGATCCGTTCTCTGACGTTCTGCTTCTTTTTCAAGATGATGAAAGCGTTCGATAATATCTGGAATATCATTGTCGCTAATCGGTTGTCGCTTATCATCCAAACTTAAACCATCCGCTTTCATATCGTAAAACCAGACCTTGTCAGTACCACCATTGCCAGTTTTTGTAAAGATGAGAATGGCAGTTGAAACTCCAGCATAAGGCTTGAAAACACCACTAGGCATTGAGATTACAGCATCAAGCTTATGGTTCTCTACAATTTCCTGACGAATTCCTTTATGAGCTTTCGACGAACCAAAAAGGACACCATCAGGTACGATAACTGCTGCTCGTCCACCTGGTTTTAAAGTTCGCAAGAAAAGAGAAAGAAAGAGTAATTCTGTTTTTTTGGTTTTTACGGTTGCAAGAAGGTCATTAGAGGTTGAATTGTAGTCAAGTGAGCCTTTAAAAGGAGGATTTGCTAAAACCAAAGTATATTTATCGGCTTCTTCATTATCTTGAGACAGCGAGTCAAGGTAACTGATTTGTGGATTTTCTACTCCATGTAGCATCATGTTCATCGCCCCAAGTCTCAACATAGTCGTATCCGTATCATTTCCATGAAACATCTGATTATGAAAATGATTGATATTATCTGTATTGGTTTCCCATTCATCTTTCTTACGCTTTAAGTAACGGCTAGCAGATACTAAGAAGCCAGCAGAACCCATAGCGGGATCTGAGATGATATCTTTGATGGTCGGTTGCATCAACTCAACCATCATATCGATGATGTGACGAGGTGTACGGAACTGTCCATTTTTACCTGCGGTCGACAATTTTGATAACAGATATTCATAGATATCTCCGATATCAGTAATACTTTGTTTGTCATTATCAAAATCTACATCTAATCCCCTAGTTGGAAAAACATCTAAGATAGAAATTGCCTTTTGAAGCGTAGCAGGTTTATTTATTTGAAAAATAGCTTCTCGCATATATCGTGAAAAGGCTGTATCATCTGTATCCCCCTTGAGATTTTTAATAAACGGAAAAATCTCCTGAGTCATTAAACGATAAACTTCCTGAGCATCTCCTATATTTTTAAAAGTTGACCAACGGTATTCAGGTTTATCTTTTGGAAAAACTCCCTCATAAGGAATCCCTAAAAATTCAGCATCACTTTCACGTCCAAGCTCGACACTATCCAAATCTTTCATAAATAAGAGATAAGTCAACTGTTCAATATTTGTTAAAGGATTTGCATTTCCTTCTGTCCAAAGAATTTCCCACAGCTGATCGATTTTATTTTTTAATTCGCCTGTAATCATATCTTCCCTTTTCTTTAGTTTTTAAAACTTAGTAATATCATTATTTTATCAGATTTCAAACAAAGCTTCAATTAACTATATCTATGCGTCACCTGAATATTTTAATAGACTTGTTTAGTATCTTGAAAACTATATCGTATAGGTGTCGTCATGGATCCTTTTAGCTGATTTAAGGATACGAAAACACAATACTATGACTCAATTGAAATGTTAAAATTCAATTTCTGACCACCTAATCCTGCTTCAAATAGTTATCAAACAAGTTTTATGATAGCTATCTTGTTAGGATGCTCTTATTTTTTATCAGACAAAACAAAAGGATTAAGGGAGTGAATTTCCTTAATCCGATAGTTCTTATTCTTGACGTTTTCCGAAATCAGCAATCATCTGCTCCATTTCTTGTCGACTCGGAGTTGTCAGCATATAAAGGTAATCTCCTTGAAGTTCCGCAAAGGCTGCTGGCATGATTTTTTTAACCTTGAACCGCTGGCTATATTTGGCAAGCAAGTCCTCCTCAGAATAGACATAATGAGCATTTGCACGGCGAGATGTAGCCAAACAATACTGAGCTTCAAAGTCTGACGCCGGGAACTCCTCTCCTGCGACAATAGCTGCGTAGCCACTATAAAGGTCCAAGGAATGAGCAAAGTTATAAACATCAATGGTGAACCCACCTGCAGGACGGTTATTGTACTCGATGGCAATGTAGTCGTCCCCTTCACGGAAGAACTCAATATGGAAGAACCGTTCTTTCATACCAAATTCCTTGACAATCGCTTCACCATATTTACGTAATTTAGGATCCATATCCTTGAGCACATAGTAGGAATTGTCCATCTTGTAAATCATGAGATCAAGCGGTGTATAGGCGTAATCAAATGTCGTTGAAAAGACAATCTTTCCATCCTTATCCACTAGACCATCAAAGGTGCAAATTTCGCTGGAAGTAACAAATTTTTCAAAGAAATAAACGGTCGAATGGTCCCATTCTTGCTTGAAGTGATTGATATCGTCTTCTGTTTCAAGCTTAAAGGTCGCGGCTGCTCCCACTCCATTATCAGGTTTGGCAATCATTGGAAGACCGATTTCGTTCACTGCTTGATCAACATCTGCTTCCGTCTTGATAACAGCTCCAGGGACCACAGGAACACCTGCTTTTTTGAAAAGTTTCTTCATTTCAGACTTAAATTTCGTCTTTTTGAGATCCTCTGGTTTGGCACCAAAAACATTGAATTGCTCTCTGAGTGCTGCGTCTAGCTCAAGCCAGTATTCATTGTGAGACTCGATGCGGTCAATTGGACCATGTTTATAAAAGAGAAAAGCAACTGCACGTTTGACTTCGTCTATGTTCTCAAGATTATCAACACGAAAATACTCGGTCAAGCTATTGCGCAAGGGCTCATCCAATTGCTCGTAAGGCTCTTGACCAATTCCCAAGACGGTTATGCCTTTATTGGCTAGTTCTATGGTAAACTGTTGAAAGTTTTGTGGATAGTAGGGAGAAATAACAAGGTAATTCATAGGTAACTCCTTTTATAAATAGAGATTGCCAAGGAAATAAGGCATTTGTTTGCGCCACCATTCCCAGTCGTGGGCGACATCATGTCCCCATTCAGCAAACCAGGCTGGAATTTGTTTCTGGTCAAAGGCTTCTTTGAGCTTGTAGAAAGATGGTAGACCATCTTGTTCCCAGGCACCAAGACCCGTACAAAGCACAATCTCTGCCTGACGATAACGGTCAATAAACCAGCCGTCGTTCTGATTCCAGATATAATCTACTGGCGAGTTTTGGTAAATAGCATCGTCATTGTAATAATCACCGACAAAGAAACGTGCGTCGTAAACACCGCTGAGAGCAATCACTTTGGTAAAGACATCTGGATGCTGGAGGAAGAAATTGAGTGCATGATAGGCTCCCATAGAGCAACCTGTCGTCATCATGCCATCAAACCAACCTGTCTTATGCTTGATAAAAGGAATGGCCTCCTCAATCACATAACGTTCGTAGGCACGGTGCATCTCTGCTTGATCGTGACCGTTTTTCCAAGTAGCCAACCAGCTCTCACCATCTACACTGGATAGAGTAAAGAACTGGACACGGCCTTCCTCGATAAAAGAGGCACAAGCATCAATCATGCCAAAATCATAGTATTCATTGTGACTACCACCTGATGAAGCAAAGACCACAACTGGAATACCAGCATGTCCATAACGGTTGAGGTACATTTCACGGTTGAGATGGCCACTCCAGTGGCTAAGATGTTCAATATGCATTTCGTTTTTTCCTTTCTTAACTTACCATTTTTCTGCAAAAAATCTCAAACAATCTGGTAGATTTTCTGACCAAGGGATTTCACTATGGATAGCACCAGACTGAACTTTCAAAACAAGATTGCCCAAGTGTACTCCCCCTGCTATCAAATCATGGTAATAACGAAGCGATGAGTCGATATAGGCTTGTTTGATATTGCCAGCCATCAAGGTCTTGTCTGTATCATCCGCTTCTTCCGTTCCTACATAGATGAAGATACGCTGGTCAGGCGACAGTTTCTGGCGCTCGATATAGCGGTTAAAGGCTTCTTGGTGGAGCCAGTTAGCAGATGAAAAGACTCCTAGACAACCAATTTGGTCTTGGTATTCCAAACCGATAAATTGGGTAATATTTCCTCCTAGTGAGGAACCAATCATAGCCGTATGTTGGCGATCAGCTTTGGTACGGTAGGTCTCATCGATAAAAGGTTTGACTACCTCCATGACAAACTCGGCATACTCCACACCCTTACCGCCAAACTGCTGCCCTGGGATAGGAGATTCTTGGAACTTCCAAGCCGCATACTCATTCATCCGCCCCATACCATCATTGTCAATAGCAACGACAATCATGCGACTGATATCAGGATTACGCTTAATAGCTGGGATAATCTTCCATGAATGACCAATGAAAGACTCCTTGCTATAAAAAACATTTTGCCCGTCATGAAAGTAAACAACAGGATAGGAACGATTCGTGTCTTTCTCATAATCTTTAGGCAGAAGAACACGCACACGGCGCTCCTTACCTGTATAAGGAACCTTGAGTTTGTGTTCTTTCATTTTTAGATAAAAGTAGGATTGATTCATTGTCAGAAAACTCTCTATATTCAAAATTTATTCTTATTATATCACAGTTTAAGAAAAAAAGTCAGTTTTTCTTCCATTTTTGGATTAAAAACTAACTTTTTCATTTAATTTTCTAAATTCTTTTGGATTTTCTGATTAGAGCAGATTGTCAATCAAGTCATCGACTTCATCTTTTTCAGCCTGCGGTGTGATCTCAGTAATCATAATTCCAGCCACTGCTCGCTCAACTAAACCTTCAACATCCATACGTGCTTCATACTGCTCTGCATTCTTAATCTTAGGATTAGTCTTTGGACGATCTGGCGCAAAAATCGTACAGCAGTCCTCAAAAGGCTGGATAGAAATGTCAAAGGTATCGATTTCCTGGGCGATGTCAATGATTTCCAACTTGTCCATGGTAACCACAGGACGAATGATGGGAGTGTTGGTCACAGCGTTAATAGCCTGCATGCTTTCCAAGGTCTGGCTAGCTACTTGACCAAGACTTTCCCCATTGATAATAACCAAACCATTTCGTACCTCACGAATACGGTCCGTAATACGCATCATAAAACGACGCGTCAAGGTCATAAGGTAGGCTTCTGGTGCCTTAGCCTTGATTTCCTCTTGAATCTCTGTAAAAGGAACTTCGATAAACTGGATATTGCCCCCAAACTTGGTCAATTTACGAGTCAAATCTTGGGCTTTTTTAAGAGCACCAGGACTCGTGTAAGGTGGGCTGGCAAAGTGAACAGCCTCAATATCCACTCCACGTTTCAAAGCAAGATAACCTGCTACAGGTGAGTCAATCCCTCCTGATAACATAAGCATCCCTTTACCTGAAGTTCCCACTGGCAAACCACCTGCCCCTCGAATGGTTTCATAGGAAAGGTAGGCTGCTTCTTCTCGAATCTCCACTTGGAGATTGATGTCAGGACTTTTCATTTGAGCTTGCACATTTGGAATGGCTTCAAAAACAGCCCCTCCAAGTGTTTGGTTGAGTTCACGACTGTCAAGTTCAAAGTTGTGGTCGCTACGTTTGCTAGAAATCTTAAAGGTCATACCTTCCTTGTAGATGTCCTGCATAATCTCTTGGACAGAAGACTTCAAAACTTCTACAGATTTTTCAACCTTATAAACAGGGGAAAAGTTTTGAATTCCAAATACTTGTTTGAGCGATTCTGCTACTGCTGTGTAATCTGCTCCATTGAGGTAAGCGTGGGCACGGTCGCGATCTGCTGTTACCTTAACTTGGGGATAGATAGACAAAACGTCTGAAATATTATTGCGAAGTTTATTGATGAAACGCATACGGTTTTTGCCCTTGGTTGACAGCTCACCGTAGCGAATCATAATTTCTGAATACTGCATGAATGCTCCTATCTTACTTTTCTAGTTTGATTGTAAATCAATTTTAACTTGGTCAAAAATTGCTCGACCTGACTCATATCATTTTCAAGGTCTAGACTAAGACGCACAGCTGACTGGGCCTTATCCTTGTCCACTCCCATGGCAATCAAGGTACCTGCAGGTTTCCCTGCCTTGGACGAACAAGCAGAGGTCGTTGAGATGAAAATATCATAGTCTTCAAAAGCGTGAACGATGACTTCACCTCGAACACCCTTGATTCCAAAAGTCAGGATATGAGGGGTAAAGTCTTCCTCATCTGAAAAGACAAAAATATCTGGATAGTCCAGAAGGGCTTGGCGAATCACTGCCTTCATCTGCCCAGCCTTGCTAGTAAAAATATCTAGCTTCTTCATAGACAAACGGAGAGCCTTAGCTGTCGCTGCAATCCCTGCAACATTTTCAGTTGTCGAACGATAATCTCGCTCCTGACCACCACCTGTTAAAAGAGGCGTAATCTTCTTGCCAGACTTGATATAGACAAAGCCAACACCACGAACTCCGTGGAACTTGTGACCAGAGAAAGTCGCGAAATCCACTCGTTCTGTCAAATACTTTTCAGTCGGAATCTTGGCAAGTGCCTGAACCGCATCAACATGGAAGGAAATAGTCGGCTTATCTGCCAATAGTTTTGAAATAGCCTCAATAGGTTGAATCGAGCCGATTTCATTGTTCACAGCCATGATAGAAACAAGGGTCGTATTAGGTCGTATCAAATCTGCTAGCGCCTCAACATCCACAAATCCTTTGTTATCAACTGGAGCAAAATCCACTTCAAAACCTTGAGATTTCAACCAGAGGGCTGATTCCTTAACTGCTGGATGTTCAATGGCTGATACGATGATGTGCTTACCAAACTGAGCTTTTTCAAAGGCCACCCCCTTGATAACCCAGTTATCACCTTCTGTTCCACCAGATGTAAAGAAGATTTCATCACTTTTCTTACCGATTAAATCTGCAATCTGTTGACGGGAAGCATCTAAAATTCGTGTTGCCTGGTCTCCCAAACGATGGAGACTAGATGGATTTCCTAAAATTTTTGAAGCGACCTGCATATAGGTTTCAAGTACTTCAGGATAGGGCTTGGTCGTCGCCGAATTATCAAAGTAAATCATGTTTTCTCACGCTTTCTAAAATCACTCCTTCTATTGTATCATGAAACGGAGCTTGCGACAAGAAAGGGCAATTCCTCTTTTTTTAAGATTTTTTTAAAGAAATGAGGTATAATAAATTTTAATTAAAGGAGAGAATGCATGTCTAATTATCGTAGAACTTCAAAACCAAAAACAGAACACATCAAAAAAGGCTTTACGGTCTTTCAAAAAACTGTTGCCACTATCGCTAGTATCCTTGGCTTAATTACTGCTAGTATCACTATCATGAACGCCTTGGATAATAACAAAAATACTAAAAAAGAACCTACGACAAGCCAGACGACAACCATTGTCAAAGAAATTCAAAAAGAATCCCCTCAGGAAAATACTAGTCCCAATAAGGAAACTAACACTACCCAAGAAAAAACACAGCAAGAAGAAACGCCAAAATCTAGCGTCAAGGAAGAGAAAAAAGAAGAGCAGAAAACAGCAACTCAGGACTCTACTACACCTGCTCCAAGTAAACCTGCCACTGAAAATGAAAAACAGTCCACTACTCCAACTTCAGAAAATAAAAGCAATCAATAATCACTAAAATAGCCTCCTTCCAAACTTGGAAAGAAGCTATTTTTTATTGTTGTAAAACTTTTCTTGGTTTGGTACCTTCAGCTGGACCGATGACACCTGCCATTTCGAGTTCTTCCATAAGGCGGGTCGCACGGTTAAATCCAACTGACAAACGACGCTGAATCATGGATGCGCTGGCTTTCTGGGTCTCAATGACTAAAGCCTTGGCTTCTTCAAAAAGCGGATCCCCACCAGATTCACCATCTGAAAATTCACCTTCATTTTCAGAAACCTCACCTGGATCAAAACTCTCATCGTAGTCCGCATCTGCCTGAACCTTGATGAAGTTTACGATGCGTTCAACATCATCATCCGAGATAAAGGATCCTTGCAGACGAACTGGATGATTTTCATCAATCGGTTTAAAGAGCATGTCACCTCGACCAAGCAGTTTTTCTGCTCCATTTTCATCCAAGATGGTTCGCGAGTCTGTCCCTGATGAAACCGCAAATGCGACACGAGATGGGACATTGGCCTTGATCAAACCAGATATGACATCAACAGATGGACGCTGGGTTGCAAGAATCATGTGGATACCGGCAGCCCGCGCCTTCTGCCCAAGACGAATGATGGCATCTTCCACTTCCTTGCTGGCAACCATCATGAGGTCAGCCAACTCATCCACAATCACAACAATGAGTGGTAGCGGAACCTGCTTGTACTCAGACTGGGCATTGAACTCTTCTACCTTGGCATTAAAACCTGCAATATTCCGAACTCCCACCTTGGCAAAGAGTTCATAACGATTTTCCATCTCATCCACGACCTTTTGCAAAGCCTTGCTGGCCTTACGTGGATTGGTCACGACTGGAATCAAGAGGTGGGGAATATCATTGTAAACAGATAACTCAACCATCTTGGGATCGACCATCATAAATTTAACTTGGTCAGGTCTCGCCTTCATGAGAATGCTAGCGATAATGCCATTAACAGCTACTGACTTCCCAGAACCCGTTGAACCTGCGACTAGCAAGTGGGGCATTTTAGAAAGGTCAAAAGCTCTTGCGGTGCCATTAACTGCCTTTCCTAGAGGAATTTCTAAGAGATTTTCTGCTTTCGTTTGAGATTGTTCCCATAGTTCGCGGAAGGATACCGTCGCAATCTCAGAGTTAGGAACCTCAATCCCGACTAAGGATTTACCAGGTATTGGAGCCTCAATCCGAACATCCTTGGCCGCCAAGGCTAGAGCGAGGTCATCTGCTAGATTGGAAATGCGGTTAACCCTTACACCTACTGCTGGCTTGACTTCATACTTGGTCACTGATGGCCCAATTTCAGCCCGTTCAACTGTTACCTTGATACCAAAGCTAGCAAAGGTTTCTTCTAAGATTTTGATATTTTCTCGAACGATTTTCTTCTCTTTAGACTGGTCTTTTGGTTTATCTGGGGCAAAGAGTTGTAAACTTGGAAGTTTATATTCAAGGGCTTCCTTGGCTGAAAAATCAACCTGTACATCTTCATCATCAGAGCCATCTTCCTGTTCAGGGAATTCAAGCTCTGGTTGAGGCAGGATGATTTCTGGTTCCACCCAATCTTCTTCTGGAAAAGGTGGAGCGTCAAGTACAACATCTGCTGTCAGAATTTCACCCGTTTCCATATCAACAGGAGGCAAATCGAGTAAGGCTTTTTCAGTAGCTTCTTGTTCTAATCTAGCCTCTTCCTCAGCCTTTTGACGAGCTTTTTCTTCTTGTTTGACAAAGCGTTCCTCTTTTCGACGCTCATGCCCTTCTCGCCATTTGGCAAATCCTCTACTGAAAAATTCAGCAATATCATAAACAGACCAAGGACTGACTAGGAGGGCACCCACTAAAATCAAGATAGAACCAATAAAGTAAGTGCCGATATTTGAAAAGAGAAAGGCTGTTGGCATATAAAGAGCGACCCCAATCAAGCCCCCTCCAGCAAAACTGGTCGTTCGAAAACCAGTCAAATCAGTCACAACCTGAGCCATGGTTCCTTTTAAAACCGACTTATCCAAACCATATTTCCAAACTAAGTAGGCCTCAAAAATCAAGAGCAGGCCAGCAAATATAGTGAAAAAGCCAGATAAGAGTCCTTCCTGTTTTCGTATCCACTTGAAAAAGAAGAGGTAGAGCAGGATACCAAATATTGCCAGATAAGCTAGGCTCCCCACCAGCAAGCGAATTAAATTGTAAAGGGTTATACCTGCAGCCCCTAATTTAAAAGCTGCAAAAATCAATAAAAGGGCGATTCCTAACGAAATCAACATTCGTTGAATCGCTTCTTTTCTTTCGAGTTCTGCTTTAGACGGTCTCCGTCTTGTTTTACTTGTATTCTTGTTTGCCATTCTTCTATTATACCATATTTCACAGGCATTTCGGAAAGAGAAAAAGACTGCACCCAACGGTACAATCTTTTCATTTTTCTATTTTTTATGCTTGTGGTTTGCGTAGGTAACCATAGACCACACCACTTACGATTGCTCCTACCAAGACAGAAACGAGGTAAAGAAGAGCATTTGAAGTAAGCGCGATAACGAAGATTCCTCCGTGTGGCGCCATGAGTTTAATACCAGTAAGACCAACGAGGCCACCTGCTACTGCTGAACCAAGGATGAAGCTTGGGATAGCACGAGCTAGGTCAGCGGCACCAAATGGAATCGCTCCCTCAGTGATAAATGACAAGCCCATGATGATGTTTGTCAAACCAGAGTTGCGTTCTTCCTTAGTGAATTTATCTTTGAAAAGAAGCGTTGCGACAAAGATAGCAAGTGGTGGCACCATTCCTCCAGCCATAACTGCTGCCATAGCCACAGAACCACCTGAAGAAACAGTTGCTGCAAGCGTACCTGTACCAAAGACATAAGCTGCTTTATTGACTGGTCCACCCATATCGACAGCCATCATTCCTCCAAGAACGATACCGAGAAGGACAGCTGAACCTCCTCCAAGACCGCCTAGGAAGTCATTCATAGCAGTGTTGATTGCTGCCATTGGGATGTTAACAGCTAGCATAACAAATCCTGTCAAGATTGTTCCAAGAAGTGGCAAGAGAAGGATTGATTTAGCACCTTCAAGTGAACGAGGAACTTTAACGTATTTCTTGATAGCAAGAACCAAAGCACCTGCAATAAATCCACCAACAAGGGCACCTAGGAAACCAGATGAGACACCTGCAAGAGTTGAAGTTGCTTCACCGCCAGCTGCATAAGGGATTTTACCAAAGGCAAAACCTTCTTTGGCAATAGCACCAGCCACGAAACCTGCTACCAAACCTGGTTTTTCAGCGATAGAGTAGGCAACATAACCTGCAAAGACTGGGAGCATCAAGCCAAAGGCGGCACCACCGATTTTCATGAACATCGAAGCTAGTTCATGATAAGAACCAAGATTTCCAAGATTTTCATTTGGCACACCTAAAGCACCATCAATCAAGAAGGCAAGGGCAATCATGATACCACCACCGATAACGAATGGCAACATTTGAGATACACCACTCATCAAGTGTTTGTAGAAGGCACCACCAAGGCTTTGTTTTTCGTTAGAGGTTGTTGCAGCTTTTGCACCATTAGCGGCACGGTAGACTTCAGCATCTCCTGAAAGAGCCAAGTTAATTAACTCTTCTGTCTTACGGATACCGTCAGCAACTGGACGATTGATCAATGGTTTGCCATCGAAACGATCCATTTCAACGGCCTTGTCTGCTGCAATGATAACAGCTTTAGCCTTACGGATATCTTCAGCAGTTAGTTGGTTACCAACACCGCTAGCTCCGTTTGTTTCAACCTTAATACCAACCCCCATTTCAGCAGCCACTTTTTGAAGGGCCTCTTGAGCCATGTAAGTATGGGCAATCCCTGTTGTACAAGCTGTAACAGCCACGATAAAGTCCCCAGAGTCATTAGCAAGTGCTTGAACAGGTTCCTCAGTTTTTTCTGAAGCTTGGTCAAAAAGTTCGATAACTTGGTCAGCTGATGTCACTTGACGAAGTTTGTCAGCAAAACCGTCTTTCATCAAGTATTGAGACAATTCTGCCAAGGCTGCCAAGTGAGTGTCATTGGCACCTTCTGGAGCCGCAATCATGAAGAAGAGGTCAGTTGCTTGTCCATCCAAGCTCTCATAATCAACACCCTTATTTGACTTAGCAAAGAGAACTGTCGCTTCTTTGACAGCAGCGTTTTTGCTGTGAGGCATTGCGATACCGTCACCCAAACCTGTAGAAGTCAAGGCTTCACGCGCCAAAATTCCTTCTTTAAAGGTTTCAAAATCTGTTACATAACCGTGATCTGTCAAACTTTTAATCATCTCCTCGATGACAGCTGTTTTTTCAGTTGCCTGCAAATCCAGCAACATGACATCTTTTCTCAATAGGTCTTGAATTTTCATCGTTTTTCTACCTCAACTTTTTCATATGTTTCTTTAATAAATTCTGCCGTTGCCAAGTCATCCGAGAAGGTAGTTGCTGTTCCACAAGCAACTCCCCATTTAAAGGCTTCTACTGCATCTTTAGATTTGACAAATTCACCTGTGAATCCAGCAACCATAGAATCACCAGCTCCAACTGAATTTTTGACTGTTCCCTTGATAGGTTTTGCGAAGTAAGCTCCCTCAGATGTGACAAGAAGGGCACCGTCCCCAGCCATGGAGATAATGACGTTTTGAGCTCCTTTGGCCAGTAACTCACGAGCATAGTTCTCGATTTCATCTAAACTTTCGAGTTTCACTCCAAAAATTGCTCCAAGTTCATGATTATTTGGTTTAACCAAGAGCGGTTGGTATTCCAAACTATCAATCAAGGTCTGTCCTTCAAAGTCACAAACCACTTGCGCACCCGTCTGACGCGTCAAGGCAATCAGATCCTTGTAGATAACATTACCTAGATTTTTAGCACTTGAACCCGCAAACACAACCGTATCTTCTGCTGTCAGACTAGATAAAATAGCTTTCAATTCTTCTAGCTGAGCTGGTTCCACATTTGGACCCGTTCCGTTGATTTCTGTTTCTTGGTCTGCTTTGATTTTAACATTGATACGAGTATCTTCTGCCACTTGGACAAAACGTGTCTCGATTTCTTCCTTTGCCAGAGTATCTGTGATAAATTTTCCAGTAAAGCCTCCGATAAATCCCGTCGCTGTATTTGGAATACCCAAGCGTTTCAAGACACGACTGACATTGATTCCTTTCCCACCAGCAAACTTATCATCACTGTCCATTCGATTGACACTACCGACTTGGACTTGGTCCAAGCGCACAATATAGTCAATAGACGGATTGAGTGTGACTGTATAAATCATACTTCTATTACCTCCGTTTTCTCCTTAATAGCCTGCAAGAGCTCATGCCCTTGACTTGTGATAACAATAGCGCGTTTGAGTGGTGCTACCTTGGCAAAGCAAGTTTGTCCAATTTTTGATGAATCGACCAAGACATAGGTCTGTTTGGCATTCTCTAAAATAGCTCGCTTCACAGCTCCCTCCTCCATATCAGGAGTCGTATAATAGCCATCGTCCACACCATTCATTCCGATAAAGGCACGGTCAAAGTGCAATTGGTTAATCTGGTTAAGAGCAACGCCCCCGATGCTAGCATCTGTCGCCATCTTAACACTTCCTCCAACCATGACAGTTGGAATCTGCTTTTCAACCAACTGAGCGGCATGGTGAATCGAATTGGTCACGACTGTAACATTCTTATTGACCAATTCATGAATCAAAAAAGCAGTTGTTGTTCCAGCATCGATAAAGATGACATCTTGTTCCTTGATAAGAGAGGCCGCCTTCTGAGCAAGTAACTTCTTCTCTTGAAGGTTTTTGGCAGATTTTTCTTGAATGGTTTCTTCTTCCTGCAAGGAATGGGGTAATTCTGCTCCACCATGCACACGACGAAGTTTGTTTTCCGCTTCCAACTCATCCAAGTCTCTTCGAACCGTTGATTCTGACGTTTCTAGCAAACTAACTAATTTTTCTAGAGAAACTACACGATGTTGATTTAACTCCTCTAAAATCAGTTGCTTCCGCTCTGTTTTTAACACCGAATCACCTCCTGTTATTGTTTACACTATTCATTCTATCATACTTTATTTCAAAGTCAAGCATTTTTTATCATTTTCTTTCAAATTCTATCATTTTTCTTATTTCCAGAATTTTTATTGCAAGATAAGAGCCTTTATGGTAGACTATTGGAGTAAGTATTGGAAGATTACTCAAGAGGCTTAAGAGGCCGTGTTGGAAACGCGGTAGGCGTGTAACAGCGTGCGTGGGTTCGAATCCCATGTCTTCCGTTTATTTTAAAAAAGATACCCAAGAAATCTTGGGTATCTTTTTTCTTATATGCTTGTTTTATAACTCGGGTGAATTTCTTAGAAAATATCAAATAACAATTTCACATTGAGAATTGTTAAGATAATGGAAACAATATAACCAAGGATGGTATTCCATTTAGCATTGGTAAATTCGCCCATCAGTGATTTCTTAGAAGTTAAATAAATCAAAGGGAAGATTGAAAACGGAAGAGCGATTGAAAGAAAGACCTGTGAATAGACCAATAACTGATCCAAGGTTTTTTCCTGATGACCAAACAGAACTGCAACTATCATGACAGGTAGCAAGGCAAAGAGGCGAGTCGCCAAACGAATGAACCATTGAGGCAATCTCATATGCAAGAAACCTTCCATAACGATTTGTCCAGTCAAGGTACCCGTAATTGTCGAATTCTGACCACTGGCTAATAAAGCCAAGGCAAACAAGGTTGATAAGGTCGAGCTAGCTATAGCTCCTGCAATAGTAGAATCCTGCAAGGCATTATACATTTGAGAGAAGGCAGAAATCTCGGATGCATGGCCGAAAAAGAGAGCCGCTCCTAAGATCAAAAGAAGGGAGTTAACGACAAAGGCCAAGGATAACTCGAGATTAGAATCCCAGGTCATAAAGCGTACGGCTTTTCGAACATCATTTTTGTCCTTGTGATTGATTTTACGAGTCTGTGACAAGGATGAATGCAAATAGAGGTTATGAGGCATAACAGTTGCTCCCACGATCCCTAGTGCCAAGGTTAATTGACTTTCATGCCCTGGCAAAGGACTTTCAAATAAGGTTGCATTCGGTAGATAACCCTCAACGATTCCTTGGAAGCTTGGATGTGACAAGGCTACAAGATAGGTAAAAATTGCTAGAATGGTTAAAATCAGTGTTGTCACAATAGCTTCAATCTTCTTAAAGCCAAATTTCATCAGAAGCAATAAGAGAAAAACATCCAACACGGTCAAGAGGATGGCTATCATAATCGGAATCTTAAAGAGAAGATTGAGAGCAATCGCTGAACCTAGAACTTCTGCCAGATCTGTCGCCATCAAGGCTAATTCTAAAATCACCCATAGACTATAACGAAGCCATTTAGGTGAATGATGAGCCGTTGCTTGAGCCAGGTCCATCTGGGTTACAATACCAAGCTTTCCTGCCATCTGCTGAAGTTGCATGGCAATGAGAGATGAAATCAAGATAACAAACAAGAGACTATACTTATAGGAAGCACCACCGACTACACTGGTAATCCAGTTTCCTGGATCCATATAACCAACTGCGACAAGAGCACCCGGACCTAAAAAGGCCTTTAAATTTTGCCAGAAATGATTGTTATTTGGAGTATCGATAGATTGATTAATCTCAGAGAGTGACACTTTTTTATGAGAAGACATAGATACTTACCTCTTTCTAAACCTACTTTTTCATTATTTTCTATTAGAGAAAAATAAGATTGACTTTAAACTATTAAAACAATGAAAACTATATGAAAAACATTTAGTTTTTTCATTATTTTTCTTAAGGCACATTAATATTTTTCTTAAGGCACATTAATATTTTTCTTAAGGCACCTTAATTATAACACAAAAAATGAAAACTATATGAAAAACATTTAGTTTTTTCATTATTTTTCTTAAGGCACCTTAATTATAACAGAAAATATGATAAAAACTTAAGAAAATTCAGGACTTGATTTAATATTTAGGATACAACAAAATGTTGTATTCTTTTTTTGCAAAAGAATACCAAAGAATAAAATAAAAAACGTTGTAAAAACAACGTTTTAGAAAGATTTACAAAACAATGTAAATTATCAATGGAGCCGGTGGGAGTCGAACCCACGTCCAAACACCTGCCAACATATTTGTCTACAACCATAGGTTATGTATTAGTTTAACAGTCCCTCGACACATAACTCAAGCCTAGAAACTGCGAGTCTATCAATCTCTTATCAAGCCGCTAGACGAGACTTGATCGTATCTCGCTAATAATAAGACCTGTCATTGAACACGAGCAATCCAAATCGGGTCACGCCTGCTGGTTTTTAGGCAGCTAGAGCGTAAGAAGTGTTATTTTTTGCAGTTATATTTAACTGAGCGTTTACGTCGCCACACGAGTCGCAAAATATGCCTCATAATGCCTGTCGAATCCGTAACGACCCCAAAAGACAATAAAACCATTATACCTTATCTAACACAAAAATGCAAAAAGGAAATCACGTACCTAAAAAAGATACTATTCGAGAAATTTAGCAAACTGGGAGACTAACTACAACTTTCTCAGTGCATAACTTTACGATTGTGAATAGAGTTTACAAAATCCAATTAACACATACCTAAGATAAAGCTATCTGTTTTGAAGAAATTCACTAAGAAAATTATTCTAAAATACTTTCAGATGAGAATTTTCCTACTCTCTTTGTTTCAATTCATTTGAGTTTAAAAACTATAAAATAAATCCTTATATTATTCGGAATAATTTTCACTTATTAAACTAAAATAAATAGGTTCCATTCAAACTTTAATAGACTATGAAAACCAGTGGAACTTATCCTGACACGGAATTCCACTGGTTTTTCGATTTTTATCAGATTAACTTCTACTATTCTTAGCTGTGAAAATTAGTTTAGGACTTTAACTTATTTTCAATCTTCTAATCTAAAGGCCACTTCCAGTAAAGAAAAATCAGGGTTCTCCTGAGTTTTACTTAGCTAATTCTCTTTCTCGTTCTTTCATTATTTTATGATTTTCATACAAACGGGATAAGAACTTAGAAATTTCTTTTAAGATAGAATAGGTCGGCACTGCGACAATCATTCCAACTACACCATAGATATTGCTTGACAACAAAAGTAAAACCAAAATCGTGATTGGATGAACCTTCATAACACTTCCTACGATTCGAGGATATAAGATATTACCATCTACCTGCTGAACAACAAGCATATAAATCACTGCAATCAGCATTCTATGGGGATCAGTGAATATATTTGCGATGATCATAGGAATCAAACCAATACTTGGCCCCACATAAGGAATTAAATTGGCTACACCAGAAAAAATAGCAAAAACTAAAGCATATTTTAAACCAATAATACTATAGCCAATATAAGCCAAACAACCTATAATGATTGCGTCAATCGAAACTCCACTAATATAGCGAGCAATCGTCGCATTTAAATTCTTTAAGAGACCTGCAATATGCAAGCGATCCCTCTTTAGAATCGTTCTTTCAAGCATGGGCAAGAATTTATGTCCATCTAATAGGAAATAAACCAAAAAAACCGGAGTCATAATCAAAATCAAAACAGTACTGATAAGAGCTGACAAGACGCTCCCCACACTATTTGATACGCTATTTAGGATATTCTGAAGAATATCAACATAGGATAAGTTTAACTGCTGAATTGTAGCTTCTACATCCAAATTCTGGAGCGCAGGATAATTAGATAAGTCTATGATTAAGTCTTGTACTCGACTATAAATAGTTTGACTAGATATAATCAAGCTAGATAACTGATTAATCAAAATAGGTAAGAGATAGACAACACCTATGACCATTCCCCAGACCAAAGCACACAAGGTAATTAAAATACCAAGCAAACGATTGAGTTTACAGACTTTATTTAAGAAAGTAACAATAGGGTTTGTCAAATAATAAAGAAAGCCCCCTAATAAAAATGGAATCATAATTGTATTAAGCACGCTAACAAAAGGGTTAATCAAAGACCCCATCTGTCTCCATAGGTAAAAGATGATTGTTAAGAGTAAAATTTCTGTGGTCCAAAAAAATAATTTATTTCTACGAAACATGAGTTACCTCCCTCACTCTATTTTACCATATTTTCAAAAAGCTTAACGGATGAATTATTAAAGCAAGAATATTTTTTTTCTTTATGATAGAATAAGACTACTATGAAAAAAATATTTTTAACTTTATTAACTGTCTCCCTTTTAGGAGGTGCTTCTACTGTTGCTGCTCAAGATTTTAATATTGCTGCAAAACATGCCATTGCTGTTGAGGCAAATACTGGTAAAATTCTCTATGAGAAGGATGCAACGCAACCTGTCGAAATTGCTTCCATAACAAAATTGATTACTGTTTATCTAGTCTATGAAGCTCTGGAAAATGGAAGTATCACACTATCCACCCCAGTAGATATTTCTGATTATCCTTATCAATTGACGACAAATTCTGAAGCCAGTAATGTTCCTATGGAGGCCCGTAATTATACTGTCGAAGAGTTGCTTGAAGCAACTCTGGTATCTAGTGCCAACAGTGCCGCTATTGCCCTAGCTGAGAAAATTGCTGGCTCAGAGAAAGACTTCGTCGATATGATGCGTGCCAAACTCCTGGAATGGGGAATCAATGATGCCACGGTTGTCAATACAACTGGTCTTAACAATGAGACTCTAGGGGATAACATTTACCCAGGATCTAATAAAGATGATGAAAATAAGCTCAGTGCTTATGATGTTGCCATCGTTGCCCGCAACCTCATCAAAAAATACCCACAAGTCTTAGAAATCACCAAAAAACCTTCTTCTACTTTTGCTGGGATGACAATCACTTCAACCAACTACATGTTAGAAGGTATGCCTGCTTACCGTGGTGGTTTTGATGGGCTAAAAACAGGAACAACAGATAAGGCTGGAGAGTCTTTTGTTGGTACTACTGTCGAAAAAGGCATGAGAGTCATCACAGTTGTTTTAAATGCAGATCATCAAGACAATAATCCTTACGCTCGATTTACAGCTACATCTTCACTAATGGATTATATTTCTTCTACATTTACACTTCGCAAAATCGTTCAGCAAGGCGATGCCTATCAAGATAGCAAAGCCCCTGTACAAGATGGAAAAGAAGATACGGTCACTGCAGTGGCCCCAGAGGATATCTATCTAATTGAACGTGTTGGGAACCAATCTTCCCAATCTGTTCAATTCACTCCCGATTCTAAAACAATCCCAGCACCACTTGAAGCTGGAACAGTGGTTGGCCATCTGACTTACGAAGACAAGGACTTGATCGGTCAAGGTTACATCACCACAGAGCGCCCTAGTTTCGAAATGGTAGCAGAAAAGAATGTTGAAAAAGCCTTCTTCTTAAAAGTTTGGTGGAATCAGTTTATCCGATTTGTTAATGAGAAATTATAAAAAAATCGCGGTTTAAAATCGCGATTTTTTTATTACAAATTCATCTTCAAAGTCCTTGATTTTGAGTATATCTAAAATCAAATTTTACCCAACTGATCCTTCCATCTCATAGCTAATCAAGCGGTTTAGCTCAACAGCATATTCCATTGGAAGCTCTTTTGTGAAGGGTTCTACAAATCCCATAACAATCATCTCAGTTGCCTCAGATTCTGACAATCCACGGCTCATGAGATAATAGAGTTGTTCTTCAGAAATCTTAGATACCTTAGCTTCGTGTTCCAAAGCTACTTGCGAGTTGTGAATTTCATTAAACGGAATGGTATCTGATGCTGACAAGTCATCCATGATAATGGTATCACACTCGATGTGAGAAACAGACTTCTTAGAGTTTTTGTTAAAGGTTACCTGTCCACGGTAGTCAACCTTTCCTCCGCCTTTAGCGATGGATTTAGACACAATAGACGAGCTAGTATGTGGAGCATTGTGGATCATCTTAGCACCCGTATCTTGGTGTTGCCCAGCATTGGCAAAGGCAATCGAAAGCATGGTACCACGCGCCCCTTCTCCATCAAGGTAAACAGATGGATATTTCATGGTTGTTTTAGCACCCAAGTTACCATCAATCCACTCAACAGTGGCATCCTTTTGAGCTTTAGCACGTTTGGTTACCAAGTTATAGACGTTATCAGACCAGTTTTGGATAGTCGTATAACGCATATAAGCTCCATCCAAGGCAAAGATTTCTACGATGGCCGCATGCAAGCTGTTACTTGAATAAGTTGGCGCTGTACATCCTTCTACGTAATGGACACTTGCTCCCTCATCAACGATAATCAAGGTACGTTCAAACTGACCAGTATTTTCGTTGTTGATACGGAAGTAAGTTTGAAGTGGAATATCTACCTTGACACCTTTTGGTACGTAGATAAAGGTTCCACCAGACCATACTGCTGAGTTGAGGGCAGCTAATTTGTTATCTGTTGGCGGTACCAACTTGGCAAAGTATTGTTTAAACAAGTCTGGGTATTCCTTGAGGGCAGAATCTGTATCTGTAAAGATAATCCCCAATTTCTGGAACTCTTCCTTCATGTTGTGGTAAACCACTTCTGACTCATACTGGGCAGAGGCACCTGCTAGATAGGCACGCTCAGCTTCCGGAATCCCAATACGTTCAAAGGTTTCTTTGATTTTTTCAGGAACGTCATCCCAAGAACGGGCTGGCTTATCAGATGGTTTTTGGTAGTAGATCAAGTCATCAAAGTCAATCTCTGACAAGTCTGCTCCCCAAGTTTGCATAGGCATTTTTTTGAAGGTTTCATAAGACTTCAAACGGAATTCTAACATCCACTCAGGTTCTCCCTTAGCAGCTGATAGTTCACGAATGACATCTTCATTCAATCCTTTTCCTGTCGATAGGACAGGCTCTACATCATCATGGAAACCAAATTTATATTCACCAAGGTCAATTGGTTTTGGTTCTACTCTTTCTTCAGCCATAATATCCTTTCTTTCATTCTTCATTTCTACTGATTCATAAGACAAAAGAAACTTGTCTTAGTTGTTTTCTTGATTTTCGATTGTTTTCTTAAGGGCGTTCCAAGCTAGGGTTGCACATTTGATTCGTTGCGGAAATTTGGCAACACCTGACAAAAAAGCTGCATCGCCTAGTTGGTCTTGGCGTTCATCTTTTTGTCCTTGAACCATTTCAGAAAAAATAGTCGCAAGTTCTAAAATTTCTTGCTTGGTCTTGCCCAAAACAGCATCTGTCATCATGCTTGCAGAGGCAGTTGAGATGGTACAACCTGAGTTTAGAAAAGCGATATTTTCCAAACAGTCATCTGCATCAAACTTGACAGAGAGATTGATGACATCGCCACAGGTCGGATTGTTGAGACTGATTTGTTCAGCATCTTCCAACTTTCCTTGATGATGTGGATTTTTCGAATGGTCCGCTACCACTGCCATATAAAGGCTATCTAGTTTAGAAAGTGCCATTGAAAAACTCCTTTGTCTTTTGTAAGGCATCGACTAGCTTGTCGCAATCTTCCTTGGTATTGTAGATATAAAAACTTGCACGAGCTGTTGCTGGAACATCCAAATACTGGAGCAAGGGTTGCGCACAGTGGTGACCCGCACGAACTGCCACACCTTCATAATCCAAAGCCGTTGCAAGGTCGTGAGGATGAAGGTCGCCTAGGTTAAAAGCAATGACACCTGAACGTTGAGCCAAGTCCTGTGAACCATAAATGGTCAGTCCTTCAATTGCCTGCAATTTTGGAAATACGTAGGCGATCAATTCCTGTTCATGGGCTTCAATGACATCCATACCAATCTTTTCCAGATAATCCACTGCGGCAGCAAGTCCGATTGCACCAGCCATGTTAGGAGTTCCAGCCTCGAATTTCCAAGGCAATTCCTTCCAACTAGCAGATTGTTCATAAACGAAATCAATCATCTCACCACCAAATTCAAGGGGTGACATTTGCTCCAGATACTTTTCTTTGCCGTAAAGAACACCGATACCAGTTGGACCAGCCATCTTGTGACCTGAAAAGGCAAAGAAGTCCACACCCAAGTCCTGAACATCAATCTTCATATGAGGCGTAGATTGAGCACCATCCACCACCATGATAGCTCCAACTTGGTGGGCCATTTTAGTGATTTCTTTAATCGGATTGACCACACCAAGGACATTTGATGCATGAGCTAGGGAGACAAACTTGACTCTATCAGTCAATTTAGCTCGCAAATCATCCATATCCAGAGCTCCATCCTTGAGATAGACATAGACAAGCTCCGCTCCAGTCTTACGGCAGGCTTCCTGCCAAGGAATGATATTGGAATGGTGTTCCATGACGGAAATCAAAACCTGGTCTCCCTCAGTCAAGACTTCCTCTGCAAAGCGCGCTACCCAATTAAGACTGGTTGTCGTTCCTCTAGTAAAGAGAACTTCCTTTGTAGACCCTGCATTGATAAACTTACGAATGGTTTCACGAGCAGCTTCATAGGAAGCAGTCGCCCGCTCCGCCAAGGTATGAACCCCACGATGAACATTGGCATTGTCCTGCTCATAATAGCGGTTAATCGTTTCCAGAACTGCTAGTGGTTTTTGTGTCGTCGCAGCATTGTCCAAATAAACCAATGGTTCATCATTAACAATCTGGTCTAAAATTGGAAAATCCTTGCGAATCACTTCTACATCTAACATAGGCTACCCCTTAGCGTTTTGACAATTTTTCTTCGATAGTTGCAATCATTTCATCACGAACTTCCTTGACTGGAATCTCAACGATAACGGATCCAAGGAAACCACGGACAACCAAGCGTTCTGCAGTTGCCTTGTCCAAACCACGACTCATGAGGTAGTACATATCTTCTGGGTCTACCTGACCGATAGAAGCCGCGTGTCCTGCAGTTACGTCATTTTCATCAATCAAAAGAATTGGGTTAGCATCTGAACGCGCTTGGTCTGAAAGCATGAGAACACGACTTTCTTGTTGGGCATCTGCTCCCTTGGCACCCTTGATAATGTGGCCAATACCATTGAAGGTTAAGGTTGCTTTTTCAAGAATAACTCCATGTTGTAGGATATTTCCGATTGAGTTGCAACCATAGTTAGTCACTCGAGTATCAATACCTTGTACCTGACGGCCACTTGAAAGAGCTACGACCTTAAGGTCTGCATGGCTACCGTTACCAATTAAGTCACTATCAAAGTCAGCAACGACGTTCCCTTCGTTCATGACACCGATTGCCCAGTCAATGCTTGCATCGTTACCTAATTTACCACGACGGCTAATGTAAGCAGTGACGTTTTCACCTAGACGGTCGATCGCAGCAAACTTCACTTGAGCTCCAGAACGTGCAATCACTTCTACTGTGATATTAGCAGTTGCTTTGGCACTTCCTTCACCGCGTGACTCTAAACGTTCCAGATAACTAATCTTAGAATTTTTACCAGCGATAATCATAATATGCTTGTTAAACGGCACATCGCTATCGCTGTCTTGATAGAAAATCCCTTCGATTGGTTCAGCAATTTCCACGTTATCAGGAATATAGAGAACAGCTCCACTGTTAAAGTAAGCTGTGTGGTAGGCCGCCAACTTATCATCGTCATACTTAACAGATGACATGAAGAATTCTTCGATCAGCTCTGGAATTTCTTCTAAAGCTGAATGGAAGTCTGTAAAGACAACACCCTGTTCAGCCAACTCAACTGGAGTTTGCTCAAAAACAGTTTGAGTTCCTACTTGCACCAACTTCAAGTGGTTATCTAGTGCAGTGAAATCTGGAACATTTGCTGATGGCTCACTTTCTGTAATCGTTCCATCTCCCAGATTCCAACGGTGGAATTTGACACGCTCAATGACTGGTAATTCCAAACTCTCGATTTTATCAAAAGCTTTTTGACGGAGGTCAGCCAACCAGCTTGGTTCAGCGTGCATTTCTGAAAAAAGTTTAATATTTTCTTTAGTCATTTACTTCTCCTAAAAGATACGAGGGAATTACAATTCTTCCTTGTAGTCATAGCCAAGTTCTTCAGCTAGTTTTGCGTATCCTTCACGTTCCAAACGCGCAGCCAATTCTGGACCACCAGAAAGGACAACACGACCTTCCATCATGACGTGTACCACGTCTGGTGTGATGTAGTTCAAAAGACGTTGGTAGTGAGTGATAATCATAGCACCAAAGCCTTCACCACGCATAGCATTCACACCTTTAGAAACAACTTTAAGAGCATCAATATCAAGACCAGAGTCAATCTCATCCAAAAGGGCAAATGTTGGCTCCAACATCAAAAGTTGAAGAATTTCATTACGTTTTTTCTCACCACCAGAGAAACCTTCGTTGAGGTAACGCTCTGCCATTTCTTCTTTCATGTTGAGCAATTCCATTTTTTCATCTAGCTTAGTGATAAACTCGCGAACTGAAATCTTTTCATCATCTTCTTTACCAGCATTCATAGCTGCACGAAGAAACTCAGCGTTAGTAATACCAGGAATTTCTGATGGGTATTGCATAGCAAGGAAAAGTCCCATACGCGCACGCTCGTCAACTTCCAACTCAAGGATGTTTACGCCATCAAACAAGACCTCACCTTTGGTCACTTCATAGTTTGGATTTCCCATGATAGCGGCAGAAAGAGTCGATTTACCAGTACCATTTGGTCCCATGATAGCGGCGATTTCTCCTGTTTTCAGGGTCAGGTTAACCCCTTTTAAAATTTCTTTTCCTTCAATCTCAACGTGAAGATCTTTGATCTCTAATACTGACATGATAGTTCCTTTCTTTTTCAAGACTTTTACAGTACTTACTAGAAAAACGTCTGATTTCCCCAGAAATAGAGTAAAAGGTCTATAAATATACTTTTCTAGTATAACAAAAAAAAGCCTAAAAGGCTTTGATTTTGTCTGGAAGCTGAGGGCTAGTCTTTCCTATTAAAATGCTGATCGATGACATCAACGATTTTGCCCATCACATAACTGACGCGAAAATTTCTGAAGAGTAAAATTGCCCAAAAGGCTGCCATAATATAGCGGCCAGTCATCCAGGCTTCGTTGAAAAAATAGGTCTCAGCAGCTGTAAACAGCGCCATAATAATAAATTGTTGTTTATTCATAAACTTATTGTATCATGAAATCTTTCTTTAGTCTTCCTCTACCTTCACTTTATCAGCCAAAAATTCAAATCCTTCTGGAATCAGGCTTTCTTCTGCTTCTTTTTCAGTTTGAGAAGATTTGGCTTTGGCTGAAAAGGCTGCGCGAACTTCTTTCCATTCCTCCATGGAAATGGCTAAAATCTCAGGTGAAAAACCTGCTGCCTGACTAAGGATGTTACCAAACATGGTGTTGAGATTGTCTCGTTTCATGGTTTGACCAGCATTGAAGTTAGATTCAAAAGCAAGAATGGCATGGTGTTCATTGGCTGCAACCGGTTGAGAACCAACTAGCAGAGCCTTATCAGGGCCTCCTAGACTTTCAATCACCTCTCCCCAGGCATTCTGCAAACGAATCAGGTTTTGACGTGCTAAATCAGGATTTTCAACGGCCTCTTGTAAGATAGATTGAACTTTATTGCGATCCACACGATAGACTGTCTTGCCTGTTGCTGGGCGACTAGGAGCTGAACTCGTTGGCTTGGGTACAGTTCCCACATTGGCGAGTTCTTGTTTGAGACGTATCACTTCTTGTCTCAGCGTAGCAATTTCATGTTCAACCGCCCCTGAAAGAGCTGGTTCAGGCTTAATTTCCGCTAAACGAATGGTCATCATTTCAGCATAAATCTTGGGCTGCAAACTAGACTTAATATCTGCTAAACTCACTGTCGCTAAGCGAATCATTTCAAACAGATTTTCCTGAGGAAGTGCCAAATTTTCTACAAAGACTGGACTATGATGAGTGTTTTCTCCCCCTGTTTGAACAATTAACAAGTCTCTTAAATAGTGCAAAAGGTCGGTCACAAAACGAGTCATGCTCTTACCATTATCAAAAAGAAGATTTAAGCAAGACAAGGCCTTGGTAACATCCTGTTGAGACAAGGCAGCCACATAATCATCCAAGGCTGATAGGCTAATGGTGCCAGTAATTTCTTCAGAGATGGCAGTCGTCAATTCATTTCCCTGTGTCAAACTCAGAGCTTGATCCAAAATAGACAAGGCATCCCGCATTCCACCTTCCGCCTGTCTGGCAATGATTTCCACAGCCTCTGGTTCAGAACTAATATTTTCTTTTTCTAAGATATAGTGGATATGTTCCTTAATATCCTGTGTCTTAATTGATTTAAATTCAAAACGTTGCACACGGGATAGAATAGTCGCAGGAATCTTGTGCAATTCAGTAGTGGCCAAAATAAAGACTACATTCTGTGTTGGCTCTTCCAGCGTCTTTAGGAGAGCATTAAAAGCCCCTGTAGACAGCATGTGAACCTCGTCTATGATATAAACCTTATAACGAGCAAGACTAGGGGCATAGGTAGATTTATCACGAATTTCACGGATTTCATCCACCCCATTATTAGAGGCTGCATCCATTTCAATGACATCTTCTAAACTACCGTCCGTCACTGCCTGACAAATATAGCAGTTATTGCAAGGTTCGCCACCCACTTGATTGGGACAGTTCATAGCTTTGGCAAAAATCTTAGCTACACTGGTTTTTCCTGTTCCACGTGGACCAGAAAAAAGATAGGCATGACTTATTTTCTCTTGTTCTACTGCTTGTTTAAGAGTCTTAGCCACAACTTCTTGACCAACCAACTGGGAGAAGTTTTGACTTCTATATTTTCGATAAAGTGCTTGATACATTAAGATTTTTCCCCAAACATTGTAAAGTCCCATTCCGTCTTTTCAAGCAAAATAGCGACAAATTGTTCCAAATAATCTCGATCCATAGCATCGTAATCCTCAATCTCTGAAGAATCCAGATCCAGAACTCCAAGTAACTGACCATTCTTCATCATCGGCATCACAATTTCACTTTTAGCTAGACTGTCACAAGAAATATAGTTTGGATAGGTACTTACATCACCAACCAGGACTGTTTCCTGAAAATGAGCTGCCTCCCCACAAACACCTTTTCCCAGTGCAATACGGATACAGGAAACACCTCCTTGGAAGGGACCTAAAACCAATTCCTTTCCATCGAACAAATAAAAACCTGCAAATACAGTATTAGGAAAACGTGATTTTATGAGAGCACTGGCGTTGGAAAGATTAGCCAAAACATTGGTCTCGCCTTCCAATAAGAAGGACAATTCTTCATTTAACATTTGATAACGTGATTGTTTTTCTGATTTTAACATAGAACTATTATATCAAAAAAGGAGCAGAGACAAAAGAAAAATCCCTTGTTTAGTAAACAAAGGATTTTGTGAATTTTCAATTTGATTAAAGTTCGATATCACCAAACAAATCAGCCATTGAGAATCCTGTTTGTGTTTCTGGAAGTTCGAAATCACGTTTTTCTTGACGTTTTGGACGACGTGGACGAGCAGCACGTTTTTCTTCTTTTTGTCCTTCTTCTTGAGATGGACGCTCTTCAAGAGCTTTGATAGAAAGTGATACGCGCTCTGCATCTGCGTTAACTTCAAGAACTTTAACTTGAACTTCTTGACCAACTTTAAGAGCTTCTTTGGGATTTTCAATACGTTTGTGTGAAATTTGTGATACGTGAACAAGTCCATCGATACCTGGCAATACTTCAACAAATGCACCGAAGTCAGTCAAACGTTTAACTGTTCCTTCTACTACATCACCTTTAGCCAATTTTTGCTCAACGCCATCCCATGGTCCAGGTGTTGTTGCTTTAAGTGAAAGTGATACACGCCCTTCTTCTTCGTTAAGATCAAGGATTTTAACTTCAATTTCTTCACCAACAGTTACAACTGATTTTGGTGATACGTTACGTTCGTGTGACAATTCAGTCAAGTGAACCAATCCGTCAACACCACCAAGGTCGATGAAGGCACCGAAGCTTGTGATACGCGCAACTTTACCAGTTACAACATCACCAACAGCCAATTTACCGAATACTTCAGCGCGAGCTGCTGCTGTAGCTGCTTCAACAACTTCACGACGTGAAAGGATGAAGCGGTTTTCTTTAGCGTCAACTTCTTTGATTTTAGCATCAAATTCTTGACCTACAAAACGCTCAGTGTTACGTACGAAACGAGTATCCAACATTGAAGCTGGGATAAATCCACGAACACCTTCAAATTCTACTGAAAGTCCACCTTTAACGGCACGAGTTCCTTTAACAGTAACAACTTCTTCTTCGCGACCAACAAGTTTGTCCCATGCTTTGCGAGCTTCAAGGCGTTTTTTAGATACAAGGTATGTAACTGTATCAGTATCTTTACCAACTACTTGACGAAGTACAAGAACATCCAATACTTCTCCTACTTTAACAAAGTCATTGATATCTGCATCGCGATCGTTTGTCAATTCGCGAAGAGTCAAGACACCTTCAACACCAGTTCCAGAGATTGCAACGTTAGCTTGAGTCGCATCAACTGTCAATACTTCAGCACTAACAACATCACCAGTCTCAACTTGGCTAACGCTATTTAGCAAATCTTCAAATTCGTTCATCTAAAAAATCCTCCAACAATCAAGTTTTTCTTAAACTTGACATACTTATAATTTTTTTCCTAAGCACCCGCAAGGACATGTTCATATCATTCACGTCTTTCAATTATAAAAATAAAATACCCTAAGATATTTTGCTTTTTATCTTGATTATTACCTAAGAACTGGGGTAGCTGGATTCGAACCAACGCATGAGGGAGTCAAAGTCCCTTGCCTTACCGCTTGGCTATACCCCATTGATGAAATGGAGAGAGAGGGATTCGAACCCCCGAACCCGAAGGAGCGGATTTACAGTCCGCCGCGTTTAGCCTCTTCGCTATCTCTCCTACAATCAACATGGACTATTATATCATGAAAATTTCAAAAAAACAAGACTTATTTTGCTAAATTATAATTTTCAATCAAAATTTCCACAGCTTTTTCCAATTTTTTATAAAAACTATCGACATTCCCATTCTTTATGATGGCCAATTGTCCATCTAATTCGGCAATTTCTCCGATAACTTTTTTACCAATGGTCAAGGTATAGCCTTCAAAACTGTCTTTTCCTACATTAACTTTGGCATCTGCTACTTGAATTTCGATTTTTTTATCTTTCTTGCTCATTTCATACCTCTCTTCACTTTTTCTATTTTACAAGAAAATCCTAAAACTAGCAAGAAAAAACTCTATATCAGGCTTGTCTGACATAGAGTTTTATGTAAACAACATCAATCGATTTAGTATAGCTAATAGTTAGTAAACAAGCATAATTGACTATCCTTTTTAGGTTATCAGTGAGTCTCACCACCTACTAACTGCAAATCCTTATCTTTGTAGTCTACAATAGCTTCAATAGCTACCTCTATGCCTCTTACAATATCACATAGACTCATTCCTGCAGTATTCGGCTTATTTACTACTTGTTCCATCATATATGGAATATGCATGAAACCTGCTCTCATATTAGGGAATTTTTTATCCACTAAATAAAGAGCTTGGTACATCAAATGATTGCAAACAAAGGTTCCTGCACTATTGGACACAACTGCTGGAAGTCCCTGTTTTTTAATAGCTTGTACCATCGCTTTGATAGGTAAACTACTAAAATAGGCCGATGCTCCATCAATACGAATCGGTGTATCAATTGGTTGATTGCCTTCGTTATCAGGTATGCGAGCATCATCTTGATTAATAGCCACTCGTTCAGGTGTTAAACCTGTCCTGCCGCCTGCTTGTCCAATACAAAGTACAGCATCTGGTTGATATCGTAATATTTCTGCCTCTAAAACTTCTGACGACTTATAAAAAACCGTTGGAATTTCTACCCAGCGAACTTCGGCCCCATTAATCTCAGATGGTAATAATTTTACAGCCTCCAAAGCTGGATTAATCTTTTCACCTCCAAAAGGATTAAAACCTGTAACCAATATTTTCATTTTATTTTCCTTTACTAAAATGCGAGAAAGTACATTAAGAATATGTGAATAACAATCATTACTAGAGCAACACCTGCTTGAGCCTTTATAACACCATTCTGATCTTTCATATCCATCAGTGCTGCTGGTAGAGCGTTAAAATTAGCAGCCATTGGGGTCAATAAGGTCCCACAATAACCTGCTGTCATGGCAAGAGCACCAGCCACAATTGGATTAGCTCCCAGAGCAAATACAAAGGGAACTCCAACACCTGCTGTAATAACGGTGAATGCTGCAAAAGCATTTCCCATAATCATTGTGAATAGAACCATTCCAAGAACATAGGCCAAAACTCCTATAAAGCGACTATCTGAAGGAACAATACCGCTAATCAGATGAGAGATAACATCACCAACACCTGCTACAGTAAAAATAGCCCCCAAAGCCCCTAATAATTGGGGAACAATCCCACTTGTTGAAACTTGCTGAGTCATTCGATTATTTTCTGATAACAGACTCTTAGGGTGACTATTGGTAATCACAAGAACAGAAATTGTAGCAAACAAGGCGGCAAGGCTAATCGAAATCTTGCTAAATTCTGGAATCATTTGCGCTAAGACCAACGCAAGTATTGCCATCAGCATAACTGGAATAAAAATTTTATTTTTCAATCTGTTAGATTCAATATTGGCTTTCATTTCATCTAAGGATGGCAAGGTTCCGATACGGACTTGCTTAAACAATGTTAACAGCGATAATAGGATTACAATAATACCAATACTCATATTTGGCATATAGGAACCACCTATAAACGTAATAGCCAATAGAGTCCAAAATGCAGATGTTCCAAATCGGACTGGGTTTGTTTTATCTTTATAACTACAATAGGCTGTATGGAGAAATTGACAACCAATCACAATATAGGTCAACTCTAATAGTTGCTTTGCCAACTCTGTCATTTTTGTTCTCCCCCCCTAGTCTTTTCTGATGTCAATTTTTTATCAAATAAATAATTATAAATCCCCACTACAATAAGTGTTATAACAGCAACAATAATAGATGCAGAAGCAATCCCTGCATAATTGCTTTCATAGCCTAACTGATCTAATGTTCCCCCTATCAAGAGGACTCCCCCAGCACCTACAAACGTATTTTGAGCAAAGAAATTTCCAAAATTTTCATTCGCAGCCGCACGCGCTTTTATTGTCTCATCTTCAACCTCTGTTAACTTTCTACCTAATTGAGACTCTGCTGCTGCTTCTCCCATAGGTTGAACCAAAGGTCTGACAAACTGAGGGTGTCCTCCTAGACGAATTGAAAAGAAACCAGCTAACTCTCGAATAAAGAAATAAACTGTATAGAAGTTTCCAACTGTCAGACCTTTAATCTTTCGAATCAAATCAATTGATCGTTGCTTGAGTCCAAAGGTTTCTGACAGTCCCACAAGAGGCAAGGTAACCATAAAAATCGTGAGCACTCGCTGATTGCTAAATTCTTTTCCCAAAATCTCCAAAAATTCAACGAGAGAAACACCTGAAACTAAAGCTGTAACCAAACCAGCTAAGACTACTGTTGCAATTGTATCAAATTTTAAAATAAAACCCACAACAATGATTGCTATTCCTATTAGTTTAATCCACTCCATATCAAACTCCTCTATATTCAAAATGACAGTATTTTTTAAATTTTCTCAAGAGCAATACCATTCCTTATTTAATGTGCTTTTCTAGTTCTTTTTGGTATTTGCTATTGGATTCCAATTTTTCTTTTTGCCATTTTTTAAGAGCTTCGTCATATTCTTTTGTTGTAACAATATCTTTTTGCAATCTCATTCCTTTAAAGATATATGGATCCCCCTTAATACCAACTTGTGAGTATGGTTTTGAGAATGGTACTACGTTACTTACAACTGGAGAACCGCCAGATGAAGCTGTTGGCATCAATAATGAACTATCTGTCAACCAAGCTTGAGCTTTGGCATATTTTTCATATCTCTTCTCTAGGTCAGTGGTCTCAGAAACAGCATCTTCTAACAATTTCTTATATTGATCCAAACCAAGTTTAGCGACAACATCCTTATCTTTTCCTTTCGTAATACCAAGGTGTTTCATGGCAGAACCAGATTTTGGATCCATAATATTCAAGTAAGACGCTGGATCTTGATAGCTTGGAGCCCATCCTGTACTGTTCAAATCATAGTCTTTTTGAGAAGGAACACGCGCTTGTGATGTAATAGTTTCTTTTTCATTATCTGTCATTTGAAGTACATCGATGACAACATTTTCAGCACCAAGAGTTGATTCAATAGACTGTTTGAAAGAGTTGCTTTGTTGAACGGCGATAGTATCTGTTTGTTCAACCGGGACATCCAAGTGAATTGGGAAGGTTACCCCTTTAGATTCCAAGTCTTTCTTAGCTTTTTCGAAAGCAGCTTTAGCCTTGTCAGGGTTGTAGATAGAATCCTTACCGTCAACTAGCTCAACACCTTTCCATTGGTCACCATAGTTCACCAACTCTGCTTGAGCGATTTGACCAAAGTTCTTACCACCTGCTTGTACGAAGTTATCTGGAACAAGGCTGTTACGAATAATCTTGTCCGCACCATCTTCACCGTTTAGCTGGGCAGCATAAGAATGACGATTAAAGGCAAAGTTGATAGCCTGACGGAAATCCTTATTGAGCATCGCTTCTTTTGTAGAAGTCTTTTGCTCCTCACTTGTTTTCGCAGTTTTATTGTATGACTGACGATTTACGTTAAAAGTAAAGTAATAACTACTTGAGTCCTGTGGGCTATAAGTGATTTTATCTCCGTATTGTTCCAAAGTTGAAGCAAAGTTTGAGCTGCTTGGGAAGAGACGGGCTGTCGTATAAGCACCAGAGGAGAAGCTACGGATCAAAGACTCCTGATCTGAACCATCGTAGTAGGTCAATTTAATCTTCTCGATTTTAACATTTTCTTTATCCCAGTAATTTGGATTTTTTTCATATTCAATCAAAGATTTAGAAGTCAATGTTTTTAAGAAATAAGGACCATTGTAGAGAATCCCTGCTGGGCTAACCTCTCCGTAATTCTTTCCTGATGCCTTCAAAAACTCTTCATTTACAGGCAACATCGTCGCTGTTGTAACTTTTGAATTCCAGAAACTTTCTGGCGCATTCAATGTATACTCAACTGTGTAGTCATCCAAAGCTTTAACACCAACTGTAGAGAAATCATTGGTTTCACCAGTCATATAGGCGTCCAAGCCTTTGATTGAATTTTGGATGAGAGAGACACCGTCTGACTTACCATCAGCGACGTGTTTTAGTCCTGTCACAAAGTCATGGGCTGTCACTTCTGCGTATTCTTCGCCTTCTGATGTGTACCATTTCACTCCCTTACGAAGTTTATAGGTATAAGTCAATCCATCTTTTGAGACAGACCAATCCTCAGCCAAGGAAGGAATAACATTACCATATTTATCATTTTCCATCAAACCATCAACGACATTCCCGATAATATCTGTTGTGGATGTACGCGTTGCTATGCTGTAGTCCAAGGATGCTGGATCCACTGCATAAACATAAGAAAATGTTGTCGGAGCATCTGCTTCTTTATCAGCTTTTCCACAGGCTGCTAAAAGAGCTGTTGTGCTTAGGATAAGTCCTGTTGTTAAAATCCACTTTTTCGATTTCATAAAAATCTCCTTTAATATATTTTTAATCTACTTTTACAATCCAACCTTCTGGCGCTGGAATATCACCAAACTGAATTCCTGTCAATTCATCATAGAGCTTACGAGTCACAGGTCCTACTTCTGTTTCACTATAGAATACATGGAAATCATCACCGTGCTGAATACCTCCAATTGGAGAAATAACCGCTGCTGTACCACAGGCACCTGCCTCTACAAAACGGTCAAGGTTATCAATTGGAACATCACCCTCAATAGGAGTTAATCCCAAACGATGTTCTGCCAAATAAAGCAAGGAATACTTGGTAATAGATGGCAAGATAGATGGACTCAATGGCGTTACAAATTCATTATCAGCTGTGATTCCAAAGAAGTTAGCTGATCCGACTTCTTCAATCTTTGTATGAGTTGAAGGGTCTAGGTAGATAACATCTGAGAAATGGCGCGATTTAGCCAATTTCCCTGGCAAAAGACTGGCAGCATAGTTTCCACCAACCTTTGCCGCACCTGTACCATTTGGAGCTGCACGGTCGTATTCATCCTGAATCAAGAAGTTGGTTGGGACCAAACCACCCTTAAAGTAATTTCCAACTGGCATAGTAAAGATAATAAAAATATACTCCTCTGCTGGTTTTACCCCGATAATATCTCCGACACCAATCAAAAGAGGGCGAAGATAGAGGGTTCCACCTGTTCCGTATGGTGGTACGTATTCTTCATTCGCACGGACAACTGCTTTACAAGCTTCTACAAACATGTCTGTCGGAACTTGTGGCATCAAGAGACGGTCACATGTCCGTTGCAGGCGTTTGGCATTTTCATCAGGACGGAACAGTTGAACACTGCCATCTTTAGTACGATAAGCTTTCAAACCTTCAAATGCTTGTTGTCCATAGTGGAGACTTGGAGAAGACTCTGAAATATGCAAAGTTGCATCCTCTGTAAGCTCTCCTTGATTCCATTGTCCATTTTTAAAATGAGCAATATAGCGATAAGGTAATTTCATATAGGAGAAACCAAGGTTTTCCCAATCAATCGTTACTGTCATATTCCACTCCTTATTCTAAAAACCTATTTCTTATATTCTACACTTTTTTTCTAAAATAGCAAGTATATTTTGTAATTTTCAGAAAATTTCTTCAATAAAAAGAACCAGCTCTTAGAACTGATTCTTCATTTCACTTATTTAGCTTCAGTAAATACTTCTTTAAGATAAGCGTCAAAAACTTCTTCATCTGAAATCGTGTCAGAAATGAAGCTTCCATTGCTAGTGCGTTCTGACAAGTTCAAGTCTTGCAATCGGCTTTCATAGATTGTTCCTTTATTAGATTGGATAAGCAAAGTTTGATCGTTCCCGTCCACTTCCGTACTGAAGAGATCACCAACAAAGCCTTGTTCTGCAACTGCACCAGCCAAGAAGACACGGTGCGGTTTGTTTTTCAACTCACGCAAGACTTGTAGTCCTCGTTTGGCACGGCTGGTTGCCGGAATTTCGTCAATAGAAACACGTTTCAAACTTCCACGCTGAGTCAAGAGGTAGAAAGATGATGTATTACAGATAAAGGCAGACTGGAGAACATCATCTTCTTTCAAGTTCATAGCCTTGACCCCTGCAGCCTTGGCACCGACAACCGGAACCTCTTCGATATTGAAACGTAGGGCATAACCATTTTGGCTAATCAAAAGAACATCATCTAGTTTAATCGGAGCCACTGCTACAATCTGGTCTGTATCGTCTTTGAGCTTAGCATACTTGACAGACTTAGACTTGTAGGTCCGCCATGGAGTGAATTCTTTGCGTTCTACACGCTTGATTTGACCGAGACGAGTAGCTGCAAAATAAGTTGTCGCATCATCAAACTGATCCACGACTTCCACATAAAGGATTTCTTCGTTAGTTTCAAAGTTTGTAATGGTCTGGCTCAGATGCTCTCCGATGTCCTTCCAACGAATATCTGCCAATTCATGGATTGGTCGATAAATGACATTTCCAAGCGTCGTGAACATCAAGAGATGTTGAGTTGTCTTGGCAGATTGAACAAAAATCAAACGATCGTCATCACGTTTGCCAATTTCTTCCAGAGTGGATGCCGCAAAGGAACGTGGGCTGGTACGCTTGATATAACCTGCCTTGGTCACGCTGACATAGGTATCTTCCTCAGCGATAAGACTAGCTGTATCAATCTCAATTGCTTTTGCTGTGTCTTCTAAAGTACTCAAACGCGGAGTTGCAAATTTCTTCTTGACCTCACGAAGCTCTTTCTTCATAAGATTGTACATGGTCCGTTCATCCCCGATAATCGCCGCAAGCATAGCAATCTTCTCACGAAGTTCTGCTTCTTCCTCCTGCAAGACAACTACGTCTGTATTGGTCAAACGGTACAGTTGCAAGGTTACGATAGCCTCAGCCTGTTCTTCTGTAAAATCATAGCTGACCTTAAGGTTTTCCTTGGCGTCAGCCTTATTCTCAGAAGCGCGGATAAGAGCAATGACTTCGTCCAAAATCGAAATCACACGAATCAAACCTTCGACAATATGGAGACGCTTCTCAGCCTTTTCCTTGTCAAAGCGGGAACGCGCCAAAATCACTTCTCGACGGTGAGCGATGTAGCTAGACAGGATTGGAACAATCCCAACCTGACGAGGCGTGAAATTGTCAATCGCCACCATGTTAAAGTTGTAATTTATTTGTAGGTCGGTGTATTTGAAGAGATAGTTAAGAACGAGCTCAGTATTAGCGTCTTTTTTGAGCTCAATAGCGATTCGAAGACCGTCACGGTCAGACTCATCACGAACCTCAGCAATTCCAGCCACCTTATTATTGACACGAACATCATCAATCTTCTTGACTAGATTGGCCTTGTTGATTTCATAAGGAATCTCAGTGATAACGATTTGTTCCTTACCACCTTTTAACTTTTCAATCTCAGTCTTGGAACGAACAACCACGCGCCCTTTCCCAGTTTCATAGGCCTTCTTGATTTCATCACGACCCTGGATAATCCCTCCAGTCGGGAAGTCTGGTCCAGGCAAGAATTCCATGAGTTTATCCACCTTGGCAGTTGGATGATCAATCATATAAACCGTCGCATCAATAACCTCAGCTAAATTATGAGGTGGAATATCTGTGGCATAACCAGCCGAAATACCAGTAGAACCATTAACCAAGAGGTTTGGAAAGGCTGCTGGTAAGACTGTCGGTTCTTTCTCGGTATCGTCAAAGTTCCATGCAAAAGGAACAGTCTTTTTCTCGATATCTTGAAGAAGATAGCCAGCAATCTCAGACAAACGTGCCTCAGTATAACGCATAGCCGCAGGCGGATCTCCGTCCATAGAACCGTTATTACCGTGCATTTCGACTAGAATCTCACGATTTTTCCAGTCCTGTGACATACGAACCATGGCATCATAGATAGAAGAATCACCGTGTGGGTGGAAATTCCCCATGATGTTACCGACAGACTTGGCTGACTTACGGTAGCTCTTGTCAAAGGTATTGCCATCCTTATTCATCGAATAAAGAATACGGCGCTGAACTGGCTTCAAGCCATCACGAATATCTGGCAAAGCCCGGTCTTGAATAATGTACTTGGAGTAGCGACCAAAGCGCTCTCCCATGATATCCTCCAGGGACATATTTTGAATGTTAGACATAAGATATAAAGCCCGTAAAACACCAAGTGAAAATAGGAATTTCTTGCAGTTAACGATGCTCACCAGAGAATTTATCTTTTTCACACAGCATTTAGGGCGTGTTCAACTCCTTTCAAAGAATATAGAGTATGTGTAATGATAAAAGGATTAGTCCAATGTTCAGTTACGATAAGTAACCAAACTATCCTTTCTGTAGTTTAATATGTTCTTCAGTGAGTAATAAGGAATTTTCACACAGTATTTAAGGCGTGTTCAACTCCTTTCGAAGAATGTAGTGTATTTTTTATGGAAAAAGAAAAAATATAGAGTAAGTGAGTTTCACCAAATTCCTGTATCGTCATTTCCACTTGAAATATCTACTCCACAAATCCTCGTTTATACTTGATATGGCTGGCGATATTACTATCTACATCTTTCTTATCCCAAAGTTGGAGTTCCCATGGGTAGTAAAAATTACTTTTATTTTTAAAATAGATATGAATACCGACATAGCCATCTTTATCTCGTAAATACCAGTTTTTTAGTCCGTACAGCTCTTGCCAATCATCTAATTTATCCATGACTTGAGCAATCTCTTTGGAACTTAAAATCATACGAGCACCAAAAATATCATTAAGAATAGAATTCACAGGATAGCCCTCTTGACGCTCAGAAAAACGTGTAATTTTATCTAAAATAGACTCAGAAGTTTTGACACGATAAACATAGGCAATATCTTGGACATCCGCTTTCATCAGATAGTCATTAATTGACTCATGTAAATTCAGACGGTAGGCCAAAATCGCTTTAGTCGGAACTTTTGAAAAGGTATGCTTGAGATTGATTTTTTCCACCTTACCCGTTTCAAAATAATCTTTAGAATATTCTCGATGAATACGATTAATCTCTGTAATGAGGCGTTCCACTTTTTCAATCATAAGTCTTCTCCTCTCGCTTTTTCATTTTTCTAGTTATTCCCAAACTTCTTCACTCTTTCCTCAGCATATCTCATCATCTTCTCAGCCACTTCCTTCTCATAGTCAAAGCCCATCTTGTGAGCAAGGGATTGAGCTTCTTGGTGGAAAAATTTCATCGTAGCAAACAAAGACTGAGTGATTTTGTCTAAACTGGAGAAATCAAGAAGATTAGATAGCTCCTTCTCTTTCTCAGCAGGCAAATAGTGAAAGATGTACTTGTAATTCTTGCCAACATCGACCGTTCCCTTATCTGCTGCCACTTGCCAAGCTAAAAGCTTGAGCAATTCTTGTTGGCAAATTCCATAGAGATGATCCGTCGCATAGATGAGCTGATTCCTACAAATCCCTTTGACAACGTAGGCTGACACCCACCAAAATTCATTACAGGAATTTTTAAAATCCGTTTCAGTAGCTGGGGTTATCCAGTGACGCTTTGGACTGGGAGAATATGACTCAAACAAGCCCTTCTCATCTTCTAAAACTATGAATTTCGACTCGCTATCTACCCACTCTTGAATGTATTCTTTAGGGCAAAGAGTCAAATCGATACGATTGCCATCTTCAAAGAGCATGAGGTAGAGACGACGATGGTCAAGAGCAACCTCTTGCTCGATAATGCGTTTCCCAAACTGGTCTAGCCAAGAAAGGTCACTCGTTAGATTGTCTATGTCATCTACTACATAGACCACGTCATAGTCTTGAAATTCATCTGTTTGAACCTTTTGGTTTGTACGTGAACCAGACATGGCGACAGCTTTGACTTGTAAAGTTTTGGCAGTCTGTAAAATCAGATCTAGCATTTCTGTTTCAGTTCTCATGTTGATACCCATTCATTAAAAAGTGACTTAAAACACTGTCGCTTCTTCCAACGTAAACTTGACATTATCCTCAATCCACTTACGTCGTGGTTCGACCTTGTCGCCCATGAGGACATTGACACGACGTTCGGCGCGTGCTAGGTCTTCGATAGTGACACGGATAAGAGTACGGGTTTCTGGGTTCATGGTTGTTTCCCAGAGCTGATCCGCATTCATCTCACCAAGACCTTTATAACGTTGGAGTGTAGCACCTTTACCAAACTGTTTACGGAGTTCTTCTAGTTCCCCGTCCGTCCATGCGTAAGCTACTTCTTCCTTCTTGCCTTTACCTTTTGACATCTTGTAAAGAGGCGGAAGGGCGATATAGACATGTCCTGCCTCGACAAGAGGACGCATATAGCGGTAAAAGAAGGTTAAGAGAAGTGTTTGAATGTGGGCACCGTCGGTATCCGCATCGGTCATGATAATAATCTTGTCATAGTTGGCATCTTCAATAGAGAAGTCTGCCCCAACACCCGCGCCAATAGTATAAATCATAGTATTGATTTCTTCATTTTTGAGGATATCTGCCATCTTGGCCTTGGCTGTATTGATAACCTTACCACGAAGAGGCAAGATAGCCTGGAACTTGCGGTCACGACCTTGCTTAGCAGAACCACCGGCAGAATCCCCCTCGACTAGATAGAGTTCATTCTTAGAAGGATTTTTGGACTGGGCTGGGGTTAATTTACCAGACAGCAAGCCCTTGTCCTTCTTGTTTTTCTTCCCATTTCGGCTCTCATCACGCGCCTTACGAGCCGCTTCACGAGCATCACGCGCCTTGATAGCCTTGCGAATAAGGTTAGAAGCTAGTTCCCCATTTTCCATAAGGAAAAATGTCAACTTATCAGCCACAATGCCATCCACAACGGGACGAGCAAGAGGGCTTCCTAGCTTGTCCTTGGTCTGCCCTTCAAACTGGAGGTGTTCTTCAGGAACCAAGATAGAAAGAACAGCCGCTAGTCCCTCACGATAGTCTGAACCTTCAAGGTTTTTATCTTTTTCCTTGAGAAGACCTGTCTTACGCGCGTAGTCGTTCATAACCTTGGTAATAGCGGACTTGAGTCCTGTCTCGTGCGTACCACCATCTTTGGTGCGAACGTTATTGACAAAGGACAAGATGTTATCTGAAAATCCATCATTGTACTGAAGAGCTACTTCCACTTGGAAACCATTATCTTCCCCCTCAAAGTACAGAACCGGTGTCAAGGTTTCCTTGTCTTCGTTTAGATAAGAAACAAAGTCCTGTACCCCATTCTCATAGTGGAACTCAATCGCTTCATCTGTACGCTTGTCCGTCAAAGACAAGGTCACATTTTTCAAGAGAAAGGCTGACTCATTGAGGCGTTCTGAAATGGTATTGTACTTGAAGTCTGTCGTAGAAAAGATGGTCGCATCAGGCATAAATGTAACCTTGGTACCTGTCTTAGACTTAGGCGCTGTAGCAATTTTCTTCAAGGTCATGACAGGTTTTCCCCCATTTTCAAAACGTTGCTTATAGATTGCACCATCACGGGTAATTTCTACTTCTAACCAGCTAGAAAGTGCATTAACAACGGAAGAACCCACCCCGTGGAGACCACCAGATGTCTTGTAGCCACCCTGACCGAACTTCCCTCCGGCATGAAGAATGGTAAAGATAACCTCAACTGTTGGGATTCCCATAGCGTGCATACCAGTTGGCATTCCACGTCCATGGTCTTGCACAGTTAAACTGCCATCTTTATTGATGGTCACATCAATACGATCACCAAATCCAGACAAGGCCTCATCGACTGCATTGTCGACGATTTCCCAGACGAGGTGGTGGAGACCAGCACCATCGGTCGATCCTATATACATCCCCGGACGTTTTCGAACCGCATCCAACCCTTCTAGCACCTGAATGGCATCATCATTATAATTGTTAATATTGATTTCCTTTTTTGACACAAGGAACCTCCTATTCGTTCATCTTTACTATTCTACAGGTTTTCCTAGGATTTTGCAAAATTTTTCTTTCTCCGGTGTGACAATTTCAGCAGAGATTCTCTGCCTTTCTTCTCCATTTCATGATATAATAGGAGTATGATTACAATAGTTTTATTAATCCTAGCCTATCTGCTGGGTTCGATTCCGTCTGGTCTCTGGATTGGACAAATTTTCTTTCAGACAAATCTGCGTGAACACGGTTCTGGAAATACTGGAACGACCAATACCTTCCGCATTTTAGGTAAGAAAGCGGGTATGGCAACCTTTGTGATTGACTTTTTCAAAGGAACCCTAGCAACGCTACTTCCAATTATGTTTCATCTACAAGGCGTTTCGCCTCTCATCTTTGGACTTTTAGCTGTCATTGGCCATACCTTCCCTATCTTTGCAGGATTTAAGGGAGGCAAGGCTGTCGCAACTAGTGCTGGAGTGATTTTCGGATTTGCGCCTGTCTTCTGTCTCTACCTTGCAGTTGTTTTCTTTGGAACCCTCTATCTTGGTAGTATGATTTCACTATCTAGTGTCACAGCATCTATCGCAGCTGTTATCGGTGTTCTACTCTTTCCACTTTTTGGTTTTATCCTGAGTAACTATGACCCCCTTTTCATCGCTATTATCCTAGCACTTGCTAGCTTGATTATCATTCGGCATAAGGATAATATCACACGTATCCAGAATAAGACTGAAAATCTTGTTCCTTGGGGATTAAACTTGACCCACCAACATCCTAAAAAATAAAACGCCAGTTCAATTCATGTACTGACGTTTTTTGTATGCTTATTTTGATTTGATATAGTTGATACCATCTGCTTTTGGTGCAACTGCTTTTCCAAAGAATGCTGCCAAGACAAGAATTGTTAAAACATAAGGTGCGATTTGAAGATAAACCGTAGGCACTCCTTGTAGGAACGGCAATTGAGAACCGATAACAGCCAAACTTTGTGAAAGTCCAAAGAAGAGACTAGATAGCATGGCTCCGATTGGATTCCATTTCCCGAAAATCATCGCAGCAAGAGCGATAAATCCAGGTCCAACAATAGTTGTCACTGAGAAGTTAACTGAAATGGATTGAGCATAAATCGCTCCCCCAATTCCACCCAAGAAACCTGAAATAATAACCCCTAAATATCTCATCTTGTAGACATTGATTCCCAAAGTATCCGCTGCTTGAGGGTGTTCACCGACAGAGCGGAGACGAAGACCAAATCGAGTCTTGAAGAGGATAAACCAAGCAAGGAATGAGAAGGCAATCGCGATATAACCTAGCAGACTTGTTGATTTGAAGAAGATATCACCAATCACTGGGATATTAGCTAAGACTGGGAAATCAAAGCGTCCAAAAGTCTGACTTAGGTTGTCGGTTTGTCCTTTGTTATAAAGAACTTTCACTAAGAAAACAGCCAAGGCTGGCGCCATCAAGTTCAATACCGTACCGCTGACAACATGGTCTGCACGGAAATGCACCGTCGCAGCTGCGTGAATGATAGAAAAGAGACCACCAACCAATCCCGCTACAAGCAAGGATAGCCATGGAGTTGCTACTCCAAATTGTTCTGCAAATTCAAGGTTAAAGACAACTCCAGAAAAGGCACCCATAACCATAATTCCTTCAAGGCCGACGTTTACGACACCACCACGTTCAGAGAAAACACCACCGATACTTGTAAAGATGAGGGGTGCTGAGTAAATCAGCATAGAAGACACCAAGAGGGTGAGCAAGGTTGTAATAGACATCTTTACTTACCTCCTTTAACTTGTTTTTTCGGTTTGACAAAGCGTTCGATAAGGTAATGAACACTGACAAAGAAGATAATAGACGCTGTTACAATGCTGACAAGCTCAGACGGTACCTGCGCCGCATTCATACCAGGGGCTCCAACTTGGAGAACACCAAATAGGAAGGCTGCAAAGAGAATACCAATTGGTGAGTTGGCTGCAAGCAGACTAACTGCCATCCCGTTAAATCCAACAGCCAATGACGCCCCCTGAACATAGACGTTCTGGAAGGTTCCAAGTCCTTCAACAGCTCCACCAAGACCTGCCAAAGCACCTGAAATAATCATTGATAGGATAATAGTCCGTTTTGCAGAAATACCAGCATATTCTGAAGCATGTGGATTAAGACCAACTGCACGGATTTCAAAACCAAGAGTTGTTTTCTTGAGCATGAACCAAATAACTGCAACGGCAATGAGAGCAAAGAAAATACCGATATTCATCCGTGAGTTACCAGTCAACTCAGCCAACCAAGGGGTCTGGTAGGTTGCATTAGCCCCAACACGAATGGTCGAATCTGTACTTTGCATGAAGTCTTTAGGAAAGGCATGGATAAAGGCATTTCCTACATACAAGACAATGTAGTTCATCATGATGGTTACGATAACCTCTGACGTCCCTAGATAGGCTCTAAGAATACCCGGAATCGCTCCAACAATCCCACCAGCAATCAGGGCAATCACGATGGTTGCTAGAATCATCAAGGGACGTGGCATATCTGGATGCGACAAGGCAAACCAACCACTGAGAATCCAACCAGCCAAAGCCTGACCAGGAAGCCCGACGTTAAAGAAACCTGCACGACTGGCAACGGCAAAACCAAGACCAATCAAGACCAAAGGTCCCATAGCACGGAAGATTTCTCCAATTCCACGCAGGCTACCAAAGGCTGTATGGAACAATTCTTCGTAGCCCCAAATAGCATCATAACCGAAGATCCACATGACAATGGCTCCAAGTAAAATTCCTAGGAAGACAGAAATCAAGGGAACCGAAATTTGTTGTAATTTTTTAGACATCACTCTTCTCCTTTCCCAAGTTTCCACCAGCCATCAAGACACCAAGTTCTTGTTTATTGGTTGTTTCTGGTGATACAATACCTTGAATCTTACCATCATGGATAACGGCAATGCGGTCTGAGACATTTAAAATCTCATCCAATTCAAAGCTGACAACAAGGACAGCCTTCCCATTATCACGCTCTTCAATCAAGCGTTTGTGGATATATTCAATGGCACCGACATCCAAACCACGAGTTGGCTGGCTGACGATAAGGAGATCAGGATCTCGATCAATTTCACGAGCAATAATTGCTTTTTGTTGATTTCCTCCTGAGAGTGCCGCTGCAGGAACCAATTCACTGGCAGCACGAACATCAAACTCTTCCATTAACTTTTTAGCATAAGAAGTAATATTTGAATAGTTCAAAATCCCATTTTTACTATGTGGTTCTTTATAGTAGGTTTGAAGGGCAATATTTTCAGAAATCATCATTTCCAAAATCAAGCCATCACGGTGACGGTCTTCTGGAACGTGCCCAACACTCAACTCTGTAATTTGTCGTGGGTGCAAGCCTACAATTGAATCTCCTTTTAGCTCAATGCTACCAGATTCAACCTTACGAAGACCTGTGATGGCTTGAATCAGTTCAGACTGACCATTTCCATCAATCCCTGCAATACCAACAATCTCTCCAGCACGAACATCCAAGGACAGATTTTTAACAGCTGGAACACCACGGTTTTCATTGACCACCAAATCTTTGATTGACAAGACCACTTCTTTTGGTTGAGAGGCCTGCTTCTCTGTCTTAAAGGAAACTGAACGTCCCACCATCATTTCTGCCAAATCAGCATTAGTAGCCCCTGCAATTTTGACGGTTTCAATTGATTTCCCACGACGGATAACTGTAACGCGGTCAGAAACTGCGCGAATCTCGTCCAACTTGTGGGTAATCAAGATAATTGATTTTCCTTCTTTAACAAGATTTTTCATAATAGCCATCAACTCCTCAATTTCTGATGGAGTCAAAACAGCCGTTGGTTCGTCAAAGATAAGAATATCAGCTCCCCGATAAAGGGTTTTTAAAATTTCTACACGTTGTTGGGCTCCAACTGAGATGTCTGCCACCTTGGCAGAAGGGTCCACAGCTAAGCCATAACGTTCAGAAAGAGCCTTTATTTCTTTGCTAGCTCCAGCGATATCTAGCACACCATTTTTAGTCAATTCACTTCCTAAAATAATGTTTTCAGCCACCGTGAAAGCCTCTACCAACATAAAGTGCTGGTGAACCATTCCGATTCCCAAGCCAGCTGCTTTAGATGGGGAGTCGAGGTTGACAACTTGACCGTTGACCGCGATTTCACCACTAGTTGGTTCAAGAAGCCCTGCTAACATGTTCATGAGCGTAGACTTACCAGCCCCATTTTCTCCTAAAAGTGCATGAATTTCACCTTTTCGTAGGTGCAGGTTGATTTTGTCGTTGGCAACAAATTCACCAAACACCTTGGTAATATCACGCATCTCAATGACATTTTCGTGTGCCATGTGCTCTTCCTTTCAGAGTCTTATTTTATTTCAATAAAACTTGCTAGTTTGTCTAGTAGCAAGCTTTACTGAGACAAAATGACTTTGTCTCAACTCTTAAAAAGCGGCCGATGGCCGCTTCCTAAGAAATAACTTCCATCCATTATTTTGCAGGAACTTTTACGCTTCCATCAAGGATTTTAGCTTTTGCATCTTCAACGGCTTTTTTACCTTCTTCAGAAAGGTTAGTTGTTACCAAATCAACCCCTTTATCTTTCAATGAGTAAACGATCACTTGACCGCCAGGGAATTCACCTTTTTCTGCCTTGTTAGAAATATCTTTTACAGTTGTACCAACTTGTTTCAAAGTAGATGCAAGAACAAAGTTTGATTCTTTGCCATCTTTAGAAGTGTATTTACCTTCTGCTTCTTGGTCACGGTCAACACCGATAACCCAAACTTTTTCATTTTCAGGACGGCTTTCGTTGAGTGATTTTGCTTCTGCAAAGACACCTGCACCTGTACCACCAGCTACTTGGTAAACAATATCTGCACCAGCTGCGTATTGTGCTGCTGCAATTGTTTTACCTTTAGCGGCATCACCAAATGAACCAGCATAGTCAACTTGTACTTTGATAGATGGGTCTACTGACGCAACACCAGCCTTGAATCCTGCTTCAAAACGAGAGATAACTTCTGACTCCTGTCCACCTACAAAACCAACTTGTTTTGTTTTAGTTGTTTTGGCTGCAGCTACACCTGCAAGGTAACCTGACTCATTATCAGCGAAAGTTACGCTCGCAACATTCTTTTGATCTTTAATCACATCATCAATCAAGACATAGTTCAAGTCAGAATGTTCTTTAGCTGCTTCTTCAACCGCATTGTGAAGGGCAAAACCAACACCGAAGATTAGGTTGTAACTTCCAGCCGCTTGTTGCAAGTTGTTAGCGTAGTCAGCTTCACTTGTTGATTGGAAGTAAGTGAAACCTTTATCTTTTGAAAGATTGTGTTCTTTACCCCAAGCCTGCAAACCTTCCCAAGCTGATTGGTTGAATGATTTGTCATCAACACCACCAGTATCAGTGACAATTGCTGCTTTTGTCTTCACATCAGAAGATGAAGCTGCGTTACGAGAAGAGCGGTTACCACATGCAGCAAGTCCAACTGCTGCTACTGCAACTAGACCAAGGCCTAGCCATTGTTTCTTGTTCATTACTGAACCTCCTAAATAAGATGTGCAACGATGTTGCAAGTATGGATTGGTTGGCCACAAGGACCGTGCCACTCAGAGAGCGACTCAGACTAGTTTAAGTCTGTAAAAGAGTATGGAAGTAATTCCCCGACCGTCATCTCGACCGTCGATTTATCTTTTGCGACTAAGGTCACTTTTAGATCTTGTTCAAAAAATTCAGCCATCACTTGGCGACAAGCACCACATGGTGAAATCGGTTTTTCAGTCTGTCCATAGACAATCAATTCTGAAAACTCTCTTTGACCTTCAGAAACTGCTTTAAAAATCGCTGTACGTTCTCCACAGTTAGTCAAAGAATAACTGGCATTCTCAATATTGACACCTGTATAAATACTACCATCTTTTGCCACTAGAACAGCACTGACTGGAAAGTGAGAATAGGGTACATAGGCTTTCTTGCTGGTTTCAATTGCCAGTTCAATCAACTCAGTAGTCGCCATCTGCCAATTCTCCTTTTAAAATGGCTACCCCAGCTGACGTTCCGATACGGGTCGCCCCTGCTTCAACAAAGGCAAGAGCATCTGCATAAGAACGAGCTCCACCAGCAGCCTTGACTCCCATATCAGGTCCAACTGTTTCACGCATTAATTGAACATCTGCTACTGTAGCACCACCAGTTGAAAAACCAGTAGATGTTTTCACAAAATCAGCTCCCGCTTTTTGAGCCAATTGGCAAGCCACAACTTTTTCTTGGTCTGTCAGCAGGCACGCTTCAATAATGACTTTCACTAACTTGTCACCACTTGCTTCTACAACAGCACGGATGTCCGATTCAATCAAATCAAGATTACCTGATTTGAGAGCTCCAACATTGATCACCATATCAATCTCATCTGCACCATTTTGAATAGCTTCTTTTGTTTCAAAAACTTTCACGGCTGAAGTTGTTGCTCCCAAGGGGAAACCTACTACTGTGCAGACCTTGACATCTGTGCCTTCAAGCCCTTTTTTAGCATGTTCAACCCAGATTGGATTGACGCAAACACTGGCAAAATCATACTCTCTAGCCTCAGACAACAAACAATCAATTTGATTTTCTGTTGCATCTTGTTTTAAAAGCGTATGATCGATATATTTATTTAATTTCATATTCGGATTCTCCTGCGGTTTATGAGATAATTTCTATAATTTCTCGTAAACTTTGCACCCTATCATTTATTTTAACATATTTTTGAAAATCTGTAACTAGCTGAGGAGAAATTTTTCCATTTGTGTATACTTTTGCAACAATTTCTCCCGTTTGAACGGAATCTCCAACTTTCTTTTCAAAAACAATTCCTGTTTCATAGTCCAAGGCATCAGACTTGACTGCACGGCCTGCCCCCAGTCTCATAGCATAAAGCCCAAATTCCATTGCTGGAAGGGCTGAAATGACACCCGTTTCCTGAGCAGGTATTTCCACCACATGGGCAACATTGACAGGACGGTAGAGGTCTTCCAAGTCCCCACCTTGGGCTTGGACCATCTCCTCAAACTTAGCCAGCGCTTGGCCATTTTCAAGATGTTGTCGAACTTCTTCAACTGTTTTATTTATATTTGCCAGGCCAAGCATAATTTGAGCCAATTCACAGATAAAGTGGGTAATATCCTGACGTCCTTGACCTTGTAAAATTTCCAATGCTTCAAGGATCTCCAGACGATTTCCAATAGCACGCCCTAAAGGCTGGCTCATATCCGTAATCACTGCTACCGTTTTTCTACCAACTGCCTTACCAAGTTCCACCATAGTTTGAGCCAATTCGCGCGCTTCATCAACCGTCTTCATAAAGGCACCCTCTCCGACAGTTACGTCTAGCAAAATAGCATCCGCCCCTGCCGCGATTTTCTTGCTCATCACCGAACTCGCAATCAAAGGAATCGTGTCGACAGTTGCGGTTACATCACGGAGGGCGTAGAGAAGCTTATCTGCTTTGACAAGCTGGTCTGATTGCCCAATGACAGATACTCCAATATCCTGAACCTGACGAATAAAATCCTCTTGACTACGTTCTACTTGATAGCCCTTAATGGACTCCAATTTATCAATTGTTCCACCAGTATGGCCGAGACCACGACCACTCATTTTTGCCACAGGTACACCGAAGCTAGCAACAAGAGGAGCTAAAATCAAGGTCACCTTGTCACCAACACCACCCGTAGAATGCTTGTCAACCTTAACCCCATCAATAGCGGATAAATCAAACTCTTGACCTGTCTTGACCATCTTCATAGTTAGGTCAGAGATTTCTCGTGTCGTCATTCCTTTAAAATAAACAGCCATAGCAAAGGCAGACATCTGATAATCAGGAACCGTTCCTGACACATAGCCTTCTACCAGCCATTCAATTTCACTCGAAGTCAGTTCTTGACCATCTCGTTTCTTTTGGATTAAATCAACTGCTCTCATTCTTTCACACTTCTAAGGATATAGTATCCCTTGTCTTTTTTAAGGATTTCACAATTACCAAACACATCCTCCATCTTGGACTTAGCACTTGGAGCCCCTTGTTTTTTCTGGATGACGATGGTCAAATCTCCACCAGTTTCCAAGAAATCTTTACTTTTCTCAATGATTTCGTGAACCACTTGCTTGCCTGCACGGATAGGAGGATTTGAAATAACATGGTCAAATGTGCCTTCAACTTGTTCATAGATGTTGGACTGGAAAATCGTCGCTTCTACTTTATTTCGTTCAGCATTTTGTCGCGCCAAATCCAAGGCACGATTATTGATATCAACCATGGTCGCCTGAACTCCATAAGCCTTAGCTAAAGACAAGCCCAAAGGTCCGTAACCACAGCCTACATCTAGGACTGTCTCTCCTTGGTTGACCTCCAGACACTTGAGCAAGAGTTGACTTCCAAAGTCAATCATTTTCTTGCTAAAAACACCCGCATCCGTTAAAAAGGTCATTTTTTCTCCCAACAACTCCACTCTCAGCTCATGAATATCGTGAGCAGCGTCAGGATTCTCTGCATAATACATTTTACTCATGAAACTATTTTACCATAATTTGACTTAAATTGTAAATCGTTTACATATCCAGAATAAAATCATAACCACCCGTTTGACGGGTGGTTTGAACCAGGGCTATAAGCCCAAATTACCAGCCAGCGCCTAAAGACGCTGGCTTTCACGTTGTTCAAGCCTTATTGCTCTTGACTCGTCACTTGCCTCTCAAAGAGGCTTTAGTATTACTTACCACTATCCCTAAAGGGATCCTCATATTCTTTTACACTCAATTTATCTAGTGCTATATCATGTTTTTCCTGTTCTTGGATATATTTCTTAATTGTGGCTTCATTAAGCCCTACTGTACTTACATAATAACCTTCCGCCCAGAAATGCCTATTCCCAAACTTGTACTTGAGATTGGCGTGTTTGTCAAACATC
>NZ_VMLD01000002.1:0-153939 GCF_013276485.1 Streptococcus sp. 4886 | reverse complement strand
TAAATTGTTATCGGTAGGAGACACAAATTTGTACTACTTCCCTCATATTGAAAAAATAGTATCTATAATCACTGATGAAATAAATGACGGCTTGTACGGTAATACTTTTGATAAATCTATTTCTATTGTTGGCGAAAGAGGATATGGAAAAACCTCAATCATATCGAAAATCTATGAATACTATCAAAATAAATCATATTCAATTTTTAAAATAAATCAAGATTTGATGACTTTTGAGAATTTTTTTGAGGAACTTAATTCAAAGAATTGGCCATCAAAATTCTCAAATACACTAAATGACTCAAGGCTAACTATAGGAATAGATTTGCCAATTGGTGAATTGGTAAAAGACTTATTATCCACTTTTAGAAAAAGTCATGCGTTTGAGACTGAATCTAATGAATATTATAAAAGCAAATTTAATATACTTTCAAAATTTCTCCAAAAGAACGAAGTAATTATCTTAGTAGATGACTTTGATAAGCAATCAGATGTTGTGAAACAATTTTTTTATAAATTATTAAATTATAAATCAAGTTCGATGTTTGACAATTTAACAATCATTTTTACAGCAACAAAAAGTATAAATAAAACGAAATCTCTGCACATCGAAAAACTTTCATTTGGAGATTTTCAACAAATTGTTAATACACAAAAAATTGATGATACCCAGCTAAAAAGTATATATAGCCTATTAAATGGGAACTTACATTTAGTAACGATTATTCAGCAACTGATACTAGGAAATAACATAGAAAAGATCAATATACAAAAATCACTTAAAGAAGAATTGCTGACGAAGCGTAACGGTGAAAATCTTTACTCTGTTCTTAGGAATATCTCATTAATTGATAAAACAAATATTAATAAAAATTTAGCAACTAATTTTTTAAATCAAATTCAACTAGAATCTTACTTGAATGATTGTATTAATGAAAATCTGTTGATCGAAACGACTGATTATTATAGTTTTGCTAGTGATTATGTCTTATATGCCCTAGAAGAATGGGAAGATACGGAACGTTATGAGTATAGTGTAATTATTTTAAGATGCTTTGATATTATTTATCCAGGAAATTATCATGACCGTCATCTCCTTGCTAGTAAATTAGGTCTCATAGAAGAATCAGAAATATCCCAAGTTCTAAATAATATATCTGACTTTAAGCGCTTAAATATATCTACCACAAAAGAAGATTCATTAAGAGAAAAAATTCAAGAACAATATGAATTAATTATTTCTGCTATTAACTATTTTATCTCAGGAAATTTTGAAGATGTTTTAAAATTAATAGAAAAAACTTCAGATTTTCATCCTTATTTAAAATTGGAAATCTTGGATATAAAATTTCAAACTCTATACAATCAATTTATTGATATAATTAGACAAAAAGAACTATTAACTGAAATTGAACTAGAAATTAATAGACTAGATGCTCAAGAAATCCACAAGGAATATTTATTAAAATTTTTAATTCTTAAAAAAAATATTTTATTAGAACTATCGCAATTAGAGAAAATTGATTCAGTGAATAAAAAAATTGAGGAAATTATCGCTCAATTTCCTCAAAATACTTATATAGGCTTATTGTATTATGCTCAAAAACTTAATAGCAATATGGAATATTCTGTTGAAATAGCAGAAAAAAGTCTACAGGAAGCCTATGACTATTTCAATACTCATAAATCTCAATATCCAAAACATTATATCGTAGCTACGATTAATTACCTCTCAAATCTATACTTGACACTGCAATATAGAACTGCTAATAGAATAGCAAAGCAGTTACTACAAGAATTAGAAGATGGTATTGTTCCATGTTATTCCTTTGGCAATATTATGTTGATCAACAACATTTCTTTGCTGGACTTTGTTAATAAAGATAGCATAAATGCAGAAATTCTTGAAAATATTCACCCAAATTCGCTACCAGATGTTGATTTAATCAAAAGTAATTTTGCTGTAATGTACTTTTTAAAAGGCGATTTAGAAACCAGTCTCCCCTTGATTAAGGAAGCATATTTTTCAATTAATCGCAATACCGATGTTGATAGTTATTATAAATACTATATTTATAATAACTATGCCTTTATAAACCTCTTTCTAGGAAACAAAGATTCAGCACTTGCAATCATTGAGGAATTATTGGGTTCTCTTCCTGATAGTCAAAGTAAAAATTATTTTAAGAAAAGAAATCAATTACTGTCCAAACAAATGAAACAGTTGGTTATTGAACTAGAACATAGGGAATTGGATGTTATTCAATATAATAGTTTTCTATTAAAATACTATCCTGAAGAAATTGGAATTATTTGGCAACATTGGGGGCAATTACTTTTACTTAGTCCATTAGAAATCTGGGAATAAGTTTCCAAGAAGTAACTTCATTATGATATCTAATGTATTTTCTTTATATATGCTATGCATAGACTTATAAAAAGAACTATGTTCAATATAATGAGGATAAGTATTGATATCAAAAATATAAGCTTTTCCTTGAGAATATCTGATATCAATTCTTCCGAATTTATCAAATCTTAGAAAAGAAACAGCTTCGGAGACTACTTGATTTAAAGTCGAAAGAATTTCTGAATCAGTTTCAATACTAAATGTATATTCATCGGTTAAAACATCATGAAAATCAAGGAAATCTTTCTGTTCATTATGATGAATACGAATAGGTGGCAATACGTGAATTTGCCCAGAATAATCCACGAAAAACGGAACTTCATATTCAACTCCTTCAATGAAACGCTGAACGATAAACTCCTGTTGATACGTCTCTACTCTTTTATCTAGTAAATCACAAGTCTCTTGATTTAAATGACATTTTGAAAGATGATCAACACCAATGCTACAGTAACCTGAATTAGGCTTAATAAATATCAGCTCCCCCTCTTGTGGCTTGCAATCAGCAAGCCATTTTTTTTGATATTGATACAGAAACGACTCCGGCATATCAAATCCGTAGTTACGTAATAAAATACTCCAGTGAAATTTATTACTTAATAATGCATTTATATATGGACTTGGCCCAATATGCTTAATACCATTGGTCTCACAAAATGCAGGGATAAGACTATCTCCAGCACATATTCCATTACTTTCTGTGTGTTCAAAAACAATGATATCACTCATTTTATCAGCATCTAGCGAGAGTAGTTTTGAAAATAGTGCATTAGTCTCAAAAAAGACTTCAGTGTAAATCCCTAGTGATTGAAAACACTTTAATACTTGCTCTAATTCAGATAAAGAAAAGAACTCTGAAAATCTATCCCCCTTCTCACCGCTATTAGTTAAATACTTAGTTGGACAGACTAAGAATATCTTTTTTTTATTGTCAATAATATAATATTGATATTTTTCTAGAGTGTTATTCACAAATTTTACCAAGTCATTCATGTATATTCGCACCCCTCTCTCCTACCGATAACAATTTATTATCGCTATACAAAGCACCTAAATAGGTTTATAATAGCATGATTATTGATAAAGGAGATTTTTATGGATTATAAACTTATTTCTACTTACTTAGATTATTGCAAAACTCATAAGCGTTTGAGTTCACACACGATTCGAGCTTATAAGAATGATCTTATGCAATTTTATAACTCAGACTATGATAATGTCGAATCCTATATAGAACAGTTGACACGATCTAACATAAAAACGAATACATTAAGAAGAAAAATTGCTTGTATGAAGGTGTTTTATAACTATCTAAAATACCAGAACATAATTGAAGAGAACCCCTTCAATCAATTGCGTTTTCAATTTAGAACTGAAAAAGTATTGCCTAAAACGATTCCGTATGACATTCTGAAAAGTATTTTTTTATATTTAGAGCAGAGAGTAGTTCTATCTAAAACTGATTATCAAAAACAACACGCTGAAAGAAATCTACTAATTATTTCACTTTTGCTTTCAACAGGCATCAGAATTTCTGAACTTTGCCACATTCATCTCAAAGATATTAATCTTTCCAATAAGACACTCCATATTATAGGAAAGGGTAAGAAAGAACGTATCCTATTTTTAGGAGATCAAAAAACATTCAATTTATTAGAAACATATATAAATAAAACAAGAAATGAATCAAATGATTTCTTGTTTCCAGGGAAATATCCACTTAAACCATTGTCAGAGCAAAGTGTACGTTTAGTTATAAAAAGAATCGTTGAACAAAATAACTTTTCTAGATCTATTACACCGCATATGTTTAGACATAGCTTTGCGACAATGCTTCTAGATAGTGATGTAGATATTCGATATATTCAACAAATTCTTGGACACAGTTCTATATCAATCACACAAATCTATACTCACGTATCTCATTCAAAACAAAAAGAAATACTTAGTTCTTTTAATCCTGTATCAGCGATTCATTCTGAAATCGAGTAAGAGACATTTCCAAAGTCTACAGTTCACTTCATCTTAAATTAATTTTTGTAGTTCGACTTTAGTTAATAGATTTTATACTCAACAAAAGTAACAAACATACAAAACCTCACTTTGAATCAGTATTTATACTATATTCCGTATTAAAACTCCATAATTGTTTTCTAAAATACTGTTTTCAAATATTCTTAAATATAATAAAAAAAGATTGATAAATGAACTTAATTACTGTAAAAGCGAATCAAATCCTCCCACAATAAAATAAATTGAGAAATCTATTTCCTACTTAGGTAAATTTCTCAATTTATTTACTTATTTTTATTTTGAAAATTTGGTAAAAAGATTATCTACATTGTTTCTCATAAATATCTAATGTGATCTATTTCCAGTAGATTACTATACTCTTATGATCTTATACTTCATTTTTAGTATTTAAATGACTACTTATTATAAAAATTCCAGTAATAAATAAGGCGATTCCTAAACGAACAAAGTTAATCGATTGTTCTTCTCCTGTTTGGGGTAAATTTTTTACTTCCGATTCTATTTTTTTAAAATTAGTTGATACTATAAAATCTGATTTATATTCATTAAATTTACTGTAAAGTAGTTCAGGATTCTCCTGATTTTTAACACCAACCACACTATCTTTAGAATTATCCTCTATATTTTCAATAGTCTTTCCAAAAGTATCTTGTGATTTAACTACAATCTTTTTCTGTAAATTTTCGTCAGATAGTGGAATATCTTTAGGGATTTGATTTGTAATTGTTTTAATTTTAACTGTATCCTCTTTAGTATCCATAGTTTGCATTGAATTCTCTGGATTTATAATATTTTTATTATCATTTTCAAATTCTCTTTTCGGCTTCTCATCAGTTTTTCCAAAATAGAGATAATCGTAAAGTTGTTGTGCAGTTATTCCTCCACCAACCCAACCAGAAATAGTTTTACCATTTTTAAAATAAATAATTGTTGGCGTTCCAGGAATACCGATTGTTTTAAAAATGAACTCTTTAGCAGAATCATCAAAATCCTCACCATCTATATCGTAATATTCTAACTTTTTATCAATCAGCATATTAAACTCTTTCAATACTCCAGAAAATTCACGACAATGATAACATGTCCCTCTTCCAAAATATAAAGTATGTTCCGAATCTTCTGAAGTGAATATCTGACGAACTTCAGCAATACTAATTTTATTAAAATCAGACACATTTGAAGCATATTCTTCATATGTAACTGATTTCATATCTTCAGTTTCTTTCTTAATAATTTCTTTCGTAGATTGCTGAACGTTACTTTCATTTTCTCTATCGCTAGACTTTTGTTCAGTTAAAGATTCTCCAGTGGTTTCTGTAACAGCTGGTTCTAAATTTAAAGCTGATGGCACTGTATCAGAAAATTTTGTTTCAGCACTTTCAGCCAAAACAAGATTCGGACTAATGGTAACTAACGCTACGGTACTAACTAATAAAGATTGTAATAAATACTTCTTCATAATGTGGCTCCTTTTTATTGATAATTTTATTTTACACATTTTAAAACTAAATTTTTAAGCAAATCCTAAAAGGTAGCTATATTATACTGAAATGGTATTTTTCGCTCTGCAGAATAGAAACATCATTTGCTTTCAAAATAATGATTAACACAATCATATTTATTTGTTTTAACTACCTCCTCTCTCATGCTACATAAACGTTCTATTCGTGTGTCCTTTTTTTATGAACAATAGTCACCATTTATATTTTCATACTACCATCCTATCAAACAAATAATCAATATATACAATTCTACTTTCAATTGTTCACCTTTCACTCCACTTCCATTATAGAATTTTCCTGACTACTATAGAATTGACTAACTTCTCATGATTCTTTATTAGCATGATGTCAGCTCTCAGCAGAACCTCACCTCAATAGATAAGTCGCACATCTTTTCTTGTACACTCTCGTGATTTAAATATATAGATTAGGTATACCTATTTGTGCTTCAGAGTGTAAAGCCACTTTATCCTCTAAACGTGTCTTACTATAACATTCCTGTTCTTTAAGCCACGATTTCGCTATGCCTTCTTCTTCCCGCTACCTCACGATAGTCAGGCTTGAGAATCGCTATTGGGTTCACCGGTAGCAGGTGCCCACCTAGGACTTACACCTCAGATATACGACATGCCCGTCGTACCTCAAAAAAGAAAGGACGAATTTCGTCCTTTCTCGATCTTAGATTTTCTTCAACTCACTACAGTTGACAATGAGCCAAAGGATAGCTAATAACCTATTGAAGTGTCAAACGTTGCTAACTCCATTGATCTTCAAATTTAAATAGGCACATTATCGGAGTTATCAGTAAGAAAAAATCTAACCAGTTCAAATAATTCATAATATAGGATATAATACCAGCCATAACGAAAAGGTACAAAGCTGTACGATATCCTCTCTTTGGGTTTTTATCAGCCTTGGTGTTAAAAATAATGTACACACAACAAATTGCAATGAGTATAAGCTGAATCATAGTTTCCTCTAACATATTAACACTCATTCCTTTTTAAAACTATTTTGGTGGTCTCAATCCATAAGCTACAAAGCCACCTACTATAGCGCCTCCTGCTGCGCAAATAAAGTAAGCTTGGGGGCCTCCAGCAATACAAGATTGTCCTGCCTGAAATGCACCCGACAAGGCTCCTACAAGTACATCTCCTCCCAATCCACCTCCAGAAATATTACTTAATTCTTGATTATCTACTATTTTGTAATTATACATAATTTCTATTCCCTTCTATGGCCAAAGATTATCAGCAATTGCAGTAATAGAACCACCAATTTTAGCTCCAGCCCAAGCACAGCCAGCAGTCATAGCCCATGTGGAACCACCAGTAAGGAGTCCTCCTACCCCACACATAGCAACTCCGATACCTGCTCCATAGACAGCTCCTTTTCCTACTGTTCCCCAATCAGTTCCTCCCTCAATGCTAGCCAGCATTTCAGTATCCAAAACATCAAATTGAGTCGTTGTTTTTGTTTCCATGAGGAATACCTCCGTATTAATATTAATTATTTTTGTCGGATTGCAATCTTGACAAGTTTAGTATACCAGAGAAAACACGAGTTTTACCGTAAAGTCTTTAAATGTACGATTTTCATCACGAAACGTATTTTTTTCATAATTTGTAACCATTCATGATTAAAAATATGCCGTTAAAAATGGTGTTAACTAATTTTCAAAATCAAAAATACCATTCAAGATATTATATGAGCCATTTAAGATTTGAACAATTTTTCTACCTATTTTTTGTCATAATAGTCTTGTAAATAAAAAGAAAGGATTTGACAAATGACATCTTACAAACGAACCTTTGTCCCTCAAATAGACGCTAGGGACTGTGGAGTTGCCGCTTTAGCGTCTATTGCCAAGTTTTATGGTTCTGACTATTCCTTAGCTCATTTGCGAGAACTAGCTAAAACAAATAAAGAAGGAACGACCGCTCTTGGTATCGTCAAAGCAGCCAAAGAAATGAGTTTTGAAACAAGAGCCATTCAAGCGGATATGAGCCTCTTTGAAATGGAAGACATACCTTATCCTTTTATCGTTCATGTTAATAAAGAGGGCAAACTACAACACTACTACGTTGTCTATAAAAATATAAAAGACCATCTTATCATTGGTGATTCTGCTCCTAATGTCAAAGTAACAAAAATGACCAAGGAGAGATTTGCTTCTGAATGGACAGGTGTAGCTATCTTTCTGGCTCCAGCTCCCAGCTATAAACCTCATAAGGATAAAAAAAACGGATTGATGAGCTTTCTCCCCTTAATTTTCAGGCAACGTTCACTTATTTTTTATATCGTGTTATCTAGTCTCTTGGTGACTCTTATCAATATTGGCGGCTCTTACTACCTTCAAGGGATTTTAGATGAATACATTCCTAATCAGATGAAATCAACCCTAGGTATTATCTCCATTGGCCTGATTATCACCTATATCCTGCAACAGATGATGAGTTTCTCACGAGATTACCTCTTAACTGTACTTAGTCAGCGATTAAGTATTGATGTTATTCTTTCTTACATTCGCCACATTTTTGAACTCCCCATGTCTTTCTTTGCGACACGGCGAACTGGTGAGGTCATCTCTCGTTTTACAGATGCCAATTCAATCATTGACGCTCTAGCTTCGATGATTTTGTCACTCTTCCTTGATGTCTCTATCTTGATCATTATTGGTAGTGTACTCTTGGTACAAAACACCAACCTCTTCCTTATTTCACTGATTTCAGTTCCTATTTATATCATCATTATTTTTGCTTTTATGAAGCCCTTTGAGAAGATGAATAATGATGTTATGCAGAGCAATTCCATGGTAAGCTCTGCTATTATTGAAGATATCAATGGTATAGAAACCATCAAATCCCTAACCAGTGAAGAAATTCGATACCAGACGATTGACAGTGAGTTTGTGGATTATTTGGACAAATCTTTTAAACTTAGTAAATATTCTATCCTACAAAGCAGCCTTAAACAGGGAGCTCAACTCATCCTGAATATTGTTATCTTGTGGTTTGGTGCTCAGATAGTTATGACAGGTAAAATTTCCATTGGACAATTGATTACGTTTAACACACTCTTATCTTACTTTACTAATCCCTTGGAAAATATCATCAACATCCAAACAAAACTTCAGTCTGCAAAGGTAGCCAACAATCGTCTTAATGAAGTTTACTTAGTCGAATCTGAATTCAAAAAAACTCAGACCTTAACTGATTCGCAGTTTCTGGCTGGTGATATTTGTTTTGAAGACATTTCATATAAATATGGTTTTGGACGCGACACCCTAAATAACATAAATCTAACTATCAAACAAGGTGATAAGGTCAGTATAGTAGGAATTAGTGGATCAGGGAAAACGACCTTGGCTAAAATGATTGTCAACTTCTTTGAACCTTACAAGGGACGAATCACTATTAACAAAAATGATCTCAAAATGATTGATAAAAAGGTTCTTCGACAACATATCAACTACCTCCCTCAACAAGCTTATATTTTTAGTGGATCAATTTTAGAAAACCTGACCTTGGGAGCTAATCAAATGATTGGTCAAGAAGATATTATCAAAGCTTGTGAGATAGCAGAAATTCGTCAAGACATCGAACAAATGCCTATGGGATATCAAACAGAACTATCAGATGGAGCTGGTTTATCAGGTGGTCAAAAACAACGGATTGCTTTGGCTAGAGCATTACTGACTAAAGCTCCTGTTCTTATTCTTGATGAAGCAACTAGCGGACTTGATGTTTTAACTGAAAAAAAGGTTATTGAAAATTTGATGGCCATGACTGACAAGACCATCATCTTTGTTGCCCATCGTCTTAGTATATCTGAACGAACTAATCAAGTCATTGTCCTTAATCAAGGGAAAGTTATAGAGACTGGTTCTCATCAAGAATTGATGACCAAACAAGGTTTCTATTATCATCTATTTAGCAAATAAGGAGACTTATCATGAACCCAAAGCTATTTAAAAGTGCAGAATTTTATCAGCGCCGCTACCATAATTTTGCGACACTCTTAATTGTCCCATTAGTCCTATTACTAAGTTTCTTGCTTATCTTCTCTTTATTTGCCCAAAAAGAAGTCACCGTCATATCGAGAGGAGAGATTACACCAACTCAAGTCATCGCTTCAATCCAATCAACTAGCAATAACACCATAACAACTAATAATCTGTCCAATAACCAATCGGTCAAAAAAGATGACGTCGTTATCAAATACTCTGAAACAATGGAGAAATCCCAAAAACAAGCTCTTGAAACACGGCTAGCTACCCTAAATCGGCAAAAAGCTGGAATCGAGACTCTCAAAGCAAGTCTGTCACAAGGAAATAACCTCTTTACAGGAGAAGATGAGTTCGGTTATATTAATACCTTTAACAACTTTATTAGCCAATCTCAAGATATAGAGTTAGGCATCTCTAAAACCAATGCAGAGGTTAATAATCAACTAGCTTTAGCAGGAAATACCGCCACTGCTATAGAGAAACAAATCAATAATATCTACAAACAAATAACAGAGTATGAGGAACTTAGTCAAGCTATCACTAATAAAAGTTCGAGTTTGTCGGCTAGCAATCCACACAAAGATACTTTAAATTCCTACTTAGTCCAATCCCAGAAACAATCTCAGCAAGGATTAGCTGATCAATATCTTTCTCAAATTAATCAGAGTATCTCAAGTCTAAAATCCTCTATCGCTAGTCTTAATATTCAACGAGCAGGTACAGGAAGTGTTGCGACTTATGATAGTAGTTTAGGAACCAAGGTAGAAGTCCTACGAACCCAATTTCAACAATCGGCATCTCAACAGCTGACGACTGTTGAAACACAAATCACAGAGCTGACAGCTCAACTTGGGCAAGCAAATGTTAACTTTGAACACAACACTATTAAAGCCCCAGGTACAGGAATCATTCATTTAAATAGTGAATTTGATGGAAAAACTCTAATTCCAAACGGTAGTGAAATCGCCCAAATTTACCCCAATATTCAAGAAACTAAAGAGGTACTTATTACTTACTATGTCACTTCTGAGTATGTCCCTTTACTTAAAGAAGAACAGATCGCACGTCTTAAACTAGAAAAAATCGGAAATCAAAGTATCACAATAATTGGGAAAATCCATTCTATTGATAGAACAGCAACAAAAACTGAACAAGGAAATCTTTTTAAAGTGACTGCACTAGCCCAACTACCAGATAAAGACAGTAACATCATACAATATGGTTTACAAGGCCAAGTAACGAGTATCATTGATAAAAAAACTTACTTTAATTACTATAAAGATAAAATCCTCAATCACTTATAGATAACACTTTATGATTATATAGATACCTTTTGGGATTTTCAAAAAAATTTTTAAATATATTATTTTATAATTAGTATATAAACGAAGGAGGTCTAAGAAATGGACAAAAAACAAATATCTCTAAAAAAATTTCCAACAATAAGTTCTGAAAACCTGTTAAAGATTTATGGAGGAAACCTCTGGAAGGATTTTGATAACCTTATACTTAAGATAAACAGAAACTCCCGATTTTTTAACTAGTCAAAGCTTTTATAAAAAACATTGTACATTATTTCATAATTGTCAACTGTAGTGATTTTTTTATCGGTAAACCTCTGTTGTGAGAACTCGTGGAATCTCTATAGATAACCTAGGCCAAAACTACTTCTAACTATCAAAAAACAAGCATTTCCATAGTTGGAGATGCTCGTTTTTTCATGTCATGTTTTATATTTTAAATAAAAAAACAATTAGAAAACCATGACAATGTATAAAGATTATAATGCAAATCAATTAAGTTTGGAAGTAAATTTTACCTATGATATTCCAGCAACTCACAAAGCTAGAATGATTAGCCTCTCTGTGGACAGTATCCCTAGCCAAATGTTATTGGAAGAAACCTCTCACACTGCTCGCCCTGACTTCCATCAAGCTATACTCATGAAGATGATCCTGTTCACTTATGCTCATCAAGTGTTCTCTGGACGTAAAATCGTTCAAATGAACGAGGAAGTGATTCCCATGAATGCTTGAACAAGGACTCCTGTATTAGCTGTAAAACGATCAATAACTACCGTTAAAATAAGATATTTTAGGTACAGATGAAAATTTATAAAATTTCAATAGTAATTATTGTCAAATACAATAATACTGATAAATTAAATTAATGAATCTTATAAATTTTATACAGAAACATATCATTTTTTACAGCATAAGATTTATGTGATAACCATATTCTAAAATCTAATTTCAAAACTAGAACTATTTCGTATTTAAATGTATATAAAGTCATAACAAAAGAGTCCCCCTTAAAATATTCTATAGAATATTTTAAAGGGGACTCTTTTAAAGTTCTATTTCCAAGATCTGTGTAAAGACATAATTTTTACTTGTGGTTTTCAAACATACATTTGGATAAGATTTTAAAATTCTCCGAACATTGGCCAATCCTATACCCCGACCTTCTCCTTTTGAAGAATTGCCACGCTTGAATATATCTCTCAATTCTATCTCTCTTTCTAAAGTAGAATTTTTTACAATCATGACTAATTTATTCCATTCTGTATCTTCAAGAAAACAAATTGCTATTCCTCCTTCTGCTGCGGACTCTATAGCATTATCTAACAAGATAGAAGTAATTGTTAAGAAGTCAATTTGTTCCATATTTTTTATAGAGAACTGTTCACTAATCTCCAGGGAAACTGGAATAGATAAGTTTTGGGCCTCCGATAACTTAGATAATAGTAAATTCTTTAGCGCCAAATCATTGATATTTCTTAGATGTGCTACATCAAAACGCTTGCCTTTTAATTTTTCACCAGAATTTTTCAAAACACTATCATAAACTTGAGAAACCAGATTAATATCTTTTTGATCTATACCTATTTTTAAGCTTGACAAAATATTAGCATAATCATGTCTGAAGCCTCTAATTTCTTGATACAACCCTTCAACTTGTTGACTATAATTGCTAAGATTTTGCAATTGAATGTCTTTTTGTAGAACGACTTTCTCCTGTAATTCTTGAAGTAATTTTCTATCCAATAGATTAACAAAACAAATAAACAATAAAAAGTAAACTGCTGTCAATAATTCTTTATAATCCAACATTCTATCCCAACTTACTTTATCACTGTAGTTTATATAAGGTGGTAAGATAAAATAGGCTAGCATTAAAATATCCGCAGTAATTAAAATAAATTTTGTCTTTCTATCCAAGTTCTTTATTTTTAAATGACTAAAATTATATCGAAAGAGACTAATAAGAAATAACACAATAATTTCAGCTAATAAAGAGAAAATCATTGTTCCTAGATTAGTTTCATATAGTCTATACAATATTGGAATCTTAGAAATTATAAAGTAACCTAAGAAATTTTTGATGACATCCCAAAATCCAAGTGGAAATAATGAGTAAAAAAGTAATAAAGAAACCTTACTTCTTAATTTACCAATAGACAAAGTATATAGGATAAAAAAGGTAGGATAAAGCAATAATGACCCAAGAAAGTAAAATTCAGTTGATTTAAATAAAACAATAAATAGTAATGTTAAAAGATGGAACAGAATAATGGACATTACTACTTTTTTCAGATTTAATCTCTCACCTACAACCCTAGCATGGATACATAACAATAGAAAAACACCTAAAATATTTAAAAAAAATATCATCTAAATCTCCTTAGTCATGAAGTCTTTCGATAGCTTTCATAAGTGGACGAATTTTTAATCTAGAGACAATACAAGAGGATCCGTTCTGAAAATGAACTATCCGGTTTTCTTTATCAATTAAAGATATATTATAAGGATTTACGATAAATGATCTATGACATTGAAACAAACGTGGTTCCTGTTTAAGAATATCTGACAATTGTCCATAAAATTCAACTATGTCTCGTTTTGAATAGAGAGTCAACTTATGAGCAATTGTTGATGTTTCAATATACAATAAATCTTTAAAAGGGACTTGAATTTGAGCTTTGGATCCTGTAAATATAAAAGAGTCCTCAGATACTGTTCTTCTTTGATTATCGCTAACACTTAAAATAACATTTTCAATTCGTTTGATAAATAATGGTTCAGGTAATTCTTTATCAATGAAATCAATAGCTGATACTAAATATTCAAAAGATACAGGCATAAACTCAGAATGTGATGTTACAAAAGCAATCACTGCTTGAGAATCAAGTTTTCTAATTTCTCTAGCAACGTCTAATCCTCTTTTGTCATCATCTTTTATTTCAATATCAAGTAAAAATAATTGATGATTTCCTCTCTCTGAAATGTCCTCTAAAAGCTGTTGAGGTTTTCCATAAACCTCAAAATGCCTATACTCAATCTTATTATCCACCAAAATTTTTTTGACAACATTTTCAATTCTAGTCTGTTGTAAAAAATTATCTTCTAGTATAAAAATATTCACTACTTCACTCCTATATATTTTTCCACTGATTTTTTAATATTGTAAAGTGTCTTCTAGAACAAGCGATGTCTGATACTCTATCATCCATAAACATAATCGTTCTTGTCTCATGATTAAATCCTGCTATTTTATCTTTATTCACAAGAAACTTTCTATGGCATCTAATAAGTTCTTCTGTACTTTCCTCTTCGATTTTAGCTAGTGAGGTTGAAGCTTCAAAATTCCCTTCTGCTGTTACAAAAAGAACAGCATGAGCTTTTGTTGGGTGAGTTGTAACATAATAAATTTTAGAGAGTGGTACCTTTACGATAGCTCTATCTTGATATAAAATATAGTCTTTCATATTTAGCCTCCTTCTATAAGTTTAATCTTATCAGAATGATGGAAATTAAATTATAAAAATCTCAAATGGTTTCTATACTATCTCAAATGGTAAAAATTTTCTTAATTTAGACATTTCAGGATAAAATAGATACTTTTTAGTATCTCAATAATATTAATCTTTCTTCATTTGATAAACTAATTTCTAATGAAAGGAAAGCTATGAAGGCAATTCAAATTTTACACTACTCTTTATTTGGCTATATTTTATCTCTGTATTTAAAATATTATTTCTTAAAGAAAACATTCAAAAATACAAAAATTTTACAAGGACATAAGATTAACTACAAATATAAATCTTCTACTTATTTTATCATAAAATCAGGGTCTCTAACATCTAAAAAAATGAAACTCTATTTAAAATCTATCCAATTTAGTTCAAAAAAATCAGAAGTTATCATCATAGGCAGTCAAATTGATTATGACGAGCTTTATCGAAACCACTATAGTGTGTTTGGTGTTATAGACATAACTAATAATAAATCATTAAAATATATTAAAGAAAAAATTCATTTTTACTTGGAAGAGATCTATGAATTTAAGCAGGATAAGAGTGATTAAGTCTATGAAATAAAGTTTTAAGTCTTATAACTTTATATCCGTAATCACCTATCCATTACATCATAGAATTTTTATTTCTTCCTCCACATGCTCAAGTTTGATAGCAAATTCTAGTTTCGTCTTAAAGTAGTCATATTTTCTTAGTCTTTTTTCTGAGTTATTGAAATTGATTGGAACTTTTGAGGCTGGGCAAAATCTCAATTCCTGAAGAAAATGGAGTAAATCCTCCAACAAGAAAACGCATAATTTCAAGTTTTTGAACACCTGAGACTATGCGTTTTTTTGATTCTAAAGACTTTCTGCCCACCTTAAACAACTAACAAAAGTTATAAGTAGATTTTATTTTAAAATTCGTGTTCTAACAACTATTTCGATTGGTTAAAACTTTCAATCTTTCTTCTCCAGATTTAAGCATCTCTTTCTCTACCTGACTCCACTCCCCAAACAGTAACTCATGAAGAACATTTGCTGCTGAAGTTGTATTTTCTTTTGAATCATATACACAGCTTCTATCTCGTTGGTAAATTTGAATTCTTTCAAAGATAGCTAGTTCTTCCAATTGTCGTGTATTATCAACTAGATGATTTACAATGAAATCATGATGTTCTTTTGGAGTTGCGCGTGCTTGATTTGGATTGATAGCGTACAGTTCTTCGTATCGGATAAGAGTGCTCAGATACGACAATTCGGGCTTTGTTGCGATTAAAGCTAATTGTACTTCATATCCCTCACTTTTCAAGAGTTGTACTGTTTTCTTTGGAACATCAACTGTTCGTAAAGTTCCCTCAATCAAAAGATTGTATCCCAAATGACTCAATTCTGTTACTAAAGACTCTACCATTTTCCCTGCAAAATCTTTGGTGTATTCTACACTATCTTTGCCATATTCTTGCTGCAGTTCTAAATAGTGTGGATGCTGAGAACGAAAACTATCACCATCTATGATAACAATATTTCCTTGAAATTCTTTCTGTTTAATACGATGAATTGTAGTCTTACCGGCACCACTTTGCCCTACAAGCAAAATCGCTATAGGTTGCTTACTGGATTTTTTTCCTCTTGTCAGTGAACGAAGATTCCGCGCTAAAGCATGTTTGAATTCACTATCAGTATAATCTTGGATTTCCATTAGGCTAGCATCCGTTTTTCAGATATCTCTAACATACGTTCAATTCCATCCAAATAGCCGCTATATCTCTCTATTTCATCAAAATTTTCTACTAAATAGATATTCGTATGAATCAAGTCAGATAGATCATCACTCATTAAAATCCAAGGATTAGATTCATCATCAATGCTAATTCCCTGACTATCTTGATAACGATAGAGTCGTGATAATAGATTAGCTCCTCTTTCTTTCATAATTTCAATTTTTAAAGTCAATTCATAATCTTCAACAGGATTAAGCATTTTATCTTCTCCTACAATATCGACATAAGATACATTAAACTTTTGACAAATGATGTCTATTAGTTCCGTAGAGACTGAACTCGTTCCATTTTCATACCGACTCAGACTGTTACGTGAAATACCTACAATCCGTGCAAATTCGAGTTGGGTTAAGTCATGTGTTTTACGTAAGGATTTTATGTTCTTTCCAATCATGGGAGACTCCTTTCATTTGATAATACCATTATAACATTTAGAAAAATTAAACGCACCATTTTTGGTGCATTATTTATTATTTTTCCTAAACCTCTCTAAATTCTTCTCCAATTGTTCCTTATGAAGTTGATTCTTAGCTTCCTTTAATGTGTCATCCAAAGTTTCTTCTCTGTAAGTTGCTTCTGTTTTTAGCTGTTCTGATTCTTGATCTGGAGTGAAAATAATATCTAGCAGTCGGTCTATTTTTTCAAGATCTTGGACAGACATATCAGATAGTCGATGAATTAGCTTCTTAAATATATCACCATTGTCTTGGTTTTTCTTAAAAAATGTTGTAAACATCTATAACCTCTCAAAAAGAGCCTGGGACAAAATAGTTCTCGACCACAAAAAAGCTAGAGATTTCCAATTGTGGAACTCTAGCTTTTTAATTTTGAGTCATTCTCTTATTGTATTTTAGGAGGTTATTGGCCATAAGTACCAATCCCATGTCAATTCTCACTTGACGCTTGCCTCTCAGATTACATCTCTTGTAACCCAAACAAGCCTTTATCTGCCCAAAGACAGGTTCCACATCAATCTTGCGTTGAGCGAAAATCTGTCTACCTTGGGGAGATAAAAGCGCCTGACATTCTTTAGCTTTCAAGTTTTGATAGCGTTCGTTTATATACAGTCCCTTTTGAGGGGCTGATTCAGGTTGATCAGTGTAGTAAACCTTGGTTTCCTGTTGAAAGTCTCTGTCTGTGTTTTCTGTTGTTTGATATGGTGAAAACGATAACACTAGCCATCAGGATGTATGTAGCTATCTTCCTTGTTATCATAGTACCAATTCGCTAAGTTTCTAGCTGACTGTTTATACCCTCTCTTCTGTTCCTTGTCAAACATGGCATATTTAATCAGATGATTTACCTCCTTTTCATCTAAACGAAGGAGGTTCTCTTCACTTCCATATCCAGCATCTGCGACAACTGTCTTCAATTCATGTGGATAGGTTTCAAGGAATGGCAGAAGAGTCTTGGTGTCTGTCGGATTTGAGAAGACATCATAGTGAAGAACAAATTGATTTTCCGTAGCGATTTGAAGATTATAAGCAGCCTTGAGTTGGCCATTTTTCATATGGTCTTCTTTCATTCTCATAAAAGTGGCATCTGGATCAGTTTTGGAAAAACTGTTACGCCCTTCAAATGTCTCCTGATAGCTCTCATATTTTTCAGCACGCACTGAAAAATCCTCCTTGACTTTACGCAAGACTTTCTTGAGTTTACGACGTTGGGTTTTACGTTCATCTTTCCCTTTAACGGGTGTCTCCTCAATGTCCTGGTTCAATTTTTTCAATTCTTCTTCAAGGACTTGAGCGAATGCAAGCAACTGCTCTGAGGATATAGGCTCTTGTGTATCCAGTTCGATAGCCTGATGGATAAGGGGGGTGATTTCTTCTTGAAAATAGACTTGTATCTGTTCTTGAAGTTTGACGGAGAATCTCTCTGTCGCTTTCTTCCACACGAAACTATACTTGTTGGCATTGGCTTCAATCTTAGTCCCGTCAATAAACAGACAATCTAAGGTCACTAACTCTTCCATTTTTAAACGAAGATTGAGGTCGATGACAAGATTACGTATGAGTTCTTCCATCCCTTCAGCTACACGAAAACGATTGATGGTGCGATAGCTGACAACCAACTGCCCTGTTAGGTACTGCATAGCCAGATTTTCAACCATCATTTTTTCAATTTTTCGACCAGAGAAAATCCCTTGTGAATAGGCAAATAGAAGAGTAGATACAAGCATTTTAGGGTGATAAGACGGGCGACCAAAGGCATGATAGAAGGCGTGGAAATGACAATCCTCCAAGGTATTTACCACTTTTTCAATAGTAAAGACGAGATGATCTTGTGGCAAGAAAGAACTGATTTCTAGTGGTAAAGTTGTTTGATTTGTGTTATAGTGAATATGCATGGGATAGCCTTTCTAAATGGTTTATTAAGCAATTCTATTTTACCAAGACTATCGCAACCAATCGAGTAGGGGATAATCTCTAGCCCCTCTCACACCACCGTACATGCCGTTCGGCATACGGCGGTTCAACTAACTTTTAACGCATGTCGTTCAAGGTAATAATCCAAACACGAAACCAGTCCACGTTTTTCAAGGACTGGTTTTGATATAGCACGTTTAAGTACCGACTTCTGAGCTACTAATTGGTAGTGGTCGCCCCAGCCAGATACCTTATCTGCTATCCATTTAGGAACTCCTAACTTAAGCAATCCCCATAATCGTCTCGATTTCTTCTTCCATTGCTTCCAGATAATCACTCGTAGGCGAGTACGCAAGCGCTCATCTATGCTAGCGACTATGCGCTTCATATTTCCCAGCGAGAAATAGTTTATCCATCCTCGAATAGACAAATTCAGTTGCTCAATACGTCTTGTTAAGTCTATACTCCATTTCCTCTGTGTTAGTTTCTTCAATTTAAGCTTAAATCTCCGAACACTATCTTGATGGGGACGACTTTTCCAACCATCTGATGATTTCCAGAACCCAAAACCTAAGTATTTCAACTCTCTTGGTCTGGTAATCTTAGTCTTGGTCATGTTTACTTTCAAACCTAGTCGTTTCTCAATAAAACGACTGACTGAATACATCACACGCTTAGCGGCTGCCTCGCTTCCGACCGTAATCACACAATCATCTGCGTAGCGCACAAATCGAAGTCCCCTCTTTTCTAATTCCTTGTCCAATTCATTAAGCATAATATTGGATAAGAGAGGAGATAAATTTCCTCCCTGTGGTGTACCAACTAGCGTTTTATGACGCTGACCATTAATGATAACACCTGAATGAAGATACTTACGAATCAAGGATTCCGTATCTCCGTCTTCGATAATATTATGTACTAAGGACATCAATCTATCTTGAGGAACCGTATCGAAAAATTTCTCTAGGTCTATATCCACTATCCACTCATAGCCGTCATTTAAGTACTCTAAGAGCTTCATGATGGCTTTTTCACATGACCTATTTGGTCTGAAGCCATAACTCGTATCTGAGAAATGAGGTTCACAAATAGGGTTAATGACTTGAACAATGGCCTGTTGAATCATTCTATCCATAACTGTTGGAATTCCTAGTTGACGGATGCCTCCGTTTGGTTTGGGAATCTCAACTCTGAGAACTGGTTGAGGCTTATATTTTCTCTGTTTTATCAGTTCCTTAGTCAAGCGCCAGTTTTGTCTGAGATAATTATCCATCTCTTCGATAGTCATTCCATCAATCCCAGCTGAGCCTTTATTGGATTTTACTTGATTGTAGGCTTCCAGCATATTTTCGCGTGATAATATCTTATCTAGCAATTTTGACATGTGCGTATTCCTTTCTTGTTTTGGTGCCTGAGGGACATCTTATATTGGTGAGCCTTCATCTAGTCAATACGTGACAGACTCCAGTTCTATCAGACCACTCGTTTTACAGACACAAGTGAAGTAGGATTACTTCAATTAGTTGTTCACCCCTTCGCTCCACTTCCATTACAGAAGTTTCCTCACTACTATGGGTTCGGCTGACTTCTCATGATTCGTTGTTACTACGCTTTCAGCGCTCATGAGACCTCACGGGATAAGTCATACATCTTTCCTCGTTTACTCTCGTGATTTACGCATATAGGTTACGACTACCTTTTTGGACTTTGGAGTTTGAAGCCCCCTTATCCGCTATATACGCCTTACTATCACGTTCCTGTTCGTAGAGCCACGATTTCGCTATCCCTTCCTCTCCCCGCTACCTCACGATAGTCAGGCTTGGGAATCGCTATTGGGTTCACCGGTAGCGGGTGCCCACGGAGGACTTACACCTCAGATGCACGACATGCCCGTCGTACTGCAAAAAAGCAACGGCAAATCCGTTGCTTTTTTTGGAGATAAGGGACTATTGTCCCAGACTCTCTTTAGATAAATATTTATCGTTGTATTCATTTTTCCGATACGCAAACGACATCTACAAATACATATACATCTATGTGCCTTTTTAGGACTTTTTTGACGTCAAAATTGCCTTTATCTACAAATACAAAATGCTTGTAAAATAGCTTAAAATCAAGGATTTTCACCCTCTTGTTCGTTGTAGCAACACTACACACTCCACGTGTGCTAATAGTGCCTACCTATACTATCAAACGAAATGTGGTTAGTCAAATTTAGAATAATAGTATGGAATGAAATTATTTATCTTTATTTAATGCTTTTAGAAGCAGTCGCTCTGTTCTTGAAGAATAAAGATATTTTCTTAACGAATCGCTTACTCTCTTAAACCTGTATAGCAACTCCAATTCGTCATAAATAGACCAAGATAATCTAGACAGTTCCTCTCTCCTCGTCTTCTCAATTTGCTCTTGAGTAAAGTCACACGAAGAAGTAACACGATTATCCAGTTTAGAACCCATCCCTTTTTTTGTATAGAAAGATCTTTCGATTTTTTCTTCTTCATTTAATAAAGGAAAATCAAAAAAATAAAGATACCAAATATCAAATCGTTTAACTGAAAATATTCGTGTATATTTCCTTAATCTATCACTAGATAATTTACTCATAATTTCTCGAAACTCAGTCAAATCAGTGATCTCAACAAATCTAAATGTCTCAATATCTCCAGATATATAATACTGCTGCTCAGCTAATGATATATAATTAGGAACCTCTTTTTTTAAAAATATCTCAACAATTGAATCTTGACATTCAATTACATAATTAAAATTCTCAGATAATTCATAAATATGATTATCAATCCAAATTAATAATTTTTCGTACAATAAGACAACTTCTTCAAAATATTTACTATTTTCCTTATCAATTATTTTTCGAACATCACGTTTTTGACTATAGAAATAGAAGAAAAATACGATTGGTAATATAGTCATCAAAGCTACAAGGGCTGGTAAACTTGAAAAGATATCACTAACATTTACTTTTATTTGTAAAATACCTATTAGAAATTCTTTAAGCTTATGCAAATAATAGACAAAATCTACTTTCAATATCCTCAAAGAGAAACAAGCAGACAAAAATGCCAAGACCATAGGTGTACTTATTATAAGTCTAAATATATTAAGTGATAGCTGAGTCAAGGAGAGTTTCGATATCCCTATCCAAACTGAATTTTTTTCAGAGCTACCATAAGTTACCCAACCTACACGTAATAATCGACTTAGTCTTAACAAATAATAATTTAATCTAATTGTGTAAAGTGCAATACTCACCTTTTTCGCTCTTATCGCCCATTGCCCTAGTTTACTCAAACAAGAACTTACTCCACTATATAACTCAATGATTGCTAAATCATATATCACTAATATAAAGAGTATTTCTAACCAAAATATAATAGTTAATGAAAATAAATTCCTTTGCGAAACTTCTAAATTAGTAGACACAACTAAATTCACTATAACTTGCCAAAAAAATATTAATAATACTATCGCTATAAGCAACAAGATAATTTTATATATTTTATTAAACTTCATACCTTCAACTCTTTCATAAATTTATTTTAATCTGTTAGTCTCTAAAGTCTCTATAATTTCTTCCTAATAATCTTACTCATCACAAATATACAACATTGCATTAAAAAGCTTCAAAAACTCTTGTTCTTCGATTTCTTTCTCCCTCCGACCATGTCCAATCATATGTAGATTTGGTTCATCAAGTATAAACCTATTTGTATCTAAAAAAACAGACGAACAATGTATTAAGCATATTTCACTTAACGACTTCTGGATAAATATAGTATCAGTTTCTTCAACGGCTTTAAATCCTACGAGTATTCTCTCTTGAAGAAGTCCTTTGTGAAACTCTAATTAGTACACCATCAATAACCAAATTTCCTAAAGTGCATGCTACATAAAAATTTTGATTTAAATAGTACTCAACTATTATTTTTTCTAAGGGTTCTGAGTAACATTCCGATTTTTGCAAGTCAATTATAGAATCCCCATGTCTTAACTTTTCTCTAAGGAATTCCGTCTATTCTACTTCAAGACATTCCATTCATCAGCTAAACACGAGGTAAAAGCATTCTTCTTTGCTTTCTAATAAATAAAAGTGATAATAATTTTGAATTAATAATATAAAACTATACTACATTTCCCAAAATGGCATAACAACATTGGTAAAGTTATCACTCCTACAACCCTTTGATTTATTACACTGTTCACAAGTAAGTTGCCAATTTGATGGATCATTATTTCCTCCATTTTGTAAAGGGATGATATGGTCAAAGTTTTCCTTTGTCACTGTTGTATGTGCTTTTGAGAGGTCACAACCACAAATAGAACATCTATTCTTATTCCTATAGATTATTGTATTCTTTAACCAAGCGGGTACATATTTCGCTCGATACAAAATACCATTTTATTTGAGTGTTTCAGGATACTTATCTTTTTTATTTTACCGATATACTGAGCACATTGGATATTAAACTCATATAAGAAATTTTTGTTCCAAAATAAATTAGTAAAGACATCATTTACAAAATGGTCAAGCGCAACTTTTAAAAAAATGTTAAATAACTGAGACGCGTATTCTTCTAACTCTTCTGTAGAGTCATCATAAGCAAATTCAGAAATATCCAATCTCCCTACTTTAGAATAATCAATATCATAATTTTCAAGAATTGAAAACATTTCTATTATTCCTACTACTGGAAAATGCTTATCAAGCAAATATTCTATAGAATAAACCACAATGTATTCTATGTATTTATGTATCGTTGTAACTTTTTGTGGTTTAATTCAACACTCTAATACGTCTTCATAATAATCTTCTAACCAAAAAAACACATCTATAGACTGATCAGTGTCAGTACTTGATTGAATAACTAATGAAGCATACTGCATTACCACATTTAAATTTGGATTAGATATATTACTCATATTTCCCTCCGTAAAATACATTAAAAACAATGATTTCTACAATTGTTATTACCTTACATCTGTTCTATTAAATTACCTTAGTAATTCAGACTTACCGTATCATTTCGTCGGTTTCCCTCCTTATTCTACGAGTCCTATCCCATGGGCGGAGCATCTACTTCTACTTCACTGATGACTCAGCTCGTACAAGCAGTGATACCACATCAACATGATGCGTTTGTGGGACTCAAAAGGTTCGGGGAACCTTTTGAGGATTAACTGCGTTTCTCCAACAAGCTTACACACTCAACATGGTGCGTTTGAGGAAAAAGATCCACCGGCTGGACTTTTTTCAACTCATATCCCAATTCTTGGTAAAGTTTGATATCACGCGCCATGGTTGCGACATTGCATGAGATATAGGCGATGCGGTCTGCTCCTGTTTGGCTACTTGCCTTGATAAAGCTTTCTGTGAGTCCTTTTCTTGGTGGGTCCACTAGGATAAGACTTGGTTGAATCCCATCTTTGAGCCAATTTTTCATAGCATTTTCAGCTGTGTCACAAACATAGTGGGCGTTTGAGATATTGTTCAGTTGAGCATTCTTTTTGCTATTCTCAACCGCTTCTGGAATTACCTCAACACCATAGACTTCCTTGACATGTTTCGCAACAGAGAGGCCAATCGTCCCGATACCAGAATAGGCATCAATGACCACATCATCTGATTTTAATGCTGCAAAGTCAATGGCTGTTTGATAAAGTTTTTCAGCCATTTCAGTATTGACTTGGTAAAAAGCGGGTCCAGAGATTTGGTAGTCATTTCCCAACATTTGGTCAGTAATATAGTCTTGACCATAAAGGGTGCGCCATTCCTTGCCAAAAATCGCATTGGTGTTCTGATCATTGATATTTTGCATAACCGACACAATCTCTGGGAACTGCTTGGTTAATTGTTCAATCAATTGGTCAACACGAAAAACTTTGGGACGAGTTGTTACCAAAATAACCATGATTTGGCCAGAATAGTGTCCGCGACGCACCACAAGGTTCCGAATCAAGCCAGCTTGTTCCTTTTCATCATAAGGTTTCAAATCATAACGGCGGAGCAAGTCGCGTAGGGCTACTACTACCTCGTCAATCACAGGATCTTGGATAAAGAAATCTTCCAGAGGCATGAGGTCGTGCGAATTCTTACGGAAAAATCCTGTTTCTAAGGCACCATTTACTCTACGAACAGGGACCTGTGCCTTGTTGCGGTACTTGACTGGATTTTCCATGCCGAGTGTTTCAGCAACCTCTACATCTGCAATTCCAGCAATCTTATATAGACTGTCTTTGACTTGTTTGGTTTTAAACTTGAGCTGTTCTGGATAGGAAAGGTGTCCTAAATCAGCAATTCCTGAACGCAGGTAAGCCAAATCTAGATCTTGATTACGGTGTGGTGATTGGACAAGGTATTCTTCAACTTTACCAAAACCAATCTTTTTATTGACCTTGAGAACTCGCATAAGGATATTTTCAGTTGGTAAAGCATTCTCTACAAAAAATACCAAACCATCCACCTTTGCCACGCCTGAACCTTCATGGGTCAAATCAACAATTTCAACTTCTACAATATCATTTTTCTTTAACATTCTCTTCTCTTTCTATTGGCCGACAAAAAAGACGGCAACGTTGCGGTTACCATCTATTATACCATGAAATTTCTTAAGAACCAAAACTCTTGAAGAAGTTGACAATGGCTTGCCAGAGGGAGCTTAAAAAGTTCCCGCCGTCCTCTAGCGCCTTATCCGCATCAAAGTTAAGGTTGATATTTTTAAAACTGTCGCCAGCTTGTGAAACAATACTTTGTTTAAGGTCATTCAAGGTTTTAGTGAAGTCTGCATTGCTGAGGATATCACTCTTTGAAAGATTCAAAGCAAAATTGATGATAATATTGATTTGGTTTCCTGTTATCACCTGATCAAGTTTGTAATTTTTCAAGGTATCTTCAACAATTTTACGGACATCTTCCTCTGTCAGATTTCCCTTGCTTTCTTTAGCTTTGGCGAGTGCTGACTTGATATCGGCTAGGGCAACGTTTAATTTATTAGCATCATAGCCAGTTTTGTCCTTGTTTTCAGCATTGATATCGGACAAAGCCTTTAGCTCTTCTTGAGCCAAGTCTTTATTCGCTTGTGGTACCTTGGCTCCATTAGCTTCCAGCGAATAATAAATCCCTGCTAAAGCACTTTCTCCTGTAACTGGAATGGGTGCTGCTACAGTGATTTTGGCATGTTCCATACCCAGCGTTACTGCTGCGTTTCGGTACATATCCTGAGTCACCTTAGTGATATTTTCTGGTGTTTCAATCTTGACCTCTAAAGGCGACTTGTCACCCAGTTTTTGAATCTTGGCTGATGAATACAGTTGTAAGCTAGAGTCATTTGCCACATTCATGATTTTAGAATAGACATCAGGCGTCATAGTCTTGAGTTCTTTAGTATCTGTTGAGGCATTGTAGCCTAGTTTTTTTAGAGTTTGATTTTTTTGATCTTCAGACAATGAAGAACCTAGGACATATTCAGGTTGGACGTAGGTTTCATCGATAACTTTTTGAACATCTGTTGCTGCATGGACGCTATTCATAGCTGTTACTGCCCACAAGACCGCAGCACTAGTCAGAAAGAGTTTCTTTCTCATTGGGAATTTCCTCCTTTACCTTTCTAGAGTAATATATCTATCTTAAAGAAAACTTATAAAAAACACCTGGACTAGCCAGATGTCGAAAAGAGAGTGAAACATTTGATGATGTAAAGGTTGAGTTGCACCTGTCTAGAATAATAATAGTTCCCTCCATTTACATAGAGTTCGGCTCCATGAAAAATGGAAATGGGGTGAATATAACTATAAGTCTTTCCAGTGGTATTGCCAAGCAAGGGAGCAACAGTCTCACGAGAGTACTGTTTGGCCAGAGCCAAGGTGTTTTCCTTGCCGTTTTGGGCGATAAAATCGATATAGGCAGGTCCAAAATTATAGGCTTGAACAGCCGTCCAGACATCAACCCCCTTCTTCTGGGCCAGATAGAGATTGTCTGTCAGAGTTTGAACGCCTTGGCGAATGCTAGAGGAATTATCATTGATGGTGTTGGTGGAACCACTTGCAGACTCACTAGACTGCATAACATCGCCTTCTTTTCCTTTTGTTTCAGTATAAATCATAGCGAGCACAAGCTCTTCGTTTGCTGGGGTGTCTTTTTCACTCAAGATCTCTCGCACCATGGGTTGGTAGGTCATGACTTGCTTGACATCTTGGTGAACACGGTAAGCTTTATAGCCAGCAAAAAGGAAGACTGCTAGTACAAGCACTCTTAGAATTCGTTTAAACATTATTTACTTTGAATATCCTCGATATTTTTGATTAAGATAGAGTAGGTTCCATTGTCGTTTTGGATAAACTCAACAGACTCGGCGTCTTGATAGACGTTATTGGGAACGATGAGTTCAATTCCATTTGACAAGGAAAGTTTTTGGTTTTCAAATTTCTTTAATTGGCGACTGGCATCAATTTCATCAAATTGAACAGGTTCTGGGACAGCTTCTTTAACTTGGTCAATAAAGCTCAAACGAGCCGTCAGATTGTTGTCAAAAAGGTCGTTGGCCAATTTTTCAGGTGACAACTCATTGCTTTCTTCTAGGTTGTTGAAAATCGCTGATTTGACCTTAGATTGAAATTGAAAATCATCTGTGTTAAAAGTCTCAGCAATGCGCTGGGCTGTTTTTTCCAGTTCTTTGATAGATTTCTTAGGAGAAATCTTAGGAGCGACAGCAAGAAGATTATCTGAAAAATAGTTCAAAAAAGTCCCGTTGTACTTGATTCGTTTTTCAATCAGATGGTACTTGCGACTCTGAAGATTAACCACCAAGGCCTCATCAGCCCCTGTTCCAAATCCAGGCAAGTTATTCTGAGTCAGCTTGATTGGATTATCAACTTCTCCTCCGAGGTGGGTCAAGGTCTCCCGCAGAGCAATTCGCAAGAAAGCGAAATGTTCCACGCCTTCTTTAGAAAATTGCACAAAAATCAAGTCATTGGTCTTGAGGTTTTCAGAAATACTGAACTCTTCTTTCCAGAGATTAGCCAGTGTTACTGATGTCTCCAACAAATCGTCTGTGATATGATTGAAGAAGGGATTTTCTTCCTCGAAAATCCCAGTCTTAGCTTCATCTGAATACACACGTTCAATTTTTTTACGCAGGTATTCTTCGATTTTTGGAGTAATATTGAGAAACTTATCCGCTAGGAACAGCTCGGTATCATCCGGACTGAACTGGTGAATAATGGCTTTCTTAATATAAATGTCCATAAAAGTTTTAGTCCTCGTATAGTGGGAAGGCATCTGTCAATTCTTTGACTGAACTTCTCACTTCTTCTAAGACAGCTTCATTTTCTGCATTCTTGAGAGTTTTAATGATGAGCTCAGCCACTTTGCGACTTTCTTCTTCACCAAATCCACGCGCAGTAATGGCTGCAGATCCGATACGAATCCCACTTGTCTTGAATGGTGACAAGGTTTCGTAAGGAATTGAATTTTTATTTAGGGTAATATTGACTTCATCCAGCAAGTTTTGAGCAACTTTTCCGTTTTCTACAACCTTAGTCACATCCACTAGGAAGAGATGGTTTTCAGTCCCACCAGAAATGATACGGAAATCAGGATCTTGCAAGAAGACTTCTACCATAGCCTTGCTGTTTTTGATGACATTGGCAGCGTATTCCTTGAAAGCCGGATCTAATATCTCTTTAAAGGAAACAGCCTTAGCGGCCACAACATGCTCCAAAGGACCACCCTGAATACCAGGGAAAATAGCTGAATTGATTTTCTTAGCTAAGTCTTCATCATTGGTCAAAATCAAACCACCACGAGGGCCACGAAGGGTTTTGTGGGTTGTGGTTGTCGTGATATGAGCGTATGGCACTGGGCTTGGATGTAGACCAGCAGCAACCAAACCAGCGATATGAGCCATATCTACCATAAGTTTAGCCCCAACGGCATCTGCAATTTCACGGAATTTTGAAAAGTCGATAATTTGAGAATAGGCTGACGCACCAGCTACGATCAATTTTGGTTTTACTTCTTGGGCTTGTTTTAAGATGGCATCAAAATCCAAGAATTCCGTTTCAGGATCCACACTATAAGAAACAAAGTTGTAGGTTTGACCAGAGAAGCTGACAGGAGCTCCGTGGGTTAAGTGTCCACCTGCTGCCAAATCCATCCCCATAACGGTATCACCTGGCTCAATCAAAGCCATGTAAGCCGCACAGTTGGCCTGACTTCCTGAGTGAGGTTGAACATTGGCGAATTTAGCGCCGAAAATTTCTTTTGCGCGTTCAATAGCAAGAGTCTCTACTACGTCTACTACATCAGTTCCACCATAATAACGGCGTCCTGGGTATCCTTCGGCGTATTTATTCGTCAAGATAGACCCTTGAGCTGCCATAACAGCCTTGGAAACAACGTTTTCCGAAGCAATCAACTCAATGTTGTTTTGTTGGCGTTCTTCTTCTTTGGCAATAGCATTCCAGAGATCAGCATCATATGCTTTAAAATCATCTTTATCAAAAATCATAGGTCTTCTCCTTTATAGTGTGACTGGTCCATTAGTTTAATTTTTTATTAGAAAATTAAACTAAAAGATGCGAATAAACCGTTTCTGCACTTTATCACAAGTATAACCAACTTTTTCATAAAATGCATGAGCTCCCAGACGATGATCGGCAGAGTTTAAGCGGATAAACTCATAACCACGTCTTTTGGCTTCTTGTTCCAACCCTTGTAGTAAACTTTTACCAATACCTTGACCTTGCGCTTGAGGTGAAACTGCTAAGGCTAAGATATTAAATCCTGCTTTGGAATAAAGTGATTCATAGACCTCAGCGTGGACATATCCAAGCAAGGCATGACTAGCTTCATCCTCATAAGCAAGTAAGAAATGATGGGGATCCTGAGATAGTCTAGCTAGTTGACTAGCCGTTTCCTCTGGACTAAAAGAATAGCCCAAAGCATCTTGGTTGATCTCACATATTGCTTTCACATCAGTTTCTCTTAAATTTCTTAGCATTTCATGCCTCCTCGAAAGAAATCTCTGGCAACTGAGCAAGAATATCGTCTCGCTTAATGGCCCCTTGGCGTAAGATTTTCACCTTGTCTCCCGACAAATCCAAAATAGTTGAATCCTGTCCAGTTAGAAAAGCATCGTCTTCCAGACCCAGAACCTCTTGGTCAAAATCCTCTAGAATTTGATTAAAGGTCACTCCACTTGCCTGACCTGAAATATTGGCAGACGGCCCAATCAAGGGCCCTGTCACTCGAATTAAATCCAGTGTGATAGGGTGACTGGGCATCCGAAATCCAACAGTTTCAAGACCAGAATTGACCCAATAGGGAACTCGGTCATTGGCTTCGAGAATAATGGTCAAGGGACCTGGTAAAAAGGTCTCGACAAGTTTTTGTAGATAAGCTGGCTGATTCTTTGAAAAGTGCAAGATAACCTCTAAAGAGGCGATATTGAGATTGAGTGCTTTGTCTCTAGGACGACGTTTGAGCTGGTAAACATGGTCAACTGCTTTTTCGTCTAGCGCCTTGGCAAAAAGACCATAAACCGTCTCTGTAGGCAGAACGACTGCTCCGCCCTTTTCCAACTCTTGTCTAATCCTGTCCATCATCAACCACGACCATCCTATCTTGACCAAATTGGTCCTTGAGTATTCGTACTCGCTTTTCAGGAAGATGTTTCCTAAAAAGTTCAGGAACACTTTGACCTTGCTTGTATCCAATTTCAAGGTAAATCTTACCACCATCTTTGAGATAGTCTTTTGCATCTTCCGCAATTCTACGGTAAATAGCTAGGCCATCCTCGTCTGCAAAGAGAGCTAGATGAGGCTCCGAATGCAAGACATTCAAGCTGACCTCTGACTCATCTTCACGAGAGATATAGGGTGGATTGGAAACAATTATATCATATTTTTCAGAAATTTCTGTAAAACAGTCAGATTTTTTTAAAAATATTTGAAGATTTTGATTTTTAGCATTTTCCTTAGCTAAATCTAAGGCATCTTGGGAAATATCTACTGCCGTCACTGACCAAGCTGGTCTATTTTTTGCTAAGGCGAGAGCAATAGCTCCACTTCCTGTTCCAATATCCAGAACTGAAAGATTCGTCTCAGGATTTTCAGCCAGGATAAGCTCCACCAACTCCTCTGTTTCTGGACGAGGGATCAATACTCGCTCATCAACTTTTAACTGCATTCCATAAAAATCTGCCTGTCCAATGATGTACTGAGCCGGTTTATGAGCTGCTAACTGTTGGAAAATTCCTTTTACAAATACTTCTTCCTCTTTTGTCACCTCTTGCTGGAGGGCAAAAACAAAGTCCGTAAAAGAGAGATTTTTCAGGCTACGATAGACAAAAGAGAGGCTTTCAGCTTCCTCTCCTTGTCCTATCAACTCTTCTTCAAAATCTGAAAATAATTGAGCTAATTTCATTATTTGTTTAATTCTTCCAATTTTTGTGTTTGGTCATAAAGAACCAAGGCATCCACAACTTCATCCAATTTACCAGACAAAATAGTATCTAGTTTTTGGAGAGTCAAGCCGATACGGTGGTCTGTGACACGGTTTTGTGGGAAGTTATAAGTACGAATCCGTTCTGAACGGTCACCAGTACCGATTGTTGACTTACGCTCAGCGTCTTGTTCATCTTGTGCAATTTGTGCAAAGTGGTCAGCAACACGCGCACGAATGATTTTCATGGCTTTCTCACGGTTTTTCTGCTGGGTACGTTCTTCCTGCATCTCAACCTTGATATTGGTTGGCAAGTGAACGATACGAACGGCAGTCGCAACCTTATTGACGTTCTGTCCACCAGCACCAGAGGCGTGATAGATGTCAACACGAAGGTCTTTTGGATCAATGTCGTATTCAACCTCTTCAACTTCTGGCATAATAAGAACTGTCGCTGTCGAAGTATGAACACGGCCTTGGCTTTCTGTCACAGGGACCCGTTGCACACGGTGGGCACCTGATTCGTACTTAAGCTTAGAGTATACAGACTGACCTGAAACCATGGCAACCACTTCTTTGAAACCACCGACACCATTCATAGAGGCTTCCATGACTTCAAAGCGCCAGCCTTGTGCTTCCGCATACTTTTGGTACATGGTTAAAAGGTCTCCAGCGAAAAGTGCTGCTTCGTCGCCTCCAGCTGCTCCACGGATTTCTAGGATGATATTCTTGTCATCGTTTGGATCCTTTGGAAGGAGTAAAATTTTGAGTTTTTCTTCGTATTCTTCTTTTTCAGCCTTGGCATCTTTGAGCTCTTGCTTGGCCATTTCTTCCAAGTCCGCATCTCCACCTGATTCCTTAATCATTTCTTCAGCGTCAACGATGTTTTGAAGGACTTGTTTGTACTCACGGTAGGCTGTTACTGTATCACGAGTTGAAGCTTCTTCTTTTGAAAGCTCCATAAAACGTTTGGTGTCAGAGACCACATCCGGGTCACTGAGCAATTCTCCTAATTCTTCATAACGGTCTTCTACAGCTTGTAGTTGATCATAGATGTTCATTTTTTCTCCTTATTTCTCAATTGTCAAATCATAGATTGCTACTACTTCGTTCTCGGATATTTCCCCAGTTTCTTTAAATCCATAACTGAGGTAACATGATCTTGCATGTTCGTTTTCTGGTTCATAAGACAACCAAAGTTTATTGCCTAAACCTGCTGGCGCTGTCCGAACATAGTCTAGTACTTTATCCATAATTGGTTTAAAATATCCTTGATTTTGAAAATTCTTATCAATCATAAACCGAAATAGTAAATAATTTCCACTACTAATTCCGATCTTTTTATCATAAGCTATCATCACAAAACCTATAATTGCATCATTATCATAAACTGCCAATGGAGCTACAAAATCTCCATTTTTAGTGTAGACGTATGCTTCAGCTAAACTAATTGCGTTGGTTGCAATGAATTGTTTTTGATATTCCTTGACATCCAAATTCAAAACATCAAAATAATTTTCCATTGTAACATCTCTTAGTTCAATTGTCATAGTTTTGCTCCTTGTTAGAGGTTATCATTGGCGCAAAATAATGTTTACGGCAAACTGAGATATAGGTTTCATTACCACCAATCTGGATCTGTTCTCCATCATAAACGGGCAGTCCATCCTGTGTTCGCAAAACCATAGTCGCCTTTTTCTTACAATACTGACAGATGGTTTTAATCTCATCGATTTTATCTGCTAAAAGCAAGAGATACTTGGAACCTTCGAACAGTTCATTGCGAAAGTCATTTTTCAAGCCAAAAGCCATGACAGGTATGTCTAACTCATCCACAACACGAGCTAGATCGTAAACATGGTGACGCTTGAGAAACTGGGCTTCATCGACCAAAACACAGTAAGGTTTTTCTGGTAGGTCTCGGATATAGCCGAAGATATCCGTCGTTTCCTCAATCGCAATGGCAGGGCGTTTCATACCAATCCGACTCGACACATAGCCAACACCGTCACGCGTATCCAGAGCCGAGGTCATAATCACAACACCTTTTCCTTGCTCCTCATAGTTATAGGCCACCTTGAGAATCTCAATCGTCTTACCAGAGTTCATGGTCCCATAACGATAATACAACTGTGCCATGTTTCTTGCTTCACGTCCATTTCTAAATTTTTGCTACATTCTAGTATATCATAATTTTCTTAAGCTTTAAACGGCAAAATGTGGTAAAATAGAAGAAATCAAAAACTAGTGGAGGAAGCTATTATGCCATTTGTACGCATCGATTTATTTGAAGGACGCACGCTCGAGCAAAAGAAGGCTCTTGCTAAGGAAGTAACGGAAGCGGTTGTCCGTAACACTGGAGCACCTCAATCAGCTGTTCATGTCATCATCAACGACATGCCAGAAGGAACTTACTTTCCACAAGGGGAAATGCGTACCAAATAAGCTAGCTTAAGCAGAAATGCTTAGGCTTTTTCAATCTCCAAGTAGCATCCATTGAAGAAATAGCCTAAATTTGTTACAATTTGAAAGGATACTTGGAAAAATTTCCAAGAAAAGAGCTATTAATTAAAGGAAACATTATGATTACACGTGAATTTGATACCATCGCTGCTATCTCTACTCCACTAGGTGAAGGGGCTATTGGTATTGTCCGCCTGAGCGGAACAGAAAGTTTTGCGATTGCGCAAAAGATTTTTAAAGGAAAAGACTTGAGTCAGGTTGCTAGCCATACCCTTAACTACGGTCACATTGTTGACCCTCAAAATGGTAAGGTCATGGACGAGGTTATGGTTGGAGCCATGAAGTCTCCAAAGACCTTCACTCGTGAGGATATTATCGAGATTAACACCCACGGTGGGATTGCGGTGACCAATGAGATTCTCCAGCTAGCTATCCGTGAAGGAGCTCGGTTGGCAGAACCTGGTGAATTTACCAAACGTGCCTTCCTAAATGGACGTGTTGACTTGACTCAGGCTGAAGCCGTTATGGACATCATCCGTGCTAAGACAGACAAGGCTATGAACATTGCAGTTAAACAATTAGACGGCTCCCTTTCTGACCTGATTAACAATACCCGTCAAGAAATCCTCAATACACTTGCCCAAGTCGAGGTGAATATTGATTATCCTGAGTACGACGATGTTGAGGAAGCCACTACTGCTGTGGTCCGTGAGAAGACTATGGAGTTTGAACAATTACTAACTAATCTCCTTAGGACAGCCCGTCGTGGCAAAATCCTTCGGGAAGGAATTTCTACAGCAATCATCGGCCGTCCCAATGTTGGGAAATCTAGCCTTCTCAACAACCTCTTGCGTGAGGACAAGGCTATCGTTACAGATATTGCTGGTACAACCCGTGATGTCATCGAAGAATACGTCAACATCAATGGTGTTCCTCTCAAATTGATTGATACAGCTGGTATCCGTGAAACGGATGATATCGTTGAACAAATCGGTGTTGAGCGTTCGAAAAAAGCTCTTAAGGAAGCTGACTTGGTTCTGCTAGTACTAAACTCTAGCGAGCCCTTAACTGCCCAAGACCGACAACTTCTTGAGATTAGCCAAGATACAAACCGTATTATTCTTCTTAATAAAACCGACCTGCCTGAAGCGATTGAAACTTCGGAACTACCTGAAGACGTCATCCGCATTTCAGTCCTTAAAAACCAAAACATCGATAAGATTGAAGAGAGAATCAACAACCTCTTCTTTGAAAATGCTGGTTTGGTTGAGCAAGATGCCACTTACTTGTCAAATGCCCGTCATATTTCCTTGATTGAGAAGGCTGTTGAAAGCCTACAGGCTGTTAATGAAGGGCTGGAACTAGGTATGCCAGTTGACTTGCTTCAAGTTGACTTGACTCGTACTTGGGAAATCCTCGGAGAAATCACTGGGGATGCTGCACCAGATGAACTCATTACCCAACTTTTTAGCCAATTCTGTTTAGGAAAATAAGAAAAATCCATGATCGTTCGTGCGGTCATGGATTTTATTGTCTTATTAGTAATCTGGTCTTAAGACACCTGTTACAGTTGCCTTGGTCGCTTCGTAGTCGCCATCTACGACGACTTTGATAATGCGTTTGGCATCTTCTTCTGGTGCTGGAACTAGAGGTAAGCGTGTTGGTCCAGCTTCAAATCCCATATAGTTCAGAACAGCTTTAACTGGAGCAGGACTTGGATAAGAGAAGAGGGCATTAACCTTAGGAATGAATTTACGCTGAATAGCTGCCGCTTTCTTCATATCGCTTTCTGCAATGGCAGTAAACATCTCGTGCATCTCATCTCCATTTGTATGGGATGCAACAGAAATAACCCCATCAGCACCAAGGTTCATGGCATGGAAAGCATCTCCATCCTCACCAGTATAGACCAAGAACTCTTCTGGTTTGTGCTCAATCAAGTAAGCCATATTAGCCAAACTAGTACATTCTTTGACACCAATAATATTTGGATGGTCAGCCAAGCGAAGCATGGTTTCTGGAGTCAATTCGACAACCACACGCCCAGGAATGTTATAGATAATAATTGGTAGGTCAGAAGCATCTGCAATGGCTTTAAAATGCTGATACATTCCTTCTTGCGAAGGTTTGTTGTAGTAAGGAACAATAGCAAGTCCAGCAGCAAAGCCGCCAAATTCTGCTACTTCTTTGACAAACTCAATAGAGTCACGCGTATCATTAGTACCTACACCCGCAATCAAAGGAACGCGTCCATTGACAATCTTTTGTACAGCCGCAAAGAGTTCCAACTCCTCATCGTGGGTCAAAGTTGGACTCTCAGCAGTGGTCCCTGCGAGGAGAATTCCGTCTGTATGATGCGCTAACAGATGCTCAATCAAGGCTGGAATAGCGTCAAAGTTGATAGAACCATCCTCATGGAAGGGGGTAATAAAAGCTGTGATGATTTTACACTCTTTTAAATCTTGATAAGACATGAAAACACCTCTCTATTTCAAAGAAGGAGTTCATCTGAACTCCTAAACGATATAACTATTTTAATTCAAATTTCAATTCAGCTGTTGGACGAACCAATCCACGTTCGTGAAGAGTTTCTGCAATCTGAACTGAGTTCCAAGCAGCACCTTTGAGAAGGTTATCTGAAACAACCCACATGTGGATTCCTTTTTCAGCATCCAAGTCTTTACGGATACGACCAACAAAGGTATCACGCGAACCCACTGCATTGATGGCTTGAGGATAAATTTGATGAGCGACATCATCTTCAAGGACAGCACCTGGGAAAGCTGCGATAGCTGCTTTTACTTCTTCGATTGGAGCCACTTCTTTTGTTTCGATGTAAACAGACTCAGAGTGAGCTGACAAGACTGGAATACGCACACATGTTGCAGATACTGCAATGCTATCATCTTCCATGATTTTCTTAGTTTCCTTGGTCATCTTCATCTCTTCGTATGTGTAATCATTGTCAGTGAAGACATCGATTTGTGGAAGAGCGTTAAAGGCGATAGGATAATGTTTCTTGTCACCGCCTGAAGGTAAGATTTCCGCATGCAAATCACGTGGTTTCACACCATCATTCAAGACTTCACGAAGTTCACGTTGTGTTTCAAGAATTGCTCCCATACCAGCACCTGAAACTGCTTGGTAAGTTGAAACAATGATACGATCCAAGCCCCATTTTTGACGAACTGGCTCAAGAGCTACCATCATTTGGATTGTTGAACAGTTAGGGCAGGCAATAATACCGTTGTGGGCATCAAGTGCATGAGCATTGACCTCTGGGACAACCAATGGTACATCAGGATTTTGACGGAAGTAAGATGTATTATCTACTACTACCGCGCCAGCTTTAACTGCGTATGGTGCATACTTAGCTGATGTAGAACCGCCTGCTGAAAAGAGAGCAATGTCAACTCCTTCAAAAGCTGTTTCAATCGTTTCTTCAATCGTAATGTCTTGGTCTTTAAATTTCAAAGTCTTGCCTGCTGAACGTGCAGAAGCAAGTAAACGAATTTTATCGATTGGAAGTGTTGATTCTTCCAACATTTTTATCATCTGAGCACCGACAGCACCTGTCGCGCCGACTACAGCAACTGTATATCCCATACATAACCTCTTTCGGAATTTTCTAAAAATTTCTATAATAGAAGTATTATACTACTTTTTCCATGAATTGCAAAGCTTTTTCATCATTTTTCGGAAAATAAAAATCCCCAATCGCTAGACTAGGGACTAAGAGGCATCTTCATGTGATGAGCAGGTTCACACAACTCATCAAGGTCCGCTCCTGCGTTATGACCTCCTTATGCTCAATAGTAGTCCGAAGACTACCTATCGACTCATCGCATCTTCTATTCTACTAAAGAGAATCACTTTTGTCAACAGACGAAACTCTTTAGTTTCATTTACACAGATGAATAGAAATATCTTTGAAACATTTGATACAGACATAACAAAAACCCTTTATTTATAAGGGTTTTCTTGTCTATTATATGCTAATTGCCGGGATTGAACCGGCGACCTCATCCTTACCATGGATGCGCTCTGCCAACTGAGCTAAATCAGCTTACTTAAGAAGTATACTATAATCAGAAAAACTTGTCAAGTTTCCTTAGAAATTTTCTATAAGAAAAAGCCAGGTAAAGGCTACCTAGCTTGTCCTGTTCTATTTGCTTAAATCAATTCGACGACCAATTTTACCGATAATAATCGCTCCAATAATCAATGAGGCAAATTCACCAATCCCTGTTGTAAACCAAGTAAGGAAGAATGGTAATTCTGCTACAATATTTAACTCTGCAGCGATAGTAAACATGGAAATTGAAAAGAGGATTGAAAAGAAGAAATGATCTTTTCGAATCAATCCGTTAAAGAGGTAATCCTTGCTGTATTTTGCAAAAAGCCAAACACCTAGACTGAGGAATACTAGGGTTGATCCACCACCAACAAAGACATCTAGCAGTCCGAAGCTAAAGAAATTAGCAATCATACAACCGATGGTAACTCCGATGATGTACTTAGGATTGTAAAAAGCCATAAAGTTCATCATTTCTGAAATACGGAACTGATAAGCACCATAGCTAATGGCATTTAGAGGCGGTGTGACAGTCAAAACGACATAGATAGCAGCGACGATTGCAATATCTGCAACATCACGAATAGTTAATTTTTTCATCTTTTCTCCTTTGGCGGTTGCCCGCGTGTAATATGCTTGGTGAAAGAAGCTAAGCACCAAGGGTTGCTTTATTCAACCCTACTAGTATAGCACAATAGCCTGCTTTATGCTATACTTAAAGCATGAAAAAACCTATTCAAAAATTTTTTAACAATGAAATCTTAGCCTATCTCTTTTTTGGCCTTGCAACAACTCTAGTTTCAATTCTCTCACGACTAGTCATTTATCAGCTAACTCATAAAGAACTCCTCGCTACTGCCCTAGCAAATATTATTGGTATCCTATTTGCCTTTATCACAAATGATACGATTGTATTTAAGCAAGCAAGGAAGAGTCGACTTATCCGTTTAGTGAAATTTTTTCTTGCCCGCCTTTCTACTTTTCTGTTAGATTTGCTCTTTACTTTTCTGTTTGTGACTCAATTCCCTCATATCATAGGGCAATTCGTAAATGAAAACATTGATAAGATAAATGCTATTGAAACAATAATTGCACAAATACTCATTATTATCATCAATTATATCTTGAGCAAGGTCTATATTTTTAGAAAATAATGTTCCATTTATGAGCCTTTTAATTGCCTTCTATAATGATTTAGGATACAATGAAACACGAAACGTTGAAAGGAAAACAGTATGTTAAAAAATCTAAAATCATTCTTGCTTCGAGGAAATGTTATTGACCTTGCTGTCGGTGTTGTCATTGCCTCTGCTTTTGGTGCTATCGTTACTTCACTTGTAAACGACATTATCACTCCTCTTATTTTAAATCCAGCTTTGAAAGCTGCTAAAGTCGAACGTATCGCTCAACTTTCTTGGCATGGAGTCGGCTATGGTAACTTTTTAAGTGCTATTATCAATTTTATCTTTGTGGGTACCGCCCTCTTCTTTATTATCAAGGGTATTGAAAAAGCACAGAAACTGACTGGCATAAAGGAAGAAAAAACTGACGAAAAAAAACCAACCGAATTGGAAGTCCTTCAAGAAATCAAAGCTCTTCTTGAGAAAAAATAATCGTTTAAAAGGATCTAGCACAAAGCTAAATCCTTTTTTCTTTACTCTTTGGGTAACTTGCCTGCTTTTTCTAGCATCTTCTTGATAAGATAAGGCATCTTGACATTCTCCCGACCTTTTTTCTCAATTAGTTTTTTCACAAATTCAGGCATTTGTAAATCTTGAGATTCAGCCAAAATGTTTTTCGTCTCATCTGAAGGAACTAACTCATCAAAGGTTTCTTCTTCTGGAAGAAATTCCTTAAACTCTTGATGTTCATTGGCTCTGACTGTATTAATCAAGGCAGCAATTAAGCGAGAATCCGTATTTGGCATTGGTGGACGATGGTAGTTGACACCCAATTCCTGACATAACTCATAACATTCCACATCATTATCAAACAAGACCTCAATATGCTCACTAATGAAGCTGATAGGAACAAAAATATAATGGTCTGGATGTTCTGTCTGTTCTCTGAGATACTCCAAAACATCTGGCTTAATCCATGGAATACCGATATCACTTTCACTCTGCCAAGTGTTGGTATATTGTTCGGAACTCAAACCTAGTTTTTCAGCGACTAACTTGCTATTTTCAAAAATTTGATCGATATAGGGATCACCAAAATCCAAGGCAAAAATGGGCACACTGTGGGCTGAAAAGATGACTTTAAAGCTATCCTGCTTTACTTCTTCTTTTAAAATCTTAGCAATTTCATCTGCCCAATAGTTTAAGAGCTCTTCTTCCTGATACCAGTCCTTAATGACCAAAAATTGAATTTGCTTGCTTTCTAAAAATTTCTCATAGCCCATGACAGAGTAAAAAGAATAATGAGGCTCCAAAATCAAGCAAATACACTGTTCAATGCCGTCTGCTTCCATCTGACCAATCACATCTGGGATAAAGGGTTTGGAAAATTTATTGGCAAAATAGACACTATATTCATTTCCCAGTCTAGCTTCTACCAAGGCAACCTCTTCACGGGTAATTCTTTGTAGAGGTGTGCCTCCAATTCGTACATAATTATCATAGAGAGTTTGAATCTCATGGTCTTGAGGTCTTACTCCACGACGAATATTTGTGAAAAAATCAGCTACACCTTCAAAGGTAATCTCTTCCGGTGAACCGAAGGTCATCATTAAAATTGCTTTTTTCATAACTGCTTCCTTGTGATATTTTTATCAAATTTATTTTATCATGAATCCACTGATAAGTAAACGCTAATATAGCGACATTCACAATCTTTTGTTTTTCTCTTCTTTCTATGATACAATGGAAAAAATGAATTCAAAAGGAGTTTTTTATGACTTACCCCAATCTCTTGGACCGCTTCTTAACCTACGTTAAGGTCAACACGCGCTCTGATGAACACTCTACTACTACTCCAAGTACGCAGAGTCAGGTAGATTTTGCTACAAATGTTCTTATTCCTGAAATGAAACGTGTTGGACTTCAAAACGTCTACTACCTTCCAAATGGTTTTGCAATTGGGACCTTGCCAGCCAATGATCCAGCTCTAACACGAAAAATTGGCTTCATCTCCCATATGGATACTGCTGATTTTAATGCCGAAGGAGTCAATCCACAGGTAATTGAAAACTACGATGGTAGTGTGATTGAACTTGGAAATTCTGGTTTCAAACTCGATCCAGCCGACTTTAAGAGTCTTGAGAAATATCCAGGACAAACGCTCATCACAACCGACGGAACAAGCTTGCTAGGTGCTGATGACAAGTCAGGAATTGCTGAAATTATGACTGCTATTGAATATCTGACTGCCCACCCTGAAATCAAACACTGTGAGATTCGTGTTGGTTTTGGTCCAGATGAGGAAATCGGTGTTGGTGCTAATCAATTTGATGCAGATGATTTTGATGTGGACTTTGCCTACACAGTTGATGGTGGTCCATTAGGTGAGCTTCAGTACGAGACCTTCTCAGCAGCTGGGGCTGAATTGCATTTCCAAGGACGCAATGTCCACCCTGGTACTGCAAAGGGACAGATGGTAAATGCTCTGCAATTAGCAATTGATTTCCATAATCAACTCCCTGAAACTGACCGTCCTGAACTGACAGAGGGTTACCAAGGTTTCTATCATCTTATGGATGTGACAGGTAGTGTCGAGGAAGCGCGTGCAAGCTACATCATTCGCGATTTTGAAAAAGATGCCTTTGAAGCTCGTAAAACAACTATGCAGTCTATCGCTGATAAGATGAATCAAGAACTTGGTAGCGACCGTATCACCCTCAACTTGACAGACCAGTACTACAATATGAAAGAAGTCATTGAGAAAGATATGACTCCAATTACCATTGCCAAAGCCGTTATGGAAGATCTAGGTATCACTCCTATTATCGAACCAATCCGTGGAGGGACAGACGGCTCTAAGATTTCCTTTATGGGAATCCCAACTCCCAATATCTTTGCTGGTGGCGAGAACATGCACGGTCGTTTTGAATACGTCAGCCTTCAGACTATGGAACGTGCAGTTGATACAATTATTGGCATCGTAGCTTATAAAGACTAAAAAGACGAGGTAGCTCAGCTACTTCGCCTTTCTTTTTATTCTGCTGGTTTTTCTTGATTTCCAGTAGCTGTAGAAGATTCTGTTGTTTCATTTTTTGAAGTTGATTCAACAGGTTTAGAATCTCTTGTATTGGTTGGTTTGTTTTCGTCGCTAGCAGTTTCACTGTTAGATTCTGCAGTTGCGTTTGGTTGGTTCTCAGCACTGGTATTATCACCATTTGCCTCGGCATTTCTTGCTGGACTTGTTTCTTCACTTGCGCTAGCTTTTGACTGGATTTGGTGATTCAAAACTAGAATAGCTTTTGTCAATTCAAGTAAAGCTGCTTTGTCTTTACTCTTAGCAGAAAGTTGATCTAGTAATGCATCCACTTTATCAAAGTCATCATCAGAACCATTATTACTTTCTAAATAAGAGTGAAGCGATATGAGAATATCGTAGAGTTTTTGATAGAGTACAAGTGTCTGAGGATCTTGTTCAGCATTTTCCTTCTCTTGTTGAAGGGCGCTAGCGATACGAGTCAAGACATCTTTTACCTGGCTATTTACTTCATCCAAGTCTGCATCAGCCTTGTTTGTGGCAGCTTTGAGATTTTCTACTTCTTCTGCCAAGGATTGTCTGATTCCTTCTTCTTGGAGTTGTTCCAAGAGTTGATTTGCCTTGCTCAAAAGACTTTCTACTTCTTCCTTGCTAACATGATTGACATGTTCTTCTTTTTTAAGATCAGGATAAAGATCTTTCAAAAATTCATAAATCGCTTGCTTAGCAGATTGGCTATCAACTGTTTCTTTATCTAAAACTGTTTCATTTACTTTTGCAGAAGTTGGCTGATTTTTTAAAGCCTCTTCTACTTCTTGTTTTGTTTGATAAATGCTTGGGAACAGTTTATTCAAGTCCACAGCCTTACGGAAGGATTGGGATTGATATAAAGTAAAAGTCAAATTAGCTACTTTATTACGAAGCTCATCACTTAAACGGCCATCGTTTACATGCTCATAGAAGTACTTGATGTATTCCACTGTTGTGTCACCAGTACGATCATTAAAGTCTTGAAGAGCTTGAAGTTGTGATTCAACTGCTGCTAAACCAGCCTCATCTTTAGCCAGTTTAGCTTCTTGGAGTCGAACGAGAAGGTCTTTCTTTGGAAGTCCATAAGAGTCTGTATCCAAGGTATTGATTTTATCAATCAAGGCCTGATATTTCTTATCTAAAGCACTTGTTTCAACAGGTTTGACACTTTCATCAATATGGATATATTGCTTATCAAAGAGATCTAGTGTCGCAAGATAACCTGCTGTAGAGTTAGTTGCTAGTTTCTTCATATTTTCAGTAAACTGACCTAAGGCTAACTCAATCTGTCTTTGTTCGATAGGCTTGTCTTTGTAGATACTTCTGCTGTCAGCTAGAAGTTGATCTACTTTTTCCAAGACTGCCTTCTCATCAAAAGCTCCAGGTTGGTAGTTGGATTGTAGGGCTGGAATCTTGTTTTTCAAAGCTACTTCATATCCCTTAGTTTGCACCTTGATGTAGTGATTGTGGTCGCCATGAGGAATTACAAAACTACCATTTTCTACCTGTAAACTATAAGGTGATACACCATCACGCAATGCGGTCGTGTAAAGTTCATTTAGGAAATCAAGTTCTGGATTCCCAGTTTGCAGTGGCAAACGAACATGTTCCTTACGAACAGCATATGGGTGGATATGAGTTGGATCGTAGGCCTGGTCTGGATTTCCAAAGACAAAGAATCCGTTTGAAATTCTAATAGCTTCAAGTGGAACACCATAGGTCTTAGAAATATAAGCAATCTTTTCTTCATCACTAGCATCTCTTGAGAAAGACTCTACTGTTTTAGCAAGAGGTTGAACAGGCTCTGCATCATGATGTGCTTTCAAATGATCCTGAGCTTCCTTAATTTGATCAGCTGTCAAATCCTTCTTGAAGAAGTAATGATTGTGGTCTCCGTGACTCATGACAAAGCCTTGATCATCCTCACTGATGACACGATCGGCATCAAAACCGTGATCATGGTCTTCCCCATGATGGTGGTCATGCTCATCACCATCGTGATCGTCATCATGGGCTGGGCTTGGTGTTACTGGCGTTTTACCTCTCAAATGATCCTGCGCTGCCTTAATTTGCTCTGCTGACAAGTCCTTCTTGAAGAAATAATGATTGTGGTTACCATGAGTCATGACAAAGCCTGCCGCATCTTCCGCAATAATACGATTAGCATCAAAGCCGTGTCCATCTTCTTCATGTTCCTCATGTGAAACACCAGGATTAACTGGAAGAGATGGCAAAGGTGTTGTTAGACTATTACTTGGAAGAGTCGGTTGTCCAATTTGATTCAACTTAGGAATGTAATGGAAATGATCACCATGTCTTACGATATAAGCTGTTGCTGTTTCCTCAACAATATCTTTTGGATTAAAAATATAGCCATCAGATGTTGAAGAGATAGGCTTATTTGTAAGTAATGAGGCACTATTCAAAGTAGATGGACTACTTGAAAGACTTCCTAGACTAGACGCTACTTCATGAGGTTTTTCATTTGTAGAGACCGTAGAATCAGTTCCACCGATAGGCACCATTCTAGCAATCTTTTCTTCTAAGGCAGAAAGCTTGCTGTAAGGAATAAAGTGATAATGGTCGCCATGCGGAATCGCAACTCCATTTGCCGTGCGACTGATAATCTTAGCAGGGTCAAAGACCAAACCATCTGATTCACTGTAACGTTGGTCACTAGGCGAATCATAGAGTTCCTTCAAAAGACTCTGGAGATTTTCAACTTTGCTTTCTGACTTGCTAGTTGAGCCTTGTGCTACAGATTGCGTGTTATTGTCACTAGCTGTTGAAGAATAGCTTAGCTGACTCGGTTGCGTATTTTTCCCATCTAGATGAGCTTTTGCTGCTGCTAATTCACTAGCAGACAAATCACTTTTTGGAATGTAGTGATAGTGACCTCCGTGAGGAACGATATAAGCATCACCAGTATCTTCGATAATATCAGCTGGATTAAAGACATAACCATCATCTGTCGTATAGCGCCCCTGAGATCTTGCTACAGCAACATTAGAGTTGACCTTCTCATTATCTTTACCATGTTCTTGTTTTTGGCGATTGATTTCATCTTTTGTTCGTACATTTTCTGCATGAGCTGCATCTTTTAGGTAGACATAATATTTTCCATCTACCTTGATGATATACCCCCCCTTGACTTCATTGACAATATCTCCATCCTTAAGTTGGTAGTTTGGATCCTTCATCAAGAGTTCTTCACTAAAGAGGGCATCATAAGGAACTTTCCCATTATAGTAATGATAGTGATCACCGTGTGATGTTACATAGCCTTGATCTGTAATTTTGATGACAATTTGCTCAGCCTGAATTCCTTCTTTCTGGCTAACCTGATCTGGTGTCAAGTTTTCACTTTTCTGACTTGACTGGCTGCCATCCACATAAGAAACACGATTATTGTCCTTATTTTCCTGCGAACGATGCTGGTTCAGTGCATAGGCGCAAAGACTCAAGGATACGATAACAGCTGATCCAGCTGCTATATACTTTTTACTGAATTTCATAAATCCCTCATTTCAATAAATGATGAAGCTTTTTCTTAACTTCTTTTTCTCGGTTAAACATTTTTTCTAAACTGGTTATTTAACCATTTAATTAACCAGTAAATAGTTTACCTTTTTTAAGTTTATCTGTCAAGATTTTTATATCATTTAAAAAAATAAAAGCCAGTATTACTACTGACTCTTACATTATATCGATTTAATAGGATAAACTTATGCTTCTGGCTTCGTCTCAATTGACTCACTACCTTTTAACAAAGCAAGTAATTTTTCTGCCCCTGTCATGATGTCATTATTATCCATGGTTTGCAGGCTCAAGTTACCTCGTAAACTAGCCAGGGTTTCAGTCGCAGTAGCTTTCAGACTAGCATCCGTTACTTTATCAAGTAAAGCTTCTACTTCTTTGAGTTTAGCTTCTACTTTTGCAGTCTCTACTTGATGGACTTCTGGCTCTTCTGTAGTATCTTCAGCTTCTTCCTCTGTCTCGTCTTCATCAGTGCTCGGTTTATAAAGATTATCTGCTGAAGGATTTAAACCAGCGTGATTCTCTTTTTCATCAGATTCAGAGCGAGTTGGCTCACTTACTTCATCATGTTCCTTATTTTCATCAGGTTTACCGTCTTGGTCTGCCTTATTTTTACGAACATGGTCGCTAGCATTACCCCAACCATTATCTGAATGAGGACGTTGGTCCGGATGTTCAACGTAGTATTTTACAGTCGCAAATAAATCTTCTAAGGTATAACCCTCAGGTGCCTTATAGAGTCCTTCGTCAAACCATGCAAACTTAAGATTATGATAGTGATCAAAGTGAGGAATGATAAAGTAACCATTCTGTACAGCTACAGTATACTGTAAATGATTTGGTATTTTTTCTAATGGTACCTTGTTCTCAGCTGTTACGCGGTTATAGATAGCTTCTGTCCCTGTTGCCTCTGGTTTTGCTTCAGTAGAATTTGGAGCTTGTAAGCCTTTTTCTTTAGCATAAGCCTGAGCTGCTGCCCTTTCAGCTTCAGATAAGCTGTCTTTTTTAATCCAGTGGCTATGGTTCAAGTGTGGAGTGACGTAGGCATTTCCTGCATCACTTTCAATATCATGTTCGTCAAAAATGTAGCCATCTGAGGTTGTATATTTACCTGCTAATTTCGCTAATTTAATTTCATCGTTTGTATAGGCAATTTGAGCATTTGGTTTGCCAAGGCGTTCTGGGTGAGTAATTGGTGCTAAGAATGCCAATAAATCATCTACCAATTTTACTTTATTATTAGAAGATTCATTATTCAAGCGTTCTGCTAATTTGTCTAAGGCTTGGAAATCAACAGCACGCCCCTTATTTTCAGACAAGGCTTTATGAGCCTGGGTTAACAGATTATAAGCTTTATCATAAAATTCTTTGTCACGAGAAGAGACGTTTTCTTTCTTCGCAACTAGAGCATGTGTCTCTTGAGTTTTATTAGACAAGAGATTTTCAATAGCATCAATCTTATCCTTAGCCAAGTCTTTAGCAAAAACATAGTGACTGACACCAGCAATTTCCACAACATAGCCTTTCCCAACTTTTCTAACAACCTGTTCTACTGCAAAATTAGTTTGTTTTTTCTCAGTTGACGGTTGAGCTTGCGGTTTTGGTGCTGGTTTCAAATAATGCATTCCTGGCACGACTGCACCATTTTGCCCTTTTAACAGAATCATGCTTGCAATCCTCTGCTCTAAATCAGACATTTGTGAATAAGGGATAAAGTGATAATGATTTCCGTGAGGCACAGCAACACCATTTGCTGTACGATCTGTTATTTGTGCTGGGTCGAATACCAAGCCATCCGATTCCACATGGCGTTCTGATAAGGGTTTGGCATACAATTCACGTAAAAGGCTTGAAATATCTTCCCCTTGATTCTGATGATAAGTTGGAGTGACAGTCAGATTGTGGTTCTCTGATAAGCTTGGTTGAGCTGGATTTGCATTATGACTAGAACTTGAAGAAGAACGAGATCCCTGCTTCCCATTCCAATAGGCTTGGGCAGCAGCCAATTCTCCTGCAGACAAAGCGCCTTTTGGTATATAGTGGAAATGATTGCCATGCGGTACAATAAAAGCGTCTCCTGTATCTTCAATCACATCTGACGGACTAAAGACATACCCATCATCCGTTGTATAGGCGCCTCCAGCTGAGCTATTCGGTGCCGGCGTATTGAGATTAAAGTTTGGTTTAATGGTTGAACTTAGTTTATCTGTACTGCTTGGTTTCGTATTGTCAGAATGACTTTGAACTGGCTGACCTCCAATTGGTAGATTTCGAGCCAATTTTTCTTCCAAAGCAGACATTTGCGAATAAGGAATGAAATGGAAATGATCCCCGTGAGGAACTGCCACACCATTTGCAGTACGTTTTATAATCTGTGCTGGGTCAAATACTAATCCATCAGACTCCACATGACGTTGGCTAAGTGGCAAAGCGTACAATTCTTGAAGGAGACTAGCTAAATCCTCACTTTGACTTTCAGAATCAGTTGCAGGATTTTGAGGTGTCTCAGATTGACTCCTTCTCACACTAGATCTTGTTTCTCCCCTGCTAGAACGATATTCAACCGTACTTAATTGACCGCCTTTTCCAGATAAGAAGGCTTGGGCAGCAGCTAATTCACTGGCAGACAAGTCACTCTTAGGAATATAGTGGAAGTGATTGCCATGAGGAACGATATAGGCATCACCCGTATCTTCTATAATATCAGAGGCATTAAAGATATAACCATCATCCGTTGTATAACGTCCTTGGGCTCTGGCTGCAGCAACAGCATTATCTGTACTTGAATTATGATTATGACTGTGTTCCTGCTTCTGACGTTTAATCTCTTCTTTTGTCCGAATATTGTCCGCATGGGCCGCATCTTTAAGGTAAACATAGTATTTACCGTTTACCTTAATGACATAGCCACCCTTGATTTCATTGACAATGTCTGCATCCTTCAACTGATAATTAGGATCTTTCATCAGCAGTTCTTCACTGATAATAGCATCATAAGGAACCTTCCCATTATAGTAATGATAATGGTCTCCATGAGAGGTCACATAACCTTGATCCGTAATCTTGATAACAATTTGTTCGGCGTTGATTCCCTCTCTCTTACTGACTTCATCGGGTGTCAAATTTTCTGCCTTTTGACCAGCCTGATCACCGTCTATATAAGCAACTCGATTAGACTCTTTCTTAGCCTGACCAGCTTGGTACCGTCCAAGCTCATAGGAACAAACACTTAGGGCAAGGACTGCCACTGAACCTGCTACATATTTTTTATTGATTTTCATTCTTTCCTCACTTTAATTCTTCTGCTAAAACACTTATATTTTCTTCAAGATTTTCTAAATAGGTCTTGTCATTTTGTGGGTCTGCCTCTAAAGGATTCAGAGTTTTAAGACCCACACCTGTTGATTTGACAAGAGTTTCAGCTACTTTTGAAGAAGCATTACTTTCTGTAAAAATCGTTTTAACCTTATAGGTCTTAACAAATTCCTGAATTTCTGTTAGTTGTCGTGGACTTGGTTCTTGTTCAGGAGAGATACCTGCAATACCGAGTTGATTGAGTCCAAATCGCTTAGCTAGATAAGAAAAGGCTGTATGTTGTGTTACAAATGTTTTCTGAGTCGCTTTTTCAAATTTAGGCTGGAATTTCTTAGTCAATTCTTGAGCTTTTTTGATAAAATCTTGCGCATTTTTTTGATAAGTTTCTTTATGTTCACTATCCACCTCTGAAAGTTTATCAGCGATAATTTGCGCTTCTTCGCCAGCTTTTTCAGGATCTAGCCAAGTGTGAGGGTCATAGAGCGTTTTTTCATCGACTCCATCCCCTGCTTCCACATCTTCTAGCCCTGGGACGCGGTCTAAAGTCATTCCCTCTGAAGCCTCTAAGACCTTCACTTTAGATTTTTTTAGATTGGGATCTAAACTTCCTGCCCAAGATTCGAGCGTATGAGAATGGTAAACAAAGACATCCGCGTCATAGATGGCCGCGATGTCATTTGCTGAAGGTTCAAAGGAGTGAATTCCACTACTTGACTGAATCATCCGAACATCATTCAAGTCACCAGATACTTCCTTAACCATAGCGTAGATAGGATAAAAACTGGTCACAATTTTCATCCCCTTTCCTGTCTGACTTTCCTTTTGACTACAGGCTCCTAGCAATAAAAGAAAGACACTTAACAAGACTAAAAATAAATTTTGTTTCTTCATGAACAACTCCTTAACCATTTAATTAACTAGTAAACATTCTACTCCTAAAAATTTAATCTGTCAAGATATTTTTAGAAAAAATTTGAAATTTCTTTCACATATAAAAATCTGCTGAGTTTCAACAACTCAACAGACTTTTACTTTATTCTTCTATGGTAGAATGCTTATAACCATAAGTGAAGTAAATAATACTTCCTACTAACAATGCAACTAGGAAAGCAATCCAGGTTTCCATATTATACTGTAACATAAAGGATAAACAAATGATGATTGATAAAATCGGTAACAGAGGTACCAGTGGTGTTTTAAATTCCCCAGCTTTGGGCATTCCTTTTTCTTTCCGTAAGCGAATCAGACCGTAAGCTAGCATAATCAAGTAGGCTAAGGTACAAATATTTAAGAAGGCTGCGATACTGGCTAGTGGGAATATTCCTGCTGCTACTGCTGAAGCTAGCCCCGTTAAGATAGTAGCATTCTTTGGTACCTTGCTAGTCTTCGTTAGTTCTTTAAAGGCAGCAGGCATCAAGCCGTCACGTGCTAAACTGTAAATCATACGCGATAGGGCATAGGTCATCGAAATACAAACTGTAATCAAGGTCAAGATAGCCACTAATGACACATAGTTGGCTGCCCAACTAATCCCAACACTACGAAGGGCAAAGGCAACGGCATCATCGACATTTAGATGACTATAGTGAACCACACCAGTCAAGACAAGCGTCACCAAGGCATAAAGAATGGTTACGATAGAAAGCGATAAGACAATCCCTCTAGGAATATTTTTTTGAGGAGTCTTGACCTCATCTACAGCCATTGAGATGGATTCAAATCCCAAAAATCCAAAGAACATCAAGGATGCACCAGCCATAATACCAGTACTAGCACCATAGATTTGTCCAAAACCGTAAGGAGCAAAATTGCTCCAATTATCAAGCTTAATATTCCAAATTCCTACTAAAACAAAGAGAGCTAAAGCGGAGAATTTCAGAATGACTAGAATCGAATTAAAGCGTAAGGCTGCCTTGGCATTTAGTAAAACAAGCGAAGTCACCAAGACCAAGACAAGAATAGGCAATAAATCAACAAATGTCCCTGCTTGAGGATTAAAGGTACCATTTAAAGCATGAGGAAGAGCTATCCCATATTGAGAGAGCAATCCTTTAAAATAAGCTGCCCAACCCGAAGCCACACCAGATATGGCTGTCATGAACTCCATCATGGTTAACCAGCCAGCCAACCAAGCTGGAAATTCTCCTAAAATAGCATAGAGATAACTGTAGGCACCACCTGTAGCGGGTACTCGTGAAGCAAATTCTGCAAAAAAGAGGGCTGATAATCCTACACACAAGGCAGAAATGACGATTGAAATCACTAGGGCTGGACCAGCAAGTGTGGCAGCTGCAGTACCTGTAATTGTAAAGATGCCTGTCCCTACCATGGCTCCGATACCCAGCAAAATCAAATCCCATAACTTCAAATGCCTGTGCATCTCCGTTTTATCCAAACTTACATTCTTTGTTCTAAATATATTCATCTTTTTCTCCAAAATAAACTGATGATTCTATTTTACCATAAATATAGGGGATTTGTGAATATTTATAAAATGTTTTTCTAAAAAAATCTGACTACATCTTGTAATCAGATTTTATCTATTCTAGTTCATTTCTTTAAAGGCCGCTTCTGCATCTGCGTTGCTGATAACACCAAATTGAATCTTTCCAATCTTTCCTTGACTATCAATTAGGTATTCTGTAGGAATGCTTCGAATTTGATAAGCTTGGAAGGTTGTGGCCTTGGTATCATAAAGAACTGGGATATCCTTATATCCTTGTTCCTGGAACCATTGTGGGAATTGCTCGACAGTTTTTTCACCTTGAATTCCTGGTGCAATGACACTAAGAATTTCGAAATCGCGATCTGGTTTCGCCGCTAGTTCCATCAACTCAGGCATACTTTTCTTACATGGACCACACCATGAAGCCCAAAACTTCAAGTAAACCTTTTTACCCTTAAAATCAGATAACTTAACTTCTTTGCCATCCATGGATTGTAAGGTAAAGTCTGGAGCCTCTTTTCCAACAGCGATTTGTTGTACAGTCGTTTCTTGTTTTGGCTGTTGTGGGGCTTGAGTCTTTTTAGTCTCTTCCTCACCACAGGCCATCAATACAACTAATGACAAGAGGCTTAAGCCAGCAAACATTACTTTTTTCATTTGTTCTCCTTTATTCAAAAATTCCAGCTAGAACATTTACTTGTCCTAGTATTAACAAAATTCCCATTAAAATAATGAGGAAACCACCAATTTTCTTCAGTAGCATCATATGACGTTTGATTTTACTAAAATAAGGCATGACTACACCTGAAGCTAGAGCCAAAATCAAGAAAGGAATGGCCATCCCCAGAGTGTAAATCAAGGTATAAATAGCTCCTTGCCAAGCACCATTGCCTCCAGAAGCCGCAAGAGCTAAAACAGAACTCAAAACTGGACCGATACAAGGTGTCCAACCAAAGCTAAAGGTAATACCGAGTAAAAAGGCTGACCAATAACGATTGGCTTCTGATTTCTTAAAAGTAAAGCTTTTTTGAACCTCTAATTTCTTAAAATGAAAAATTTCCATCTGGTGAAGACCCAAAATGATAATAATAGCTCCCATGACATATCGAAACCAATTTGCATAGAGAATATGACCAAAGTAACCTGCACCAAAGCCTAGAATAAAGAAAATGAGAGAGATACCTGCGATAAAGCAAAGTGTTCGAATCAAACCGGACCAAAGAACCTTTCTCCCAAACAAGGAAAAACTTTTTGCGCTTTCCTGATCATCCAATAAAATCCCAGCATAAACTGGCAGAAGTGGAAAAATACAAGGAGAAAAAAAGGATAAAACACCTGCTAGAAAAACAGAGATTGAAAATACTAGCGTTTCCAATAAAGAACCAACTTTCTTAAGATTTCTAATCCTATTTTACTATATTCAATTTAATTTGTATGCTTTCTGCTACGCAAAATCGTATCGGCACTACTGGACCAATCTTTTCTTTTGCTAGTCAAGGCGGATCTTGTCCCCAAAATAGCCAAAAAGCAACGACAAGGGTTACTCGTCGCTGCTTTTGTGAACGGAAATGTCTTTTAGGTCTGACATTTCATAACTCATGTTTTACTTGAGTTTGGCAAGGATTGCTTTAAGCTCCTCTACTAGTTTAGCTTCTGTCTCTGCTGAGCCATTTTCTTCTTTCACGAAATCAAGGGTTTCTTGGAGAAGTTTTTTGGCTTTGGCAAGGACTTTTTTATCCGCTTTTTCTGCATCTAGCTGTCCAAGAACTTTTGTCAATTCCGTGCTTAATTGCTGGATTTCTGACTCTTTCTTACGACGAACTAACCAGAAGGCAATCACACCTAGGAGAGCAAGTAGACTGACTACAATCACTCCTGCTGGAACTGAGTTTGTTTCAGTCATTTTATCTGAATCCTTACTATCTTCCGTTCCTTGTTTGGCATCTTTCTTGTCCTGTGCAGGCTTGCTGTCGCTAGCATTTGCTTTCACATCTTTGAGAGAGTCCAAGGCAGCCTTCACAGACTCTACTGCAGTACGTAGACCTTGCTCTGTCAAGGCACTATCTTCCAGAGCTTTTTGAGCATCTAGGAGAACCGCCTTGGCTGCATCGATTTTCGGATCAGATACTGTTGCCAAAGCTTTCAAGCGTTGGTCTAACTCTTGAGTCAAGGCACGAAGTTCAGACTTGTCAACTTGCTCTTGAGCTGGAGCTTGCGTGTTCGTTGAGCTAGCCGAAGCGCTTGCTGCCGCTCTAGGTGCTTGAGTCGGAGCTGAACTCGGAGCTGGGGCAGGACTTGCAGATTGACCCGGAGCTGTTGGTTGAGACGGTTGTGGAGCTGGCTCAGATGGAGCTGTTGGAGTCTCTGTGCCTCCTTGGTCTGGCTGAGTAGGTTCCTCAGTAGAATGTGAAGGAATTTGAATATCTCTCAAACCATCTTTCGCCTCTTGAAGTTTCTTCATTGCAGATTTTAATTTTTCGATTTCATCACTGACAGCTTGAGAAGTCGCATTCTGATCCTCAATTACTCGAGTAGCTGACGCAATCTCGTTCAAGGCTTCTTGCTTAGCTGTTTTATAAGCACTCGCTGTACTTGTTGTTTTACCTACAGTCGGATCTGCTTTACTAGTCAATCCTTCTAGCTCTGACTTAGCTTGTATCAAGCTTGATTTATCTGCTTGTTCTCTTAAAACTGCATTTGCTGCATCTAGCTTAGCTTTTACTCGTTGAACAGCTGTTTGGGCGCTCTGAGCATCCTCTGCTGTTGCGTCTGAGCCTTGAGATACGACTCGTAATGCTTCTGTTTTAGCTGTGTTTAACTCATTGCTAAATTCATTAAACTTAGTTTCATATTCTTTAACACTATTTGGAGTCTTATTTTGAAGATTAGCTTTCACTAAAGCATCAGCACTATTTTTTAGTGTCTTGAGAGCATCAGACGTAGCTGCTGTCTTCAAATTACTTTCGGCTGTGGTAAGAGCTGTTTTCTTATTGCCAACAGCTCTTAAAGCATCACTGACAGCTTGAGAAGTCGCATTCTGATCCTCAATTACTCGAGTAGCTGACGCAATCTCGTTCAAGGCTTCTTGCTTAGCTGTTTTATAAGCACTCGCTGTACTTGTTGTTTTACCTACAGTCGGATCTGCTTTACTAGTCAATCCTTCTAGCTCTGACTTAGCTTGTATCAAAGGTTGCTTGTCTACCGGCGCTGTTGCCTTAATACTATTTGCTGAAAAGTCCGTCTTCAATCCTTCGTAATATGTAGTATTTGTTCCCTTATGAACATACGCCACTACAAGTCTAAGATTATCCGTTCCTATTCCTTTTGTTTGATCACTGTATTTAGGAGGAACAAAATCAAAGCTCCCATCTGTCTTTACTGGGGCTTCCGCAACAACATGATAACCATCTGCCTCTGGTAAGAAACTATAAGGATTTTGCCGTCCTCCGGTTACTAAATAAGCTTTTAACTCAGCATCAGATGGAAGATTGTTAGGCTCCGCCTTTGTGCCAATAGTACCAGAAACTACTGGTTTCTCATTAGATTTTCCTTCTAAATCTTGACTAGTTGTTGTAAATCTTGGGGTAGGGAGAGGACGAGCAATACTTACTGTGGTATGTTGACTATGACCTGCGCTATCTGTAGCTGTGACAACGATATTAGATAAACCATGTTTATTTCCAGGAATACGACCTGTTAAATCTACATATCCCCTTGATCCTATAGTTTTCAAACTTGACTTCGTCAATCCCAAGCCATCTAGTCCTTGCACATCGATATTTGTAATAGTACGACCACTTAGAGACTCAGCTATCAATCGAACATTATTCCCGACCGCTTCTCCCGTCAGTACTGGTACGACTTTATTAGTAGAATACTGAGGGTCAGAGGTTCTTCCAGTAGCTAATCCCACCCTCAAACTTGACGTTTCCCTAGAATGTCTTAGATTTCCATCTAAATTAGCCGCTTCTCCCTGCTGAAGTTGACTAGCCTTTCTATACTCTTCAAGTGCCGCATTAAAAATCTCCTGATCAACAAGTCCAGTTTCCGATATTCCCAATGCTGCATTGAATTTTTCGTATGCTTCATTGAGTTTTTGGACTTGTTCTTGATTTCCAGCACTGTTCTTGAGATTTTGAAGAAGCTTGTGTATATCATCTGATAGAGAGTAACTTCCTTCACCATTTATATAACTTGTACTGCTTGCAACACTTTTCTCTTCCTGATTCTCTACACTTCTATCTTGAGATTGAGCTAATTTGCTTCGGCGACCTATGGATACTGTTTCCTCTTCCAACTCTGGTTGTACTTCTTTTTTATCTTTTTCTTCCTCAAACACGGGAGATGATTCGCCAGATACAGGTTTAACTACACCATCAACTTTTTCGTCACCTGTATTCTCTACTGTTGACTTAGCTTTTCCTTCACCATCTTTAGCTTGGCTGTCTTGCTCTTTTCTCTCTGTCGCTTGAGTGTTTGGTTTAGCTCCTTCTTGTTCTACGTTAAGATTTTGATTGCTTGTATCTGATGGCGGTAAGACAGATGGATTCCCAGTGTTGCCATTTCCATCCTGACTGACCACTTCTGTATTTGCTTCCGCCGCCTGAACTTCTGTCGCTGGATTAGCCACAAAAAAGACAGACCCTAGCAAGACTGAGGCTGCTCCGATTGAAAACTTGCGTATAGAAAAGCGTTGGCGCTCATTCATTTTAAACTGTTTCATAGTTTTTCCTTTCTTTCTACCCTGTCTTTGCTCCTCTAGCCATGTTCATGCAGGCATCAACTCGCAATAAAAACAGGAAAGCATGACCTTTTCTCATCTTGAACAAATGACAAAAAGCCCATTGTTTACTAACACTTAATTATATCAACTTAGTTCCCTTCCCTCAACCTCACTTTGTTTTAGAAAATCGATAATTATATATATATATATATATGCATGTTGCTTATTTTAAAGGATTTAGAGGCTCCTTATTTGTAAATTTAGTATATTTTTCATTATTTTCAGAAATTTTAAATTTATATGACATTCAAACGAAGCTGTTCGTCTTGCTATCTATCGCCAGAAAGACCTATCCTAGACTCAGCAAATAAAAAAACAGGCTCTCCGAAAAATCAGAAATCCTGAGATATTATTTGATATAACTCCTTAACCAAATCACTTGATGTAGGCTCTCCCAGCTTTGTCGAGTAGCAGAGGTAGACTAACCATGACAAAAATTAGCCATAGCGAGACTCGTAAAAGCTCAGATAAATATAGGAAAGAAGCAAAGAGAAAGGCCGTTAGCAAAATCATACCCAAAGTCTCTCCAAAATTCCTGCAAATAAATAGAAGCCAAAGGAGAGACTAAAGCAAAAACGCTTGCCTGTCTTTTAGTACAAAAAGCACACCTTGACTAGATGATTTTCCTGACCGTTAGTGCTGATTTTACAACAATGCCTCAAACTCAGCCACAGTCATTCCCAATTGCTGACTGGCAACCTCAGAAGTCAAAAGACCTTGACGGACTAGATTTAGTAGCATGGACAAACTTCCTTCGACTTTCCCACGCTCCAGTCCCTGTTCAAGACCCTCTGCACGACCACGTTCAAGTCCACGCTCTAAACCTTTTTCCTCAGCTTGTTTCCAAAGCATAGTCCTGTGCTAACAAGGCTTGTTCTTCGCGCATACGTAGTTGACTAAACATTTTCCTGTCCTCCTCGGACCAGCTCTTGTAGTCCAGCAGTTGGTCTGCTTGGCTGATGGCTCGCTCTGGTTGTTGAGTAAAGGGCTTGTTCCCAAAAAACTCCAACCACGGCTTGCGAACCTCGTCTTTGCTGGTTTCTCTGTATTTTTTAGGTCTTATTTATGATCGTCTTTCAATAATTCTTCAAACTCAGAGACAGTCATGCCCAGTTGCTGACTGGCAACCTCAGAAGTTAGAATACCTTGACGGACTAGATTTAGTAGCATGGACAAACTTCCTTCGACTTTCCCACGCTCCAGTCCCTGTTCAAGACCCTCAGCTCGACCACGTTCAAGACCACGCTCTAAACCTTGTTCAATCCCCTCTGCACGACCGCGTTCAAGACCACGCTCTAAACCTTTTTCCTCTGCTTGTTCCAAGGCATAGTCCTGTGCTAATAATGCTTGTTCTTCTCGCATACGTAGTTGACTAAACATCTTCCTGTCCTCCTCGGACCAGCTCTTGTAGTCTAGCAGTTGGTCCGCCTGACTGATAGCTCGCTCTGGTTGTTGGGTAAAGGGTTTGTTCCCGAAAAACTCCAACCACGGTTTACGAACCTCGTCTTTGCTGGTTTCTCTGTATTTTCTTAATTCCAAGAACGCCATCTTGACTAGATGATGTTCCTGTCCATTATTGGTGATGGTTAAAACCTCACCTGTCATGTCCTCGCGCATACTAAAACTATGAAAAGCCAAGTCATCTGAGAAGTAGTTGCTATCTACAATTGCAATAGCATAAACTGGTGCGATGTGTTTATAGCTCTGGTGGGTATCACCTTCTCGCTGACGAATTTTTTCTAGGTTTTGATTGACCTGACTGCACAGATAAGCCCACAGGCGATTGATGAAAAAATTCTGATGATGGACTTGAATCTCAATGATAACTTGAGTGCCATTGTCCAACTCCGCCAAGACATCAATACTGGTATAGAAATCCTGTGCCGAGTACGGTAAGGAAGGCAAGACGTGAATGTTGCTTCCCTCCAAAATGGTCACATTTTTTGCTGGCAAGTCCAACATATCGCGAATAAATTGACAAGTGATTTCTGGATTGCTAAAGATTTTCTTAGCAACCAAGTCGTTGGTGGGGCTGATGCCCGGATGTCTGAGAATCATATTTCCTCTCCTTTCATTATAGCACATTTTTTAATCTAATTTGCTAGATTTGATGCTTCTATCTATTTATTCGGAAAAGAAAGTGAAAAGTTCAAACTTTCCTAACAAAAAAGATAGCTAATCTCTTTTCCATCAAGAAATTTAGCTATTCTTTTTAATTGTTTTCATATCGTATAATATTTACAGATTTCTCACTCATGTCTTGCCAACAACGCTTCAAACTCAGCGACGGTCATGCCTAATTGCTCACTCGCAACCTCAGGTGTTAGAAGACCTTGACGTACTAGATTTACTAAACCTACTTTTAATCCCTCTTCAATGCCTTCTTCTCGTCCTTGTTCACGACCCTCTGCACGACCACGTTCTAAGCCTTTTTCCTCAGCTTGTTCCAAGGCATAGTCCTGTGCTAACAAGGCTTGTTCTTCACGCATACGTAGTTGACTAAACATCTTCCTGTCCTCCTCGGACCAGCTCTTGTAGTCCAGCAGTTGGTCTGCTTGGCTGATGGCTCGCTCGGGTTCTTGGGTAAAGGGTTTGTTCCCGAAAAACTCTAACCATGGTTTGCGAATACTATCTTTGCTGGTTTCTCTATATTTTTTTAATTCCAAGAACGCCATCTTAACCAGATGATTTTCTTGTCCATTGTTTGTAATTGTTAAAGCCTCTCCCGTCGTATCCTCTCGCATGCTAAAACTATGAAAAGCCAAGTCATCTGAGAAGTAGTTACTATCCACGATTGCGATAGCGTATACTGGTGCGATATGTTTGTAACTCTGGTGAGTATTTCCTTCTTGCTGGCGGATTTTTTCAAGATTTTGATTGACCTGACTACACAGATATGCCCACAGGCGATTGATGAAAAAATTCTGATGGTGGACTTGGATTTCAATAATAACCTGGGTTCCATTATCTAGTTCAGCCAAGACATCTATGCTAGTATAGAAATCTTGGGCTGAATAAGGCAGAGAAGGTAGTACATGAATATTGCTTCCTTCCAAAATGGTTACATTTTTTGCTGGTAAGTCCAGCATATCGCGGATAAATTGACAAGTGATTTCTGGATTACTAAAGATTTTCTTAGCAACCAAGTCATTAGTCGGGCTAATGCCCGGATGTCTGAGAATCATATTTCCTCTCCTTTCATTATAGCACATTTTTAAATCTAATTTGCTAGATTTGATGCTTCTATCTATTTATTCGGAAAAGAAATTAAAAGTCTCCTAATTTTTAATCAATTCTTTCTAATGGATATAGAGAATAAAGGAAGCTTTCCAATTTCTAGTACCATTTTAGAAGTTGTAATGTACTATTCCAATCTCAAATTACTATAAAGTTGATTGAAACAAGAACAAGACAAACAATCCTCGTAAACGAATTGCAACCACAAAAAAAGCAAGCATTCACAAGAATACTTACCTATCATGGGAGGAACAACCGTTCCTCTTTTTTTTTACTACTAAAATTCAAAGAATTCCAATGCTTTTTTCAAAAGCAAATCCGTATATTCTGGATCTTCTTGGGCTACTTCTATTTCCCACTGAACTTTTTCCAAATCATCTGTAATCACTCCATCTACTCCTAAGTGAAGCGATTTGTTGATAGCTTCTGAATCATTGACAGTCCATACATAAAGTTTCTGATCTGTTGTCCATAGTTTGCTTACAAAATATTCATCCAAGGTCGAGTACTCCATAGTATATCCTGTCGCCCTTGTTTTAGGAAAGACAGAATTGTAGGGCATGATGAAATAAACTGGCAGTTCGGCATCATACTGTCTTACTTTTTCGACAACATGGTAGTCTAAAGATTGGATTTGATGTCCATAAATCTTGAGCTTTGCAGCATAACGAGCTAAAAAGCGGTCCATCATGTCTGGACTATCTTTTTTACTGGTTTTGATTTCAATTAGTAATTTTTGACCAAGTTCGTTGGCTCGACTGAGATAATCTTCAAAGCTTGAAATTTTAGTCTGGTAGCCATTTTCAAAAATATCAATCCCTTTAAGCTCCTCCAAGTTTAAGTCTTGAGGACTTTTATTGATACCTGCTAGATTTTTCAAGTTAGCATCATGCATCATGACAAACTGCCCATCTTTTGTTTCCTGCACGTCCGTCTCTACCAAGTCTGGTTTGAGTTGTGCTGTAGTTTCCAAGGACTCTACTGTATTTTGAATCCCATTTGCATTGGAAACCCCTCGGTGAGAAATAAGCTGAGGTAGATGAACCATGGGAGCCTCCAGATAAATATAACCTTCTAAGGCAAAGAAAAGACTAGCACAAGTCATGACTCCCCATCGCATGATGTGATCTTTTTCTCTCCTAGGAAGCATATCCAGCTCCTTTCCTGTCAAAAATGAAACAAATTTAACCAAAAAGTAAGTCAGAGCCATATAATAAAGATTTTTAATCACAACAAAATTCAAAATACCAAGAATCAGAGACTCTCTCTGAGTGATGTCATCTACCAAAGTTTGAGCCAATAACAAAGGAATCAAAGGAAGATAAAATAATAAATTTGCCTTGAGCAAGATATAAAATAAATTCCAAGCATAAAAAACAACTCTTTTCTTGGTTTTCTCCAAGCTAAACATCACTGCTTCTCGAACAGTCAGCTGATCATATACAATCTTCGGAAGGGCAAACATCAATCTGACAGAGACATAGAGAAAGATAAGAGATAGAAGTAGGATGCTCAGCCACCACATCCAATATTTATCTTCTAAATAATCTTGGATAAACTCTGGAATAACGATTTTATTGAGATAATAAATCTTCAGCATTTTCCGTATAAAAGGAAAAAGCATAGCTATATAGAAAAAGATAAACAAGGCTTTAGCGCAAGTTAGCTTTTTCATAAATCCAAAACTTTCATGGAAAACCTTGCGGATATACTCAATTAGCCTTCGCTTTTCATGATAGAGAAGATGACGAGCACCAATAAAGAGGAGTCCTATTTGAAAATAAGCAACCAGAAGGTTAATGATAATCAAGGCTAAAAAAGCTAGACTAATCAATGGAGAATGAGTGAGGATGGCTAAGACATTGTTATAGGAAATAAAAAGATAACCTGTCTGATCTAATAAGAAGCTAGCCAACCATGAATTGAATGGGACCCACAAATACTCCACTATCATAAAAATCAAGAAAAAGAGAAAGAGGATTTTATCAAGATTGAGATAAATCTGTTTAAAACCCAATTTTTTAGGTTTTTCAGGTTTCATAGGCACTCCTAGTCAAATAATTGAGACAAGTCCAAGCCACCAAAAGGATTGTTTGATAAGCTACTTTCCGTCTCTAACAATTCTCTAGCTTGATCTGATTCTAGGAAGTACTCGTAAACACGCGCCGTCATCCGAGCATCTTCTAAACTATTATGGGACTGTCCTTGAAATCCGAGAAATGAGGCAACGGTTTGCAATTTGAGATTGGCAATACCGTGTAAATCCGAACTGCGACGTTCAAAAGCTTCATCATACAGATCCACCTTGTACTGCTGGCTATAGTCTAAACCATGCTCTGCTAGAATAGGCAAATCACTTTTAGCAGCATTGTAGCCTACCATGGGTAAAGAACCCACAAACTCTTGGAAATCTTTGATAACTTTCTCCACTGGTGGAGCATCTTTTAGAGTCTCAGCTGTAATCCCTGTCAATCCATTGATAAAACTCTTTAGAGGCACACTAGTATGAACATAGGAATCATAGGCGTCGATTTCCTGACCATCTCTAAAACGCACTGCCGATACTTGAATCAAGTGTGTTTGTCCTTCATGCTGATTAAATTCTAAGTCAAAAGCAATGTAATCTTCTAATCGTTCCATTATATACCTCTCCTATACTGTTATTTTATACTCTTCGAAAATCTCTTCAAACCGCGTCAGCTTCGCCTTGCCGTAGATATAGTTACTGACTTCGTCAGTTTCATCCGCAACCTCAAAAACATGTTTTGAGCTGACTTCGTCAGTCTTATCTACAACCTCAAAGCAGTGCTTTGAGCAGCCTGCGGCTAGCTTCCTAGTTTGCTCTTTGATTTTCATTGAGTATTAATTGAGCAACTATACTATTTAGAAATAAAAGAAGCCATCAGGTTAGCATTTAACCTAAACAGCTCCTTGATTATCCTCCAAATAAACGAGCAAAAAAGCCTTTCTTAGTTGATTGGACTTCTTCTTTTGCTTGGTCCAGCTCTAGCTTAAGATTTTCTTGATCCTTCATGGCTTGAAGGGTCAATTGTTGCTGCTGATCGAGTTGTTTGTCTTTCTCAGCAATCTGACGGTCTTTGATACGCATCTGCTCGTCTTTTTCTGATAACTGACGATCCTTGGCTTTTAATTGTTCATAAAGACGAAGAATTTCTGCATTCTTCTCATCAACTAGAATCTCCATCAGCTCACGTTGCTTGACATCTTCACTGACAGGCTCATCTTCAAAAATCGTTTTTTTATAGATTTCTTCTAGCTTAATCAAGCCACTTCTGGTAACGACTGTTACCCCTTTGTCATTTTTGTCTGTGTCTTCTTCTGGTAATTCTTTGACACGGTTATTGATTGCTTGGCGAGATAATCCTAAGACCTCTGCAATCTCACTGACGGTCATTTCAATACTCATAATATCCTCTGAAACGTTTTCTAGCTTTTCTTTATTTAAATCTTATCATAAGCTAGAAAAACTGTCAAATTTCCACTTAATCTAAAGCCTTCAAAAAGGCTAATAAGACTTGGGCAGAGCGACGTCCAGCTTCGATAATAAACTCATCAAAAGAGATGTTTGCTTCATGGTTGGCATTGTCACTCATAGCTCGGATGACTAAAACTGGAAGATTAAGGGCATGCGCTGCCTGAGCAATAGCTGCCCCCTCCATCTCAACAGCCAAAACTTCTGGGAAATGGGACTTAATCGTTTCTATCTTATCATTTCCTGCGACAAAACTATCTCCTGTAGCAATCAAACCAAGATGCCAGTTTTGATCCAATTGAGATAAACTCTCTTGGATTTTGGCAACAAAGGTTTTGTCTGATTCAAAATAAAGCGGTTGTTGCGCCATTTGTCCATAAGCATAACCAAACGCTGTGACATCCACATCATGATAGGCTAATTTGTCAGCAATCACGACATCCCCAACAGCGATACCTTCTGCTACTGCCCCAGCTGAACCCGTATTAATAAGAGCATCCACTTGAAAATGATCAGCCAAAATCGCCACACTCATAGCAGACATGACCTTACCAATTCCACTTTCTACAAGAACGACTTCATGCGAGGCAATGGTTCCTGTATGATAAGTATTCCCCAAAACAACTTGCTCCTGGGCATTGTCTAAATGCTGGACCAAATAAGCTAGTTCTTCTGGCATAGCTGCAATAATTCCTATTTTCATTTCAATTCCTTTTCTATTACAAAAGTTTCATTGCTAAGACAAGCAAAATCAAGAGAAAGATGACTGCAAATAAAATCTTATTCAACTTAGAATTGAAGACATTTCTCTTAGTATTTTCAATGCGACGACTTTTATGAATAGATGGTTCGACCTGAATCTTCAAGGTTTCCTGGCTAAAGCCATGATCCTTAGGATTGGCATAGCCAAAACGGGAAGAAGAGGTTGGTAAAATCTTAGTCTCCTCATTATCATCTAGCAAAGGAGGACCTGAAATTTTTTCGCCTCTATTAGCTCTTTCAATCATTTCATCCGTTAATAAAGGTTTACCCATACTGACCTCCTCTATTTTTTGTGCAATTCCCAATACTGAACAGCCATAATTGTCTTGGCATCACAAATATGACCTGATTGGATTAATTCCTTAGCTTCTTCTAAGCTCACTTCAAGGACTTCTAAGGTTTCATCCTCATCCTGCGGACGCGGATTTTCCACTTTTGTCAAATCACTGGCTAGGTATAGTTTTAACTTTTCATTACAAAAGCCAATGGCTGAGTAAAAATCATATAAGAGTTCTAATTTCCCTGTATAGGCTGTTTCTTCCTCTAATTCACGAAGAGCAGCTGCTACAGGGTCTGTATTTTCTCCTACTTCTAATTTTCCGGCTGGAATTTCGTAAGAGACAGCCTCGATGGCCTTGCGGTACTGCTTGACCAAGATGAGTTTTTGCTCATCGGTTACAGCTAAAACACAGACAGCTCCATTGTGGAAAATCAAATCACGTTTTGCAGTTCCCTTGCCTTCTGGCAATTCAACCTGATCTTGGACCAGTTTAAATATTGGTCCTTGATAGATTTCTTTTCTGCTAAGTGTTTTTTCTTCAAATTCCATGACAGACTCCTACTGATTATTAGGATGATGAGGGAGGCGAGTCGCATATTCATCTTTGTTGACCTGACGACCACGACCAATAGCAATAGCATCTGCTGGCACGTCTTTGGTAATAGTTGAACCAGCACCAACGAGGGAATTGTCACCTAACTCAACTGGCGCAATAATGGTTGAATTTGAACCAACAAAGACATTGTTGCCAATGACTGTCTTGTATTTGTTTTTGCCGTCATAGTTGACTGTAATGGTTCCTGCACCAAAATTAACCTTGCTACCCACTTCACAGTTTCCGATATAAGTCAAATGACCAGCCTTGGTATTCTCGCCGATTGAAGACCCTTTAACCTCAACAAAATTTCCAATATGTGCTTGGCTAGCGATACTTGAACCTGGACGAATGTGGGCATAAGGTCCGACAGTTACGCCGTCTGCAACATTGCTTTCCTCAATCATAGAATTGGTAATGACCGCTCCTGCTCCTATAGTGCTGTCCACTACATAAGTACCGTTTGTCAAAACAGTCTCAGCACCAATTTTCGTTTGCCCTTTCAAGGTAACATTGGCTTCGATTTGAACTTCAGAAGCAATCTCAACATCAATATCAATATAAGTTACTTCTGGATTGACAAAGCTAACCCCATTGACCATGTGTTGATGATTGATGCGACGACGCATAACTGACTCAGCTGTCGCAAGAGCCACACGGTCATTTACCCCAAGACTCTCATCAAAATCTTTCAAAGTATAAGCACCAACTTTTTCACCAGCTTCACGGAAAATACCGATGACGTCTGTAATATAATATTCACCTTGAGCATTGTTGGTATTGATATTTTTCAAAGCCTCAAACAAACGCTCGTTGTCAAAGACATATGTTCCAGTGTTGATTTCCTTGATTTGTTTTTCAAAATCTGTGGCATCCTTCTGCTCAACGATGCGAAGAACCTCAGCATTGTCATTACGAACAATTCGTCCATAGCCAAAAGGATTATCCGTTTCAGCAGTCAAGATAGTCGCCACATTTTTATGATTGATGTGGAAATCAATCAAGTTTTTCAAGCTTTCACCAGTGATTAACGGAGTATCTCCTGCGATGACCAAGGTGTGCCCTGACAAACCTTCTAAGATAGGCTCTGTCATCATAACTGCATGGCCAGTCCCTAACTGTTCAGATTGAGTCACAAATTCTGTCTGTCCATCCAAGACCTGTTCAACCAATTCTGCCTTATGTCCTACAACTGTTACTGTCTTTTCAGGTTGGATAGCTCCCACACTACGGAAAACATGTTCCAACATAGAAATACCCGCAACCTTGTGCAAAACTTTTGGCAAATCAGATTTCATGCGAGTCCCTTTACCCGCTGCTAAAATAATGGCAAAATTTGACATAATCTTCTCTTTTCTCTAGAAATTCCCTTTTATTATACCATATTTCAAATCATTCCGCGCTCTTGAATGAAAAAATGCTCCAAAGTCCTTTCCTTAACCCATTTTTTTTGATTTTTTTTCATTTTTAGGGTAAAATTATGAGATATGAGAAAACAAATTCATCCACTTATTTTATTTGGTTTTTTTGGGATCATAATTTTCATTTTAATCATCAATCGCCCACTTAATGACAACCAATCCTTTAAAACAAAATCCAACATAGCGCAGATTGAAGCACAGGCTTTGAAACACTTAGACAAACCGATTATTGACCTCTCTGGCTGGCAGCGTCCTGAGGAAATCAACTACGATGCCCTCTCACAAAATATTTCAGGCGCTATTGTTCGTGCTCATAGTGGTGCTCAAACGACAAAAGAAAATGATGCTTCCTTTATCAATGGAATAGACAAGGCCTATAAGAGTCATATCACTGAACTTCAAAAACGGAATGTCCCAGTTGGGGTCTACGCTTATGTAGCTGGAAAAAGTGTCCAAGAAATGGAAAAAGCCGCTGAGGTTTTCTACAATGCTGCCTCTCCTTACAGCCCTAGTTACTATTGGCTAGACGTAGAAGACAAAACCATGTCCAATATGAACGAGGGTGTTGAAGCCTTTCGAGCAAAACTGGCATCACTAGGTGCTAAAAACATCGGAATCTACGTTGGGGTCTACTTCATGGAAGAACACAGTATTGATACAGGCAAGTTTACCTCTGTTTGGATTCCGTCCTACGGCTCAGACTCAGGATTTTTGGAAAGCAGTCCTAAAACTGATTTAGATTATGATATTCACCAATACACATCTAAAGGGAAAATTGCCGGCTTTGACCACAATTTGGATATCAACGTCATCTCTCCCTTAAAAAACAAAGAAGAAACCTTTCGAAAACTCTTTTTAAAACCTTAAAAGCATTTGTTTAGCATTTGCTTTTTCTTTTTGTGTTTGATTGTGATACAATATAGTAAGGATTTTTTGAAATAGAAATAGTTGGAGGAAGTATATGCTCTCATGGTTAGTGCGCATTATTAAAGGGATTGTGATTGCTCTTGGATTTATCTTACCGGGAATTTCCGGAGGGGTTCTAGCAGCAATCTTAGGCATTTACGAACGAATGATTGGCTTTCTGGCCCATCCTTTTAAAGACTTTAAAGAAAATGTTTTGTACTTTATTCCAGTTGCCATCGGTATGCTTCTGGGAATCGGCTTATTTTCCTACCCAATTGAATACCTGCTTGAAAATTATCAGGTCTTTGTCTTATGGAGCTTTGCGGGTGCCATCATTGGTACAGTTCCTAGCCTCCTCAAGGAATCAACTCGAGAATCTGATCGAGACAAGATTGATTTAGCTTGGTTCTGGACAACCTTTATCATTTCTGGACTAGGACTCTATGCCTTAAATTTTGTCGTTGGAACCTTAAGTGCTAGCTTTCTTAATTTCGTCCTAGCAGGTGCACTGCTGGCTCTTGGCGTATTGGTTCCTGGCCTCAGTCCATCAAATCTACTTTTGATTTTGGGTCTCTATGCTCCCATGTTGACTGGTTTTAAAACCTTTGACCTCTTGGGAACCTTCTTCCCGATTGGAATTGGTGCAGGTGCAACTCTCATCGTTTTTTCAAAATTGATGGATTATGCCTTAAACAACTACCACTCACGCGTCTATCATTTCATCATCGGAATCGTCCTATCAAGCACCCTTTTGATCTTGATTCCAAATGCAGGAAACGCTGAAAGTATCCAATACACAGATCTTTCTCTTGTTGGGTATGTCATCATCGCCTTCTTCTTTGCTCTAGGAATCTGGCTTGGTATTTGGATGAGCCAATTGGAGGATAAATATAAATAATGGCAAAAAAAGTGAAAATCAAAAAAACATTGGTGGAACAAATCCTGTCTAAAGCAGGTATCCCACATCAGGGCATTCAAATCAATGCCCTAGAAGGAGAGCTGCCTCAAGGTTATGAACGAGATTGGATTTTCAAAACCTTGGCTCTTTTGGGAGATAAAACAGGACCAATTATTGGAATTGTCCCTATCACCCAACACTTGTCGGAAAAGAAACTAGCCAAAATTTCTGGCAACAAAAAAGTGAGCATGATTCCACAAAAGGACTTGGAAAAAACAACTGGTTACATTCATGGAGCAAATAATCCTGTCGGAATTCGTCAGAAACACAATTATCCCATTTTTATCGATAAAATTGCTCTAGACTTGGATCAAATGATTGTCTCTGCTGGCGAAGTTGGTCACAGCATTATCGTTGCTCCACAAGACTTGGCTAGCTTTGTAAAGGCAGACTTTGTAGATATTTTGGAGGACAGCAAGTAATGAAACTCTACTTTGTCCGCCACGGTCGTACTGTCTGGAACCAAGAAGGTCGTTTTCAAGGTGCTAGTGGAGATTCTCCCCTTCTTCCTGAATCCATTGAAACCCTAAAACGACTAGGCCAGTATCTCAAGGATGTTCCTTTTAATCAGATTTATTCAAGTGATTTACCTCGAGCGGTCAAATCTGCTGAGATTATCCAAAGTCAACTCAAGACGCCCTGTTCTTTAGAAAGTGTCCCTAATATTCGTGAATGGCAACTTGGGAAGTTGGAAGGTTTGAAAATTGCAACCTTGGAAGCTATTTACCCGCAACAAATCAAAGCTTTCCGATCTAATCTTGCTCAATTTGACACTCAAATGTTTGGAGCCGAATCCCTCTATAGCACCACGCAACGGACCATCCAATTTATCAAATCATTAAAAGATAGTCCAGCTGAGCGTATTCTAATTGTCGGTCACGGTGCCAATCTTACTGCCAGTCTTCGTACTCTTCTAGGTTATAAAGAACCACTTCTTCGTAAATATGGCGGTCTAGCAAATGCCAGCCTGACCATTCTAGAAACCCATGATTTTGAAACATTCACTCTCGATACTTGGAATGATACTTCTTATCAATCATAATTATAGCCTAGCCTTCTGAACTAGAACAATAGGAGATATAGTCAGTTGAAACAAAAATAAGACAAAAGAGCCTCGTAAAAAGGTATTGCAACTTGCCAATACCTTTTTGATATGAACACGTGTCTTCTCAACAGGATTGTAAAGCAAAATGAAATAAGAACTGAATAATGTGATTTGAGAATTTAAATCAATTTATAAGAATGTTTTAGAAGCAGTGATGTACTATTTCAGATTCACTTTTCTATACTAATACTCTTCGAAAATCTCTTCAAACCGCGTCAACGTCGCCTTGCCGTATATATGTTACTGACTTCGTCAGTTCTATCTGCAACCTCAAAACAGTGTTTTGAGCTGACTTCGTCAGTTCTATCTACAACCTCAAAGCAGTGCTTTGAGCAACTTGCGGCTAGTTTCCTAGTTTGCTCTTTGATTTTCATTGAGTATAAGATGAGTAGGGAGGAAGAGGTAAAAGTTTATGCCCAAACTCTTCACATAAGAACTCTAGCTTACCCATTCTATGGAATCTTACATTATCCATTAAAACTTCCAGACTCATACTCTTCTAAAATCTATTCAAACCATGTCAGCTTCACATTATATATGTTAGTGACCTCATAAGTTTTATCTGCAACCTCAAAGCTGTTCTTTGAGCAGCCTACAGCTAGCTTCCTAGTTTAAGCTTTGCTTTTCACTGAGTATTAAGTTAAAAAAATGAGGCTGGTCAAAAAGTCTTTAAAATCAAAAAACGCATAATATCAGGTATTGAAAACCTTGTACTATGCGTTTTATTGTGGGAAGATTTACTTCATTTTTTCCTGAAGTCGAGTTTTTTCCTGACTTATTGATTTGGACTATTCTTTTGATGCACTACTGCTTGAGCTTGAATCTCCGCCACCGATATATTGGGTAAAGATATTTTGGAAGGCTTGGTCCTTAACCTTGATATTGGCTGCTTGCAATTCTTTTCCGATAATGCTTTGAACAAATGTTGAATCATTTTGTTTTTGAGTCAAGATAACAGTTTTTAATTTTTCTTTGTAGTCATCAATATTAGATGATTTTTCTGTTTTCTTAATGAGTTTTACAATGTAATATTGGCTACTGTACGCTTGTGTGCCAGTTGCTGTAATCACATCAGAAATGCCATTTACATCTAAAGCGAAAGCGGCTTTCTTGACTTGCTCAGGTACTTCCGTTGAAGCAGAATCAAAGGTAATTTCTCCACCATTTGCTTTAGTTTTCTCATCAGTTGAGTTATCTTTGGCTAATTGAGCAAAATCAGCACCTTCTGCCTTGGCTTTTTCGAGAACTTCTTTAGCCTTATCTTCATTATCAAGACGGATGATTTGAACCGTTACATCTGGAGTGTATTCGTCAAAGGCCTTCTTATAAGCATCATCTGTCAATTCAGCTTCTGCTGCCTTCTTAACTGCCAACTCAACTAATTTACTTGTACGAATTTGAGCTTTACGTGTTTCAAGAGTCATACCTGCTTGTGACAAGACACGTTGGTAGTTTTCGCCATATTGTTTTTCTTCTTCGGCAATAGTATCATCAACCTCTTTATCATCAAGCTCTGAGCCATATTGTTTTTCAAAAACTTTTTGGATGGTCATATTTAACAAGACTTGTTGGGCTGAAGGGTTGCTTTTCACTTGCTCATAAAATTGATGTTCTGTGATGACATCCCCTTTCATGCTGATAAGGTCTGCCCCTTCTGAACCTTTCGAACAAGCTGCTAAAGTTGCTACTGATAATAGTGTAATGGCACCTGCCAATAGTTTTTTATTCATGTCTACTCCTTTGAGATAAGTGTTACTCTATCTATTGTACTATATTTTCTTAAATTTTTCTGAAAATCATTCGCTGTCAGGCAATTGAACATCTGCTACATTTTTACGAAGCATGAGAATGCCGTCCCCCAGAGGGACTAATGTTGCAGTGAGTCCTGGATTGTCTAAGGTTGCATCAAATAGTCTTTGAAGGCCTCGATAGATGGTTCGCTGACCTCGACGGACTTCCATAATGTCCTTGGCAACATCACCGCCTTGGAAAATATCATCCAAGACAACCACACCTCCAACTTCCAAATGTTTGAGGATTTCTGGTAGAAAGACGATGTATTTAGACTTGGCAGAATCCATAAAGACAAAATCATAAGACTCTGTCAAGGTTGATAAGACATCTACCGCATCTCCTTCTAGGAGAGTGATTTGCTTACGACTATCAAACTGGGCAAAATTTTCCTTGGCAAAACCAATCATTTCTGGATTGCGATCAATAGTTGTAATCTTGGCATTTGGCGCATGTTCCGCCATCAAGAGGGCTGAAAAACCGATGGCCGTCCCAATTTCCAGAATGTTTTTAGGTTGCATGGTTTCCATGAGAAAACGGAAATAAGCTACCGTTTCATGGGGAATAATGGGAATATTTTCCTTGCGGGCAAAGTCTTCCAATTCTTTCAAAGATCCTGTGACTTGCTTTTGGCGCTGACGCATCAAGTCTACAATTTCTTCCTTGACGACAGGGCGACGCATGTTATGGTTGGCATTTTTACTATATGATTCAACCATCTTATGTCAATCCCAATTTTTCAACAAGGGCTTCAAACTCATTCAAACGACGTTCGAAGACTGCAAAGGCATCGTTGAGATAGTCTTCCTTCTCCATATCAACACCAGCTTTTCTCATGACATTAAGTGGATAGTCAGATTTACCTGCCTTGAGGTAGTCAATATAACGGTCACGGTCTTCTTGACTACCATGGACAATCTTTTCAGCCAAGGCTGAGGCTGCTGCAAAGCCTGTTGAATATTGATATACATAGTAGTTATAGTAGAAGTGTGGAATGCGAGCCCACTCGTATTGGATTTCAGGATTGTCTTCCTTACTCAAACCATAATACTCTTGGTTCAAGTCTGCGTAGAGTTTATTTAGAAAATCGCTTGTCAAGACTTCACCATTTTGGTCCGCTTGGTGAATGGCGTGTTCAAACTCAGCAAATTGAGTTTGGCGGAAAACTGTTCCACGGAAACCGTCTAGGAAGTTATTGAGAATAGCAAAGCGCGTTGCATCATCTTCCACTTCTTCCAATAATTTCTCCGTCAAAATATTTTCATTGGTCGTTGAGGCAATCTCAGCCAAGAAGATAGAATAATCACCGTAAACATAAGGCTGAGTTTCGCGAGTATAGCTGGAATGCATACTGTGACCTGTTTCATGAACAAGAGTAAAGAGATTGTCCAGATTGTCCTGCCAGTTGAGAAGCATAAAGGCATTGGTATCGTAAGAACCGCCAGAGTAGGCCCCTGAACGCTTGCCTTGATTTTCGTAAACATCAATCCAACGCTCACTGAAGGCACGTTTAACACGGCTCAAGTAATCCTCACCCAAGACTGCCAAGGCATCTTCTGCCTTTTTCAAGGCTTCTTGGTAGGTAAAACTATATTCAACAGATGAAAGCGGTGTGTAGACATCGTACATCTTGAGGTCTGAAATCCCCAAAATCTTTGAACGAAGCTCAAGGTATCGATGCAAGAGTGGCAAATGCTTGCGAACTGCTGCTACCAAATTGTCATAAACACTCTCTGGAACAAAATTTACTGCGAGAGCTGCATGACGAGCACTCTTGTAGTTGCGAACTTTGGCACGATAGTTTTGAACCTTAACATTGGTTTGCAAGGTTTTGGCATAGGTGTGTTGGAATTGCTCATAAGTCGCATAGAGGGCTTGATAGGCACCACGACGAACCTCACGGTTTTTAGACTCCATCAAACGTGTGTAAGTCCCATGAGAGAGCTGCACTTCCTTACCATCATCGTCGAGGACATAAGGAAACACAATATCCGCATTGTCCAAGATAGCGAAGGTTTCACTTGCCGAACCAAAGATTTCTCCAGCGCCAGCCAATAATTCTTCTTCGCGTTGTGAAAGAACGTGATCCTTACCTTGCAAAAGCTTGTCAAAATAGTGTTGATAAAGCTGCAATTTTGGTTGAGCTTCTAAAAAGTCAGCATACTGCTTTTCGCTAATCTCCATAAATTCAGGCTCATAGAATGAAAAGGCTTGGTCTAGCTGACTATAGAGAGTCATGGCCTTGGCATAGTACTCTTGGTACTTGGCTTCACGTGTGTCTTGGTCATTCTTCATATGAGCATAAACGTAAAGCTTCTCCATTTGGCGTTCCATCTTAAGAGAAAATTCAGTAATTTCTAGTAGACTATTCGCACTATCCAAGAGATGACCTTCATACTGGGCTACTGTCTCCAATTTTTCTGTTAAATCTTTTAAGGCTTCTTCCCAAGCCTGGTCAGTTGGGTAGATCGTTGATAGATCCCATGTATCTTTTTCATTTATTTCATGTCTTTGTAATACCATTAGATTCCTCCATCCTTTCTATTCTACCATATTTTTCAAGAAATATTGCTGATAAAAGGCTGGTGGATAGAGCTTTTGCCAATCATTTTGAGGATTTTCTTGATAATAGGTTTGAAAATACTGATAATAGCTAGTCAAATCTTGCTCAATTTGGCAAAAATCACCTACTAGTGGTCGAATTTGTGGATACCATTCTTTCAGCCCATAAGTCAGGACATTTTCTCCCTTTTGATAGGCTTCTGCTTGTTCTTTCATCCAAATGGGATTTTGATAGTACAGTTGTTGCCGGATATAACGACAGATGTCCTTATCCTGAGAAACTGTAAAATGAGATATTTTTTGTTTCTTATAGGGAAGACGTAATATCTCCAGTAGACTATCTTGGCCATAGGGAAATTCCTTAATCTGATAATGGAGTTTACCTCGGAGATCTTGGTGGATCAGGTATTTGAGTCTTAAAACTTGTTTTTCACTGTCTACTTCCCAAACATAAAAGCCCATGTTGTGACTGAAATAAAGAAAACCTTGTTGCAGACGGGTCAAACGCTCCTTGAGCCACAGTTTTTCTCCCAGCAACCACAGTACTTGGTAACCCTGACTACGATAGCCCTCACTGCGCTCTTTAAGAACTTTTTGAGGCAAGGGACTACACTGAACCTCTAAAGCTAGGTTGCCATTTACAAACACATCCGCAATCTGTTTAAGCTCTGGAAGCAGGTATTCTAATTGCACCTCGGCCTCTTTTTTCAACCAGTGATAAAGGACTTCCTTATTTGCCAGATGTTCTGGACTTTCATTTTCAGAGGAATAATCACAGTCTTTTAAGGATTTATGGGCAAAATGGGTCCGTACACTTGATCCTTGACGCAAACGGAGCTGACCTCCACAAGCTGGGCAGGTGTATGCTTTCTTCTCAAGCTTATCCTCTAACACATTTACCAACTCTCCCCTAGCATCTCTCGCAACAAACATGATTTCCCTCCTTTTCTATATTATTCGTAAAAAAGAAAAAAGATCAGGAAAATTCCCCAACCTTCATTCATGTTTATTTGATTTTTTTAGCTAGCATGGTCGCAAAGCGTAGTTGTATACGATTGCCATTCTCATCACGACGGTGCAAATGGCCTGGATTTTCATTGTACTTGACCAATTCCCAGTCCTTGTAATAGTCTGCCAATTCTCCTTCTTTAAAGGTAAATGGGAAGTTCACTGAGCAAGGATAATCCTCCGTATCCATGGCACAAACGATAAGATTATAGCCACCAATACTAGTTTTCTCCTGCATATTTTTGATAATTGCAGGAATGCGGTCTGCTTGCAAAAACATCAAAACAACTGTCGATACGATGAAATCATACTCTTTCCCAATGCTGGCTGAATTGATATCGTAAAGACCAACAGGCATATCCAAATCTTCCTGCTCAACAATGCTTTGCAAGATTTCAAGGGACAGTTCATTTTGATCGACAGCTGTCACATCAAAACCTTGCTGGGCTAGAAAGAGAGAGTTACGGCCTTGACCACAGCCCAAATCCAAGGCTTTCCCTGGTTTTACTGTCTGCATAGCCTCTAGGACCTCTGAATGAACAGGATTGGTATTGTATTTCTTAGGGAAATAATCCTCAGGTTTACAATAAAATTCCAAGTACCATTCTACATCATCTGTGGCAGCTTCCACTCGGTGCCAGGCTTGAGGTTGCGCCATTGGATTGTCTGCTCCCGCTTCAAAGAGATGTTCAGCTAGAACCTCACCATCCTCTGTCAATTCAATAAACTTGAGAGTTCCTTTTAAAACAGTAATCTTGCCCCAAGTCCCAACCTTGGTATTGTGTTTCTGCTGAACAGCCTCTGGCATGGTTTCTTTAGTCCACAAAGGCATACGTTTATAGGCAACTAGTTTTTCCATTTTCATTTCCTCTTTTTATCGCTGATTAACAGCTTTCATAACACGCGCGATGTCGCGGTTTTGCTCACGTCGTTTGATAGACTCCCGTTTATCATAGTCATGCTTCCCTTTAGCTAAACCTAAAAGTAGTTTAGCGTAACCATCTTTGATATAGACTTTAAGGGGAACCAGGGTCATTCCTGTTCCTTTAGTCTCTTGTTCCAACTTTTGGATTTGCTTTTTATGGAGCAGGAGTTTTCGACGACGTTCTGGTTCTTGGTTCCAGATATTGCCCTCTTCGTAAGGAGCGATATGAACATTGCTCAACCAAACTTCTCCATTTTTTACTTGGGCAAAGCCATCCTTGAGATTAATTCGAGCTGCTCGTACACTCTTGATTTCAGTTCCAGTCAGGACCATTCCTGCCTCTAGCGTATCTACGATTGTATAGTCATGACGTGCTTTTTTATTTTGTGCGACGACCTTTCCCTCGCCCTTTGCCATGCTTGGCTCCTTTCTTAGCTACTTCCTTGTAAAAAGGTTTCTTGCCTTTTTTCTTCTTGTCTTTTTGTGAATGCTTGCGCTTATCATTTGAGCGTCCTGATTTTTTCTTGTCTTCCTTCTTATCTGAACGACGACTTGAACCACGCCCTCTGTCACTACGATTAGACTGTTTCAAGCCTTTTTCAATCACATCAAATTCACTTGGGATATATGAGAAGTCAATTTCACCCGTCATCTTGTCGGCTCTTTCAACTCGGATACGGATTTGCTGACCTACACGGAAGGTTGTTCCTGATTTCTCCCCACGAAGAGTCAAATCCCGCTCATTGAAATGATAAAATTCAGGTAGATTAGTGATGTGAATCAAGCCTTCAACCGTATTTGGCAATTCGACAAAGAGACCGAATTTAACGATGCTAGACACAACCGCATCGTACTCTTCGCCCACGTATTCTTCCATATACTCAGCCTTTTTCATGGCTTCGACTTCACGCTCAGCCTCGATAGCACGACGCTCACGGTTGGAAGACTGGGTCGCAATCTCTGGGATCACTTGCTCAAAATGCTCTGCTATTTCCTTAGAACGGCCGTAATCCCGAATCATACGGTGAACAAGAAGGTCTGGATAACGACGAATCGGACTGGTAAAGTGAGTGTAATAGTCAGCCGCTAATCCATAGTGGCCGTGATTGTGCTCCGAATAGCGAGCCTGCTGCATAGAGCGAAGAAGCATCATGGACAATACATCCGCATAAGGTTCTCCCTCAACAGTACGCATGATGTCTTGAAGTGCCTCCTGACTAATCTCACTGGCAGGCCCATAAATGCGCAAACCAAAACTCGAAGCATAATCAATAAACTTCTGAACCTTTTCAGCCTTTGGCTCCTCGTGAATTCGATAGATGAAAGGCAAATCCAGCTTGCTGAAATGCTCGGCAACTGTTTCGTTGGCCATCAACATGAAGGATTCAATCATGCGCTCGGCAATGCCACGCTGACGAAGAACGATATCAACAGGCTTACCTTGTTTATCCACTAAAATCTTCGCTTCATTGGTATCAAAATTGAGGGCTCCACGTTTCACTCGCATGTTTTCTAAAGTTTCATGAAGCTTGGCCATGAGTTCAATGCTTGGAACAATTTTCTGATATTCTTGTCTCTTTTCCTTGTCGCCAGCTAGGATATCATTGACATCGCTATAGGTCATACGGAAACTTGTCTTGATAACCGTTTGTGTGATAGTGTAGTTGACTACACGACCATGTTTATCAATCTCCATAATAGCAGATTGGGTCAAGCGGTCCACTTGCGGATTAAGTGAGCAAATTCCATTTGATAGGCGTTCTGGAAGCATTGGGACCACACGGTCCGTCACATAGACAGAAGTCGCACGGTTAAGGGCTTCTTTATCAAGGGCAGAGCCTTCCGTCACATAGTAGGAAACATCTGCGATGTGAACCCCAAGCTCCAGATTGCCATTTTTCAGAGCCTTGATATGCACTGCATCGTCCAAGTCCTTGGCATCCGCACCGTCAATGGTAAAGGTAATTTCATCTCTTAGATCCAGACGGCCTTCCATATCCTTTTGAGACGGAGCATCAGGCACACTTTCTGCTTCCTTAACAACAGCTTCTGGAAACTCGGATACAATGTCCATTGATTCCAAGACCTCAAGAACATCAATTCCGACATCCGTTGAGTGTCCCACCACATCGAGAACACTCGCGACAAAGAAATCATGTTTCTTGCTTGGGTATTTATCGATAAAGACCTTGAGAACTTCTGTTCCTTCTAACTTTAGGGCTGGTTTCTTAACATAAATCGGTTGACTGATTTTCTGATTTTTTGAACGAATATAGCCAGCATACTTAGGCTTTTCCTGATCCAGAACGATTTGCCCGACAACTGTTGTCAAACTGTGTTCTAGGATATCAATAATTTTGGCTTCTGCTGCTGTTCCCTTATTGCGGTCAGCGACTTTCTTAATCACTACCTCGACGGTATCACCATCAATAGCATAGTTGACATCATTTTTCCCTACAAAAAGGTCGTCCTCCTCGCCTTCCAGACTAACAAAGCCAAAGCCGTTTTTATGGGCATGAAAAATCCCCTTGAGGGTAATCTCATGTTTTTTCTTAATTTCTAATGTCAGACTACCATCTTCTTCAAAACGAATTTGGTGCTTTCTTTCCATTAAGGACAAGGTTTTAATCAACTCACGAAAATCCTTGGAACTGTCTTTTCCCAAAGCCTGAGCCAAATCATTAACAGTCACCTTTCCCTTGTCTTGTAAATATTCTTTTATTCTATCTTTCATATTTTCTTTCTAGATTTTTTAATTTTCTTTTACTGTAAAACCTTCTCAAACATCCTTTAAAAATAAAAAGAGGCAAAGACCTAGTCCTGCCCATTATTTTCTTATCTACTTGATAATACCGTCAATGCTAAGGCAATGGCTAGCCAGAAAAAGACTAAAATCCCTGTCAAACGCTGCATTACAGCTTCAAAACCGCGAGCTTTACTGCGTTCAAACAAATCACCTGAGCTGGCATCAAATACATTGCTGGATTGGTTTTTGGTTGGTTGCATGAAAATCGCAATCACAATCACAACAGATAATACTAATAAAATGGTTAATAATAGGTTATACATATCAAACTCCTTAAAATCCTTATTATTTTACCATAAAATCTACTTAGATTCAAGATGTAGGGTTACTTTTCTTTCTTTGGGACAATACTTTAAAACCTCGATCTTGTCTGGATGGGTTTTTGAATTTTTACTGGTTAGGTAATTGATACTGCCACAAGAGGAGCATTTGAGATTAATTTTTACTCGCACTAGATTTCCTTTACTTTTAATAATGTTCGAAATTGAAGCAGGTTAAAGAGACAACTAAAGGCAACACAAAGGCTTGTCGCATAAAAGACTGCATGGTAGCCAAATTGACCTGCTACTGCAGAACCTGCCATAGGCCCAACGACACCTCCCAGATAAAAGAATACCTGATTAAAGGCAAAGACCCTCGAAATACCAGCTTTGGGCGTCATCTTGCTGAGAAGGGCATTGACCCCAGGTATCAGCGCACCGGTTCCCAAGCCAAAGAGGAATCGATAGAGTCCTAGTTGAAGCGGACTAGAGGCATTGGCACAGAGGAGATAGATGATAACTGAATAAAACTGAGCTACAACCAAGAGACGATGGTTGCCCACCTTGTCACCTAGCTTTCCCATGACTCCTGCACTCATCATACTGGAAAAGCCCATACTGGACACAATCAAACCAGAGACAAAAAGAAGATTCTCTGTCTGGCCTAAGTCGCGTACATACAGAGCTAAGATAGGGCCGATTGATTGGGCTGAAAATTGGATGACAAAACTGGTCAGAAAGAGGTTGACCAAAAGATAGGGATATTTAACTGAGGTAAACAATTCCTTTGTTGGAATAGCCTTTTCCTTGGCTACTGGTTTAAAATCTTCCTTGATAAAGAAAATAGTCAAAACAGCAGCTAAAAGTAGAAAACTACCAACCAGTAAGAAAACAGTACGAATGCCAAATAATTCTGCAATAAATCCCCCGATAAAGGGACCAGTTAGAGTACCTGCAACTACGCCTGTAGACAAAGTACCTAAGGCAGAGCCTGATTTCTCCTTGGGAACCTGACTGGCTATCAAGGCCGTTGCATTGGGAACAAAACCCGCAAATACACCATTCAGTAAACGAAGAAAGATTAACCAATAAATATTTGGCACAAAGGCTAAGCCTCCCATAGTAATGGTCATGGCCAGACCAGCACGAATCATCATGGGTTTTCGACCGTATTTATCAGCAAGAATACCCCAGATAGGAGAAAAGAGTGCTGCGGAAATAGCAGAGACAGAAATAGCTAAACCTGCATAAAAAGCGACTTGCTCACTTCCTACACCTAGATTTTCCACAAAGATGGGCATAAAAGGCACAACCAAAGAAATACTGGCTCCAGTCAGAAAATTACCAAACCAGGCAATGCGCAGATTATCCTTCCAGTTAATCTCTGTCATCTTGCTTACCTCCCTCAAGCAGGGAGAACACCTGAGTAAGAAGCTGGTCCTGATTTCCATTGTTGTTTAAAACATGGCTGGCCAAATCTTTCTTTTTCTCTAAAGGCCACTGAGCTGCCAGACGCGACTCAGCTTCATCTTTGGACAAGTGGTCCCTTTTCATTAGACGTTCTACTTGGACATCTCGGTCTACATAGACCAACCAAGTCTCATCAAACCAAGAGACGTAGTCCTGCTCAAAAAGTAGGGGAATATCCATGAAGAAAATCTCTTCTGTCTGAGCCAATTGGTCTCTTAATGTAGCTAGTTCCTCACGGATAATCTCTCCTTGAGTTACCCTAGACCATTCCCGTTCCTCAGGATTTGAAAAGATAAGACTAGCTAGGAGAGGGCGATTGAGTTCTCCGTTTGTTAGAATTATTTCTTGACCAAAGTGCTGGACTAGAGCCTCAAACAGACGACCACCAAGTCTCTGTAGTTGGTGGACAACCGCGTCGGCATCCACTACTTGAAATCCTTGCTTTCTTATAAAATTTGTCACAGTTGACTTACCAGAGGCAATTCCCCCAGTGATTCCGATGATTTTTCCCATCAGTCCCTCCTTTGACAGTTTGGACAAAAGTGGGTACCTCGTCCGCCTAGTTGGATTTTCTCAATGATGGTGGCACAACGTGAACATTCTTGACCAGCCTTATCATAGACCTGATGAAAATCCTGCATGGTTCCATCTTCCCCAAAGGCATTGGTATAGGTCCGAATGGTGGAACCACCTTTTTCAACAGCCTGTCCCAAAACAGCAATGGTCTGGTCATGAATGGCAGTCGCTTCTTCTGCTGTCAAAGTCTGGGAAGGTCTTGCTGGATGAACCTGAGCTCGCCAGAGAACCTCATCCACATAGATATTTCCAAGGCCAGCTACCAAGGTCTGGTCTAAAAGGTGGGATTTGATAGGCTTTTTAGATTTGGATAGAGCAGCTTGAAAGACCTGCAAATCAAATTCTTGTTCGCTTGGTTCAGGCCCTAATTTTTTAGAAATAAAATAAGCTTCCAAAAGGTCTGGTGCAAGCAGTTCCATAGTCCCAAACTTGCGTACATCCTCATAAACAAGCGTGCCACCGTCCTCAAACTGGAAGAAAATATGGGCATGTTTGCGTTCAGGTACTTGGTCTGGATAGTAAAAATACTTGCCCTCCATCCGCAAATGGGAAATCAAGACCTTGTCTGTCAGGTAGAAAATCAAATATTTGCCACGACGTCCCATTGACTCAACAACTTGACCAGGCACTTCCTTTCGAAACTCGTCCAAATCCGTCTTAATCATCTTGGGATAGCGAATTTCTACACTCGAAATCTTCTTTCCCAAAATCAATTTTTCTAAGCCACGACGAACGGTTTCAACCTCAGGTAATTCAGGCATAAGTCCTCCTTCTGTAAAAACAAGAAGCAGGCATGAGCCCACCTCTACTTAGTATTCTTTTTCATTATAGCCAAAGTCAGCCAAATCTAGCTTTTTATCGCGCCAGTTTTTCTTGACCTTGACCCAGGTTTCTAGGAAGACCTTGTCTCCTAGCATGAGTTCAATATCACGACGGGCCATGCTACCGATTTTCTTAAGCATAGCGCCACCTTTACCGATGATGATCCCTTTCTGACTATCACGCTCGACCATGATGGTTGCACGGATGTGAACCTTGTCTGTCTCTTCATCTCGTTTCATAGAATCAACAACTACTGCGACAGAGTGCGGAATCTCTTCACGAGTTAGGTGCAAGACTTTCTCGCGAACCATTTCTGAAACCAAGAAGCGCTCTGGATGGTCTGTGATTTGATCAGACGGGAAATACTGGAAACCTTCGTCCAAATTTTCACTCAAAATATCCACTAGACGAGAGACGTTATTTCCCTGAAGGGCTGAAATGGGCACAATTTCCTTAAAGTCCATTTGGTTACGGAAATCATCGATCTGAGATAAAAGCTGGTCTGGGTGAACCTTATCGATCTTATTCACCACCAAAATCACAGGAACCTTGGCAGCCTTGAGACGCTCGATAATCATATCGTCCCCCTTACCACGCGCTTCATCAGCAGGCACCATGAAGAGAACGGTATCCACTTCACGAAGGGTGCTATAGGCAGATTCGACCATGAAATCTCCAAGAGCCGTTTTAGGTTTGTGAATCCCTGGTGTGTCGATAAAGACGATTTGTTCCTTATCAGTCGTGTAAATTCCCATGATTTTGTTGCGCGTTGTCTGCGCCTTGTCACTCATGATGGCAATCTTTTGCCCCATAACGTGATTTAAAAAGGTTGACTTCCCAACGTTGGGACGTCCTAAAATGGCTACAAAGCCTGATTTAAAAGTCATAATTTCCTCTTACTGTTTAAAATAATAAATCCCAGATTCGTGGGAGAAAAATCAATGCGCCTGTTAAGGCTGCGAAAAGAGAGACCACTAATACCGCGCCAGCTGCCATATCCTTGGCATTTTTAGCTAGCATGGAAAAGTGATAGTGGCTGGCCAAATCTACTACATTTTCGATAGCAGAGTTGATAATTTCAAAGGCTACTACCAAGAAAATGCTCAATAGGAGAAAGAGCCATTCGATTCGTGACACCTGAAAAACAAAACCTGCAAGAATGACTACAAGAGCCGTTACTGCATGTTTTCGCATATTGCGTTCTTCCTTGATAGCAGTAAAAATTCCTGTGATGGCAAATTCTAAACTGGATATCAGGTCACGATTTTTCCATTTTCGTTTATTGTCTTGTGAGTCCATAGGCTGTCAAAATTTCTTCTTGTAAACCGAACATCTCCGCTTCTTCTTCCGGAGTATAGTGATCATAGCCATTGATATGTAAAAAGCCGTGTACTGCCAAGAAGCCCATCTCACGCTCAAAGCTGTGACCATATTCCTCAGCCTGCTCATGAGCCTTATCAATAGAGATGAACAGTTCTCCAATATAGGCATCAAACTCAGACATCATCTCTGCCAATTCTGGATTTTCAAGCAAATCCTCTTCGTCAAAGGCAATTTCCAACTCTGGCTTATACTCAAGGCTGATGACGTCTGTCGGACGGTCTGTGTCACGGTACTCCAAATTGAGTTCATGGCTACGCTCGTTGGTCACAAAAGTAACTGCCATCTCCTTGTCTTCTTTGCCTAATTTTTGGGCTGCAAATTCCAAAATTTCTTGGGTTTGTTGCAACATTTCTTTTGAAACTTGACCAGTTTCATCTACCATTTCAATATACATGTGCTTCTCGTTTCTCTTTACTTGGCTTTATTATACCACATTTCCATGATTTTATTCTACCTTTTTGATATAATACTATGGAATACAATCACAAGGAGAGAACGATGTCATTTGACGGATTTTTTTTACACCACATGGTTGAGGAATTGCAAAGAGAGTTAGTGAACGGTCGCATCCAGAAAATCAATCAGCCTTTTGAACAAGAATTGGTCTTGCAAATCCGCAGCAATCGCCAAAGCCATCGTCTGCTCCTTTCTGCCCATCCAGTTTTTGGACGCATTCAGCTGACCCAAACGACTTTTGAAAATCCAGCCCAACCTTCCACCTTTATCATGGTTTTGAGAAAGTATTTGCAGGGGGCTCTGATTGAGTCGATCGAGCAGATTGAAAATGACCGCATTGTGGAAATTACAGTTTCCAATAAAAACGAGATTGGAGACCATATTCAGGCTACCTTGATTATCGAAATCATGGGTAAACACAGTAACATTCTACTGGTTGATAAAAGTAGTCATAAAATCCTCGAAGTTATTAAACACATCGGCTTTTCACAAAATAGCTACCGTACCTTGCTTCCTGGATCGACCTATATCGCTCCGCCAAGTACGGAATCTCCCAATCCTTTTACGATCAAGAACGAGAAACTCTTTGAAATCCTGCAAACTCAGGAAACGACAGCTAAAAACCTTCAAAACCTCTTTCAAGGTCTGGGACGTGATACAGCAAATGAATTGGAAAACATTCTTATTACCGATAAACTATCTACTTTCCGTGACTTTTTCAGTCAAGAAACCCAGCCATGCTTGACTGAGACTTCCTTCAGTCCAGTTCCTTTTGCCAATCAGGTGGGAGAGCCTTTTGCCAGTCTTTCTGATTTGTTGGACACCTACTACAAGGATAAGGCTGAGCGAGACCGTGTCAAACAGCAAGCCAGTGAACTCATTCGTCGTGTTGAAAATGAACTTCAAAAAAATCGTCATAAGCTTAAAAAACAAGAAAAAGAGTTACTGGCGACAGACAACGCTGAAGAATTTCGCCAAAAAGGAGAATTGCTGACAACCTTCCTCCACCAAGTGCCTAATGACCAAGACCAAGTTATCCTAGACAACTACTACACCAACCAACCTATCACGATTGCTCTTGATAAGGCTCTGACTCCCAACCAGAATGCCCAACGCTACTTTAAACGGTATCAGAAATTAAAAGAAGCTGTCAAATACTTGACTGATCTGATTGAGGAAACCAAGGCAACTATTCTCTATTTGGAAAGTGTAGAAACCGTCCTCAACCAAGCTGGACTGGAAGAAATCGCTGAAATCCGTGAAGAATTGATTCAAACAGGTTTTATCCGCAGAAGACAACGGGAGAAAATCCAGAAACGCAAAAAACCAGAACAATATCTAGCAAGCGATGGCAAAACCATCATCTATGTCGGCCGCAATAATCTGCAAAATGAGGAGCTAACCTTTAAAATGGCCCGCAAGGAGGAACTTTGGTTCCATGCCAAGGACATTCCTGGAAGCCATGTTGTCATCTCAGGAAATCTTGCCCCATCTGATGAAGTCAAGACAGACGCAGCAGAGTTAGCTGCCTACTTCTCTCAAGGTCGCCTGTCAAATCTGGTGCAGGTGGATATGATTGAAGTCAAAAAACTCAACAAACCAACTGGTGGAAAACCCGGCTTTGTCACTTACACAGGACAAAAGACCCTCCGCGTCACACCAGACCCAGAAAAAATCGCATCCATGAAAAAATCCTGATTTTACTTGAAATCAGGATTTTTAACTTACACTCAATGAAAATCAAAGAGCAAATTAGGAAACTAGTCGCAGGTTGCTCAAAGCACTGCTTTTAGGTTGTAGATAAGACTGACAAAGTCAGTTACATACATAATCTAAGCGACGCTGACGTGGTTTGAAGAGATTTTCGAAGAGTATCAATTATAGGACTAATCTTTGCCACCTAGTTTCTCATTGATTTTCATCATCACACTAGCAATTTTTTCACCCCAATAAGGGTCTGAGGCATATTCAACATTCATACCAGACGCCTTGTTCCCAAGGAAAGTTCTGCCCCTATCGATATAATTTTCCTTAATCCACTTGGTTGCTCCTAAAATACCTTTATCCACATCATCAAATGTCTTGGCAGAAAGGTAAGGAGTCGTATCATAGGCTGTAATTCCAAAGAAATTATTCTTATCTCTAGCAATCTTACTTCTTCCCCAGTTGCTTTCTAAGGCACTATGAGCAAGGAGATAGAGGGCATTGATATGGTAATGTTCTTCGGCTTCCTTAAAGGTAGCTCCCTTATTTTCCAAGAGACTATTGTCAATATTTAACAGACTAAATATCTTATCCAAATCTTCAGCACTATAGTTTGTAGCCTCTGTCAAATCTTTAAAAAGGAAGGGATTTTCAAGCTTAAAACCATCAAAATGCAGCCCATCTGCCGAATAATATTTCTTGCCCACTTCCATATCAGAAAGATGAGAAGCTACTGGGATACTAGCATTCTGAGCCACATAGTGATAAAAACGGTGCCCATCACTCTCATAATAAGGGATAAAGTCCTTACTAGCATCTAGCGCTTGTAAATCTTCTGTTTTCATATAGCCTGACAAACCAGAAATAGTAATAGCCAGGCGCTTGTCTTCACTTTTTCTATCCTTATCTAGCCAAACAACACTACCTTGTGATATATAGGAGAGCTTTTCACCATCTGCATTATAAACATTTGCTGTGACAGGCACTACTTGATAGTAAGCAGCATTTTCGTTTGTAGCTTTTTCTCCAAGCCATTTACCGTCGCTTACAAGCTGATAACCATCTACAGTCTCATTTTTCGCCATGTAACCACCAGATTTGAAGTAGTACCAAGCTTGACTTTTGGCATCGTATAGCCATTCTTTCTCAGCCATTTTGCCATCAGATTTTAGATAAAACCATGACTCCTTATCCAAAATCCATTCATTGGCTGCCATATAGCCACCGGATTTTAGATAATAATAGTGACCATTTTCGAAAATCCATTCTTTGTCAGCATGATTTCCATTTTCTTTGATATAAAACCAAGATTGGTATTGTTTGTCATAAAGCCAACCTTGCTGTACTTTGGCACCACTAGCATTCACATAAGCCTGATCCATCCACTGACTTGTTAGTAAATAACCACCAGATTTAAAATAATAGTCCTTACCCTTGATTTGGAGCCATTCTTTCTCTGCGTGTTGTCCATCTGCTTTTATATAAAACCAAGCGTCGTATTGAGAATCATAGACCCAGTCTTCTATTACTTTGGCACCTGTTGCACCGACATAGGAAGCTCCTAGCCAAGCATTTCTTTTCATCTTTCCATCTTGGTCAAGATAATAAAAGGCTCCCTTATCTTCTATCCATTCTGACTTGGCCATATAGCCACCAGATTTAAGATAAAAATAGTCGTCACCTTGTTTCAGCCATTCATTTTCAGCATAGTTAGCATCTGCTTTTATATAAAACCAAGATTGATAATGAGCATCAAAAATCCATTCATTGGCTGCTTGACTACCGTCTGCTTTCAGGTATTGTTTTCCTTGCCAAGTACCATCACTGGCCATTACACCCTCTGGACTAGCTAAGAAAAATAGCAGGGCTAAAAAAATAAATCTTACTTTCTTCATTAACCTTCTTCCTCTGTTCTTATTTATTTTATTGTACCAAAATTCTCCTAAATTCATATTACAAACTAATAAAAAATCAAGAACAGATTGATTGCAGTTTACCTCAGAGACTCTTTTACTTCATTGCGTAGATTTTCCAGACTACTAATACCGTATTTGTCCATAACTTTTGGTAAATTTTCGATGATGTCAGGACAGGCGTAAGGATTGGTAAAGTTGGCTGTTCCAACTCCAATAGCAGATGCTCCAGCCAGATACATTTCTAGGGCAGCTTCTGCCGAATCCACTCCCCCCATTCCAATGATAGGCAGGTCTGTTGTTTGGGCCACTTGGCGGATAAGTTTGAGGGCTACTGGAAATACTGCTGGACCAGACATTCCTCCTGTTCCATTGGCCAAGATTGGTTTTCTGTTTTTGAGATTAAAGCGCATTCCAACTAGAGTATTGATCATGGTCAAGCCACTTGCTCCCGCATCTTCTGCAGCTTTTGCGACAGTAACGATATCGGTCACACTCGGGGTTAATTTGACATAAACTGGCACTTCGGAGGCTTCCACAGCTGCTTTCACCACATCATAAGCCAAATCTGGATCTTGACCAATCAAAAGTCCGTGATTACAGTGGTCAACATTGGGGCAAGAAATATTGAGCTCGATAGCCTTTACATTAGCTGCCTTGGAAATACCATGAGAAACAGCCGCATACTCTTGTTTTGAAAAACCAGCTACATTGGCGATAATAGGAAGATTTGGATATTCTCTTTCCAGCCAAGGTAACTTTTCAGCCAAAACAACTTCCAAACCAGGATTTTGCAAGCCAATTGCATTGAGCATGCCAGCAGGTGTTTCTGCCACCCTTGGAGTTGGATTGCCAAAACGGGGTTCAAGAGTTGTCGCCTTGATCATAATAGAACCCAAAAGGTCTAAATCATAGTACTTGGCATACTCTTGACCAAAACCAAAACAGCCTGATGCTGGAATAATCGGATTTTTCAAATCCAAGCCTGGTAGAGAAACTTGTAAACGATTTCTAGTCATAATTTTCTCCTTATAATACAACTGTTCCTGTGCGGAAAACAGGACCATCTTCACAGACGCGTTGGCTGACCGTCTCGCTTTCTGGTACTTTTAGGACGCAGGCATAACAAGCTCCCATCCCACAAGCCATACGAGATTCCAGAGATAGATAGGCTCTTGGATGATCATAAAAGGTTTGATTGATATACTTCATCATTCCAGGCGCCCCACATGAGTAAACAGCATCAAATTGATTGTCTAAATCCTTGATAACAACGGAAACATTTCCCTTGATACCATAAGAACCATCATCTGTCGTTACAAAGACCTGCCCATATTGAGCTAATTCCGTCTCTAAAATAACAGCATCCTTATTAGCAAAACCGAGAACTGTCACTACTTTCACACCACGCGCATGCAATTCCTTAGCCACCTCAAGCAAGGGTGGGACACCAATCCCCCCACCAACAAGGAGTACCTGACTCTGCTCATCAAGGTCAGACAAGTCAAAACCATTTCCCTGAGGCCCCATCACATCAAGAGTATCTCCCTGACTTAAGGTTGAGAAAATAGCTGTCCCAGCACCTTCAATTCGATAAATGAGGTGACACTGCTTCTTAACCTTATCAATAGACGAAATCGAAATAGGACGACGCAAGAGATGGGCGTCATCAGGCACACGCAGATGAAGAAATTGGCCTGCTCGCATGGCTTCAACCATTTCCCCTTCTAGGACTAATTCAAAGATTGCTGGCGCAATTTCCTCCTGTGCAACCACCTTCATGGTTTCCAATCGAATTGCACCCAAACGTTTCTTACATGTGGGATTCATGACTTTTCCTCCTTAAATTTTAAGGGGACCAGACAAAGAAAAGACCTTGCTAGTGCAAGGTCTCAGTTAAAATCATACAACAGAAGAGAGCACACTCAAAAAGTCTCCTCTAGAAAATTGTACTATTCTTTTATCTGACACCTTGTGAGTCTCTCTGGACTCCCCTTAAAGGTTAAATTTTTATTAGTATACTCTTTCAGCTAAAAAAAGTCAAGTAGAAAACGAACATTCTACTTGACCTCACGAGATTATTTTTCACGAATGACTTCGACCTTGTAGCCATCAGGGTCTTTGATAAAGTAATAGTTAGGTGCAGTTCCTGGTAGACCATTTGGCTCAGTCACTTCATAGCCTTTGGCACTATGCTCTTGATGAAGCGCCTCAAGATCAGGTGTACTGAGGGCGATATGGGCAAATCCATCTCCAACCACATAAGGACCGTGATCGTAGTTATAAGTCAACTCCAACTCATAGTCGTCACCCTCAAGTCCTAGATAGACAATCGTGAAGGCATGATCTGGAAAATCTCTGCGACGCAATTCTTTAAATCCAAAAGCATCTTGATAAAATGCAATTGATTTTTCAAGATTTTCTACTCGCAAGCAAGTGTGTAGCATTTTTGAAGCCATATTTTTCTCCTTTATTTTTAAAAAGACTGGGACAATCCTGTTCCAGTCTTATCAGTTATTATTTACCAAGTTTTGCTTTAGCTGCATCTGCAAGAGCTGTGAAAGCTGCTGCATCGTTAACAGCCAAGTCAGCAAGCATTTTACGGTTAACTTCGATCTCAGCCAATTTCAAACCATGCATCAATTGTGAGTATGAAAGTCCGTTCATACGAGCTGCCGCGTTGATACGAGTGATCCACAATTTGCGGAAGTCACGTTTTTTCTGACGACGGTCACGGTATGCATAGTAGTAAGAGTTCATTACTTGTTCTTTTGCAGTACGGAACAAGATGTGTTTAGCTCCATAGTAACCTTTTGCTAATTTAAGAATACGTTTACGACGTTTGCGTGATACAACGCCACCTTTAACACGTGCCATGTTTTATTTCCTCCAAATATTTCCTAGAATTGTTTACTTACTGTTAGGCTATTATTTCAAGCGAGTAAGCATTGCTTTGATACGTTTGTAATCTCCTGAATGCACCATAGATGCTTTACGAAGATGACGACGTTGTTTCTTAGTTTTTCCGTGGAAACGGTGAGAAGTGTAAGCACGGAAACGTTTAAGTCCACCAGAACCTGTACGTTTGAAACGTTTAGCTGATGCGCGGTGTGTTTTTTGTTTTGGCATGATTTTTTCTCCTTTATTTAACTTTCTGACAATTATTTTTTGTCAGTCGCTGGCGCCAATTGCATGAACATTTGACGTCCATCCATTTTAGCACGTTGTTCGATGATGGCAATATCTTGAGTTGCTTCAGCAAACTCGGCTAAAACTTTTGCACCAATCTCTTTATGGGTAATCATACGACCCTTAAAGCGAATAGATACCTTAACTTTATTTCCTTTTTCAAGGAATTTGCGTGCATTGCGAAGTTTTGTATCAAAGTCACCCTTGTCAATAGTTGGACTTAGACGAACTTCTTTCACAGTAACAACACTTTGTTTTTTACGTTGTTCTTTTTGCTTCTTCTGGTACTCAAATTTGAACTTACCGTAGTCCATAATTTTTGCAACAGGCGGTTTGGCTTGGGGTTGAATCAATACTAGGTCAACATTAGCGTTATCAGCCAAAGCTTGCGCTTCACTGAGTGGCTTGATGCCTAGCTGTTCTCCTTCAAGACCAATCAAGCGAACTTCACGTACACGAATCTCATCATTGATGAATAAGTCTTGCTTTGCTATGGTTTTCACCTCTTTTGTTTTATTAGAGAAAAACAATAGCGGACTCGTAAATATACAAGCCCGCACGTTATGATAGCGTTTCTTAGAAACTTTTCATCCGTAGGACCAGGCAACTTAATGTCACAAGGCGAGAAGCTCTCACTTCTGCTTTTCTCAACTTTTATATGATACCAAGTTTTCTAGCCCTTGTCAAGATAAAAAGTTATTTTTTTTGAAAAGTTTGTGTTTATATTTTGGCTTGGTTTTCGAATCAAAAAGAGAGAATCAAGTTGATTCCCTCTCTATGTTAGTTTTTACTTATTTTCCGTATAGGAAAGCTAGAATCTATTAAAAACTTCCTTTTTCCCTGAACTTCCCCATCTTTCGATAAATAGAATCCCCACTAACAAAAGGATAATCAGACAAGGAAGTAAGACCAGCCCCATACCCCAATTCAGATTGACATTATCAATTTGCTTAGGTAATCTTCTAGACAAAATCTCCACTGAACGCAAGTAAGTAAAGGGAATCAGATGTGCAATCCTTTGAAGAGGCTGAATTGTTTGGATGCCAAACAATAAGCCAACAATCCCAATGAGTGAAAGAAAAAGGACAGGCATTTTTTGCTTGAAAAAGTAAGCAATCAAGTACACTACTTCCACAATGACGATAAAGGATAAGAAAGCTAAGAACAAGCCAGGAAATAACACATCTTGTATCTTTCCAATAGTTACCTCTTGATTCACTAAGCTATAAATCGGGTAGGGATAATCTAACTGTCCAAAACCACTTATCAGACTTCCCACTAGAAAAGAAAATCCGCTGATTCCGATAAACAGCACAGTTACATAGCCCACTCCAACTCCAAGGGAGGACATGGCAAATGCCACTTTTGAAAAAGGATATAATTGAGCTGTATCCAGATGATTTTGATATCTTTCTGCAAATAGTTGCGTTAGCATAAAAATAATAGCAACCACAAACAAGCTTGGGATGATAGCCTCTAAAATCCAAACAATCTGATCAATCCCGTGGGTCGGAAACTCCAAAGTATGTGCTTTTATATTCAAGGGATACAGGGCTTGGTAAATCTTTCGTTGGCGGTCAACCGCCATTTTAAAGTCAGAGCTAGCAGTCGGTTGATTTGACATAACTTCATAATTCTTCTCTTCATCTTGCCACTGCAAATAGTAGGCTTCTTTCCAGCGTCCTTCTTTTAACAAATCCAGAATTTCTTTCTTTTGAGTCAAAAGATTTTTTTGCGATTCTAAATTAATTTTAGCAATCTGGTATTCCTCCGAGTTGGTATCAGAAATTTGGGAGAGTTCCTCTTCATATTCATTGATGACTCTCTCATCTTTTACAAGACGGGTTTCCAACTCGCTCTCCAAGCTGACGGAGTTTGCAGTCTGACTATTAAAATAAAAGGTAACACCGAGTCCAGATACAAATAAAGCTAAGATAATCCAGTTTAAGCGACTTTTGAAAACTTTTTTTAATAAAAATAGACTAACATCTTTCATAAACTAAACCTCTTCTATTTGCCCCTGATGAATGGTTACTACTCTATCGCAGACATCAAGCAACTCTTCCTTATAGTGGGAACTTAAAAGAACCAGCTGTTCTTGTCTATCGATTTGTGCTAGCCTATCAAAAAACTTCTGACGATAATACTCATCTAAGCCATTTGTAATCTCATCCATGAGCCAGCATTTCGCCTGACTAAGGAAATACATGGCAATCACCAAGCGTTGCTTCATACCTAAGGAATACTTGCGAATGGGAAGGTTGATATAGTCAGACATTTCCCAATAGGCAATTTCATCCCCCAAGTTCAGCCCTGACTTCCAGATGTTTTTGATAAGGCGAAGATAGTCCATCCCACTTAAGTTTCCATCCAGCCATTCAATACTCTCATAATAAAACAAAGAAGGAGAGACTGAGATATTTCCGCTACTTATAGGAATTAAATTGCTAATGGCGCGGAACAGTGTTGTCTTTCCAGAACCATTGATAGCAAGAATACCATAAATCCTACCCTTTTCAAATGTAAAATCAACATCTTGTAAGATGACTTGTCGCGTTTTTAAGGTCACATGAGTAAGCTGCAACATATCTAGCCCTCCTTTTTCTCACTCTTTAAGAATTAATAGCCTCCGCTGTAGTAGTTTAGTACCTCATAACGATTGTAATTACAGCCACCATCAACTTTATACTCAGAATAGCTATAATAACGAGATCATAACAGAACGTCAATATAGCTATATCTGTGGTAATTCATACTAGACTTATAGTAGATATTCCAATCATACCGATAAGTTTTAAGAACCCGATAAGTTTTAAGAACGCTCACAGCAGATACACTGGACTGAAAAAGACCAATAGATCATAAACTAACTAATTAAACGATTTTTACTAATTTTTAATGGTTTTATATCATTAACATTGAATACGTTTTCATTATATCGTTTTTATCATTATTATGCAACAGATTTTTAGTTCATTTTACTAATATATAATATTTGTCCTTCCTATCGAACACTTTCGATTTTCCAATTTTTCCAACCTTTAAAGCGTATAGCTCCTTGCTGGTCAGTTCGGTAAACTTTGCTATTGATACCTTCCAGTCGTGTCAAAGTTTCCTGATGAGGTAGTTTCGTTCGATTGTTCTTTCCAACTGAGATAAGAGTAAGCTCTGGTTTGAGCTGCTCTAGAAAGGCTGAACTTGATGATTTTTTAGAGCCATGTTGGCTAGCTTTCAAAACATCCACCTCTAGGTCAGGATAGTGCTTCAGCAAGTCCTTCTCTCCTTTCTCCTCCAAATTTCCTGTGAAAAGAAAGTGCTTATCCAAGAGTTTCCCATACAGAACTATGGAATCTTCATGACCTCCATCTCCAATTTTCCTTGGAGATAAGACCTCTAACTGACTTCCAAAAATTGGCAAATTCTCTCCCACTATCACACTACGCACCTTGGTTTTAGTAGTCTCTAGTTCCGCTACAAATTCCTTCTGTTTCAAACTACCTTTTGACACTAAAATTTCGCCTACATGAAAAGCCTTGGTCACCTCCAACAAATCTCCAACATGCTCCTTGTCCGTATTGGTCAAAATCAGCTGGTCAATCTTGGCTACTCCTCGACTTTTGAGATAGGGAATCAAGGTTCGCTGGGCATTGCTAGTTTTCGCCTTTTCTTGCCATTTTTCTATTTTCTTACTAGATTCTGCCTTACCTCCCACATCTATGAGAATGGTTTTCCCAGTTATATCCCGTAGGAAAATACTTTCGCCTTGCCCCACATCCAGTATGGTAATTTCATTTTCCGGTGGATGCTTGGTCAAGAAAAAAAGACCCACAATAAGTAAGCTGAAGCCAGATACTCTTTTGAAATTTTTCCTCAAATCATAGACCAAAGACAAGGAAATTAACAATAAGATTAAAAGCCATGCATTGGGTTGTCCAAGTACAAGCGGCCTGCTTGCCACCTGCGATACCAGGCGAATAATCCCCTCCAACCACTCAAAAAGAAAATTAAGCTGAATGACTGGATAGAGAAAGGAAAGGGCAAATAAAATAGACAAGAGCGGTAAGAAGACCAAGTCAAATAGAAAGGAAAAGACAAAGGTCAAAAGGATAGACCAAGGCTGAAATTCTGCAAAATAGAAGGATAAAATGGGTAATATACCCAAAGAAATGACTAAACTTTCTCTGGCAACAGCCTTGAGCCCCTCCTCTTCTTTGCTGGTCATGGTCAGGATAAAAGCATAGGCGCAGGACAAAACTCCTCCTGCCGTCAGGAAAAAGTTAGGCATAACGATAAAGAGGACAAGCACAGTCAAGGCAAAATTATCCAAGCCCTTAACACCATGTTGAGCCAGTAACTTTTGCAAAAGACTGCGAATGACCGAAGCTGAAAATCCTGTCAGACCTGCATAGATAAGGGAAAAGGGATAAGTCAGCCATTTCAACTTTTCTTGGGTCAAGCACAATCGCAAGAGAAGTTTCTTAAAGCCATCCATGAAAAATCCTACCTGCATGCCTGATAAGGCAAAAAGGTGGATAATTCCTAGACTGGAATAAAGCTCATTCATCTCCTCAAAGTCTGTATCCAGATGCCCTAACAAGAGCCCCGTCATGTAATTGCGCATAGGGTCTGGAAAATGTGTCTTAATCCAAACCACAGCCTTACGGCGTAAACTGGACAGGTTTTCACCTATATCCCAACTGCCAACCTTTTGAAGTGACTGTATTTTTTTGATATTGAGAGTCTGGTAAATTCCCTGAGTCTTCAGATAGGATTGGTAATTAAAGCCACCAAAATTTCTCTGCCCTTCTGGCTCCGAAAGTTTTCCTTCTAATCCTATCTCATGAAGGTCGGTTAAGGCTTGAAATTGCTCTTTTTCATTCTCGTATTGAAGTTTATAATAAACTTGAAAAATGCGTCCATCAGACTTGCCACGAAAGGACAGACTATCACCATTGACCTTAATAGTGTCAGGCAAAATCCGTACCCTTTCAATAGAATCCGCCAAATTTTGACTCGCTTGACTCTGTTGCCAATTTTGAAACAGAAACCAGAAACCAAAGATTCCACAAATCACTAGAACTCTGCTTGCTGATTTCCAAGGAAATTGGATAAAGACACAGACTAGCAGAAAAACAAAACCTAGCAATGCGAGATAAGATGATGAGAAAATGGCGTAGTAAATCCAGAGCAATAGAAAACTCAGATAGATTAGGGGAAGGGGGAAATTCTTAATCCACTGTAACATAGTCTTTTAGCTTTTCTATGGTCTTAGCACCAATGCCAGAGACCTTCTTAAGTTCATCAATCGACTTGAATTTACCATTTGCCTCACGATGGTCGATAATATCCTGAGCTCGTTTACCACCCAGTCCCTTGACCTGCTTGAGTTCCTCCAGACTGGCCTTGTTGAGATTGACCTTCTTTTCCTTGCTTGTTGAAGAAGGCGCTCCAGAACCTGCCTGTTGACCAGCTACTTCTTCTCCCTTGGATGGAACGTAAACCAGATCCTCATCACTAACTTTCTGAGCTAGATTGAGCGATTTGCTGTCTGCTTGCTCTGTCAAGCCACCAGCCTTTTGAACCGCATCATTAACTCGACTACCTACTGGCAAGTCATAAATCCCTGGCGATTTAACAGCACCCTTCACATCTACTGTGATTAGATCTTGTTCAAGGGGTTCTTCCTTCTCTTCCTTCTTCACTTCCTTTTCGGTCAATGAATCCTTGGAAACAGCTGCAACTTCTGCCTGTAAATTCGTTTCTTTTACAGGTGTTTGTGGAGCTGGTTTTAGCAGGAAAAATCCGCCAACAAGCAAGCCCAGACCAGTACAGATGACAATGATTTTATACTCTTTGATTTTCTCGATAATTGCTTCCATATTTTCTCCTCTCTTAGATTATTCGTAAGAGGAAGAAAAAACAGTTGAAAATTTCTTCTCAACTGCTTATTTATTTGCAAAATAGTCTTCCTTAGTCAAGACATAATGAACTCTTGTAACGATTCGGCCTTCTTCATGCTGGTCCATACAAGCATATGGTTCTGCATGGGAAAAACGCATGCCTGATTTCTCCATGACCTTTCCAGATGCAGGATTGTCCTTATCATGAAGGGCAATCAACTTATTCATCCCTATCTTCTCAAAAGCTAGCTCAATTACAGCACGATTGGCTTCTGTCGTCAATCCTTGATTCCAATACTTTTTATTGATAATATAGCCAATAGCTGCCTTCTTAAGAACAGGATCAATCTTGTGCAAGTCAATGGTTCCGATAAATTTGCCATTGCTTTTTAGTTCTATTCCCCACCGTCCCAAGGGATTGGCCAAGTAGAACTGAGCAATGTTATTCTTGGTTTCTTCCAAGCTTTGATTTGTTGGAAAAGTGTAGCGCGTATTTTCTCTGTCCGAGGCGTAGGCAAACATTGCTTCTGCATCATCCAAGGTTACAGGTCTAAGCAATAAACGCTCAGTCTCCACTATTGGATACTGAGCTAGTTTTAAAAAGATTGATTCCATACGTTTCTTCTACTTGAAAAGTTTCTAACTAATATAGGGATATTGAATGAAACATTTAAAAAGCAAATTTATACTTAGTATTGAGATAACTTTAAGTACAAAATAACTATCCTTCAGATAGAGGTTGAGGATCTAATTCTTCACGCTCTTCATTTTTAATCGGTGCTGGTTCATAGGCTCGGATAATCTGAGCGACGACTGGATGGCGAACCACATCCTTAGCTGAAAAATGAACAAAGTCAATCTGGTGAATGTTCTTGAGCTTTTCTTGGGCATCAATCAAACCGGACTTGACATTACGTGGCAGGTCAATCTGGCTGATATCTCCATTGACAATCATCTTAGAATTAAAGCCTAAACGAGTCAAAAACATCTTCATCTGCATGATGGTCGTATTTTGCGCCTCATCGAGAATGACAAAAGCATCATCCAAGGTTCGTCCACGCATGTAGGCAAGAGGTGCAATCTCAATGATTTCACGCTCCATGAGACGAGTCGTTTGGTCTTTTCCCAGAATCTGATACAAGGCATCATAAACAGGTCGAAGGTAAGGATCTACCTTCTCCTTGAGATCACCCGGAAGAAAGCCTAGACTCTCTCCTGCTTCCACCGCTGGACGAGTTAGGATAATCCGCTTGACCTGACCACGTTTAAGGGCAGTCACGGCCAAAGTAACTGCAAGAAAGGTCTTCCCTGTCCCTGCGGGCCCAATTCCAAAGGTTACATCATGCTGTTTGACACTGTCCACATAAAGTTTTTGACCCAGTGTTTTGACACGGATAGGCTTTCCTGTATTATCTTTGATGATTTCTTCTTCATAAAGGGCGACAAACTTGTCGATTTCATCGTTTTTGACCATGCTAATCGCAGTCACCACATCTGGCGTGCCAACGGTCATCCCACGATTGACCAAGACCATCAAAGCCTGAATAACCTGACGGGTTTCCTCACAGGCAGCCTCTTCTCCCAAAACTTGGACAATCTCCGTACGAGCATGAATCACCACATCAAGCTCTTCTTCCATCAAACGAAGATGGCGTTCATTGGAACCAAAAAGATGAAACAGGTCATCTGGATGACTCAGTTGAATGTCAATTGAATGTTCCTTCAAATAAAGAACCTCTCTAATCCTTTTATTTCTTTTTATTATAGCAAAGGGATGGATAAATTACTAGCCCAAACCTAATGAATAAAGTCTAGTGTTCTAAATATTCTTGCCAAATGCTGTCAAAGTCTCCTAGGTTAAAAGAGAAACTGGCATGTTCCTCCAAAAATCGACTGACCTCATCAAAATCATCTGTGTGTTTTGGGAAGGCTGACTCCTCAAAAGCTAGGTCTGCCAAGATAGCTTTGGGACTGTTACTTTTAGGATTTCGCTCGGTCATGAGCCAAATGTAAAATGATTTTCTCATAAGCCACCCTAAATCAACTCTGTCCCAAACTGGTCTTGCTTGATTTTACCAGCCTTCATCAAACCACCGAGTGCTTTCTTGAACTGACCTTTAGAAATGCCAAAGGTTGCCTTGATGTCGTCTGGAGATGACTTATCATTTAAGGTCATGAAACCGCCATTGCTTTCCAAGTAAGTCAAAATCATCTGAGCATCATTTTCCAACATCTCAAAAGAACGAGGTTTGAGGGAGAGGTTCAGAGTGCGGTCCACTTCACGGAAACCAATGACACGCGCATCCAACACTTGCCCCAAACGTGGCTCTGCGTAGCGTTCGCTAGGATGGATAAAACCAAGCATGTTATTTTCTGGCAGGTAAACAAAAGTTCCTGACAGCTTGAGACGGTAAACAATGGCTGGCCAGTTTTGGTTCTGCATGTTGTTGTAGGCAGGACGAGCCAGACGTTGAAAGTCTTCTTGATAGGCCAAGAGTCCCCAGATACGGTCTTTCTTGTCCACTTCAAGACAGATGTAGAGTTGGTCGCCCTTCTTAGGCCAGAGTTCCTTGAGCTCAGGGAGAATATCGAGCGACACAACGATTTCCTTGTCAGGAAGGCCTGTATCCACAAAGACACCCAAGTCCTTACGAACCTCTGTAACACGGCCCCAACCAAATTGGTCCTGAGTTGCAGTCACTTCTAGAGTGGTCAAGCGGAGTTTTTGCTTCATATCCGTGTAGGCAAAACCTTTAACCGTATCCCCTACTGTATGCTGACCCTCTTCCTTAGCAAGAGCATAGGTTTGACCATCCTTTTGCACAAAGTAAAAACGGTCATTTTCATCGATGATCAGTCCAACGATAAAACTTGCAAGATTTGTATTCATATTTCCTTCTTTCGAATAAAACTCAGCCAGCAATGCCAACTGAGTTTTTCTGTTTATTTCTTAGACTTCCAAAAGTTCTTTCTCTTTGTTGGCAGTCATGTCGTCGATGTGTTTAACAGCATCGTCTGTTACTTTTTGAATGTCTTTTTCAAGAGTCTTCAATTCGTCTTCAGTGATTTCTTTTGCTTTCTCTTGTTTCTTAGCTTCATCCATAGCATCGCGACGGATATTGCGGACAGCCACTTTAGCACTCTCACCGACCTTCTTCACTTCTTTAGCAAGATCACGACGAGTTTCTTCTGTTAGAGCTGGGATAACCAAGCGAATCACAGAACCATCGTTAGCTGGTGTGATACCAAGATCAGAAGCGTTCAAAGCACGTTCGATGTCTTTCAATGAAGACTTATCAAATGGTGTCACCAACAAAACACGCGCTTCTGGAATCGTAATTGAAGCGATTTGGTTAAGAGGAGTCTCTACTCCATAGTATTCTACATGTACACGGTCGAGCAAACTTGCATTAGCACGACCGGCACGGATAGCACCAAATTCACGAGCAAGTGAGTGGTGAGATTGGGTCATTCTCTCTTTAGCTTTTTCAATAATTGCGTTAGCCATAATCTTTCTTATTCCTTTTCTTCAATATTATTTGAAACTGTTGTTCCGATATTTTCGCCAAATACGACACGTTTGATGTTACCTGGTTGGTTCATGTTAAAGACAACCAAGTCAATGTCGTTGTCCATTGAGAGGGTTGAAGCTGTTGAGTCCATGATACGAAGACCTTTATTGATAACGTCACGGTGAGTCAATTCTTCAAATTTAACAGCTGTCTTGTCCTTCTTAGGATCGGCATTGTAAACACCATCTACGCCATTTTTAGCCATAAGGATAGCATCCGCTTCGATTTCAGCTGCACGAAGGGCCGCTGTTGTATCTGTTGAGAAGTAAGGTGAACCAATTCCAGCACCAAAGATAACGATACGGCCTTTTTCAAGATGACGAAGGGCACGTCCACGGACATAAGGCTCTGCCACTTGTTGCATGGCAATAGCTGTTTGCACACGTGTATCAACCCCAACTTGTTGCAATGAATCTGCCATCACAAGAGCATTCATAACAGTCCCAAGCATTCCTGTGTAATCTGCCTGAACGCGGTCCATTCCTGCCTCTGCAGCAGGTTCTCCACGCCAGAGATTTCCTCCACCAATAACAAGGGCAATTTCGATACCTAAGCTATGAACTTCTTGAATCTCTCTTGCGATTGTTTGAACTGTTTGGATATCAATCCCTACGCCACGTTCACCGGCAAGGGCTTCACCTGATAACTTGATTAAAATACGTTTATACTTGGGATTCGCCATTTTCACTCTCCTTCTTTTATCCTACCTATTTTATCACAATTTCTAAGATTTTTATAGTATCATGAGCAATTCTTTCAAAAAAATTAGACCGTTAAAAATTCCTCTAAGTCACTAAGGGCACGCTCTGCAATTTTTTCATAACGAGCCTTCTTATCACGAATACGTTCGCCTTCCAACTCCTTGATAATCCCAAAATTGACATTCATTGGTTGGAAATGTTTGCTGTCAGCATGGGTGATGTAATGAGCCAGACTTCCAATCGCTGTTGTCTCTGGGAAAATAGCCTCGCTTTCTCCCTTGAAGAGACGAGCAGCGTTAATACCCGCAACTAATCCTGACGCTGCGGACTCAACATAGCCTTCCACACCCGTCATCTGACCAGCAAAGAAGAGATTTGGTTGTTTCTTAGAACGGTAAGTCTGCTCAAGAAGATTTGGTGAATCCATGTAAGAATTGCGATGCATAACACCATAACGGACAAACTCGGCATTTTCAAGACCTGGAATCATTTGGAAGACACGCTTTTGTTCTCCCCATTTGAGGTGGGTCTGAAAACCAACAATATTGTATAGGCTACCAGCTGCATTATCCTGACGAAGTTGCACAACCGCATAAGGTGTTTTAAATTCTCCATCACGAGGTCCTGTGTAGTCGTCTGGATACTCCAAACCGACTGGTTTCATAGGACCATAAAGCATAGTTTTAATGCCACGTTTGGCCATAACTTCGATAGGCATACAGCCTTCAAAGTACTTTTCTTTTTCAAAGGAATTGAGCGGTGCTTCTTCTGCATTGACCAAGGCTTCATGGAAATCCATAAACTCCTGCTTGGTCATGGGAGCGTTGAGATAAGCGGCTTCTCCCTTATCATAACGAGACTTGAGATAAACCTTGCTCATATCGATAGTGTTGACATCGATAATAGGCGCTGCCGCATCGTAGAAATAGAAACCATCGCCATCATTAAGGTCATGAATCTTCTCAGCCAGAGCATCGCTGGTCAAAGGCCCAGTAGCAACAACCGTAATAACATCCGTCGGCAATTCTGTAATTTCATCACGCACCACTTCAATCAAGGGGTGGTTGGCCACTTTTTCGGTCACCATTTGGGAGAAACCATCACGGTCCACCGCAAGCGCTCCTCCTGCAGGAACACGAGTTGCTTCAGCAGATTCCAAGATAACAGAACCCAAGCGACGCATTTCTTCCTTGAGGAGACCAACAGCATTAGTCAAGGCATCCCCACGCAAGGAATTAGAACAAACTAACTCTGCAAAATTATCTGTTTTGTGTTGAGGTGTTGACTTGACACCACGCATTTCATAAAGTTTAACTGGAATACCACGTTCTGCAATTTGGTAGGCTGCTTCAGAACCTGCCAAACCAGCACCGATAACATTGATATAAGATTGAGACACGACACTAATACCTCTTTGGGAGTGTGAAGACAAGGTTCACATTGAAAAAGCCAATCGGACTTAAGAGCTTTCGAATTTCTTGGCTCAGGATGAAAAAGTCCACAGAACTTACTTCGCTTTCAAATTTCCTGGCTCAGGCTGAAAAAGTCCCCCGGACTTACTTCGCTCTCGAGTTTCTTGGCTCAGGCTGAAAAAGTCCACTGGACTTTCCTCGCTTTCGAGTTTCTTGGCTCAGGCTGAAAAAGTCCCCCGGACTTTTTCACTCCCACAAATCTTTCTATTTTTTTCTTCTACTAGTATAACAAAAAAAGGGAAGAAGGCAAACTTCCCTGTTTAGTCATTTTCTTGATTTTCTTCCCAGTCATGGTAGGCTGCGTAGAGCTGGCTCTTATTCCATTGGTAAAACTTAGCTACTTCCTTGATAGCTTGATTTTTCTTCATACCTTGCTGGATACGGGCTTGGATTTCTAAGAACAAGTCCTCCTCGTCTTTTTCTTCCACATCCTGACTGGCACCTTCAACAATGATAAGGCATTCTCCCTTGAGTGGCGTTTCAGCAATGCTTTCCAGCAATTCAGAAATGGTACCTCTTTGGTATTCTTCATAGATTTTGGTCAATTCTCTGACCAAGACGACCGATCGGTCGCCGTAGACTTCTAGCATATTTTCCAACGTATCTGCCACACGATGAGGAGATTCATAGAAAATCTGGGTTTCTTGATAGTCTTTTTTCGAGTCGAAAAATTGCTTTTGCTGGCCTGATTTTCTCGGTAAAAAGCCGTAAAAGATATGTGGCTGTGGCGCTAAACCACTGGCAATCAAGGCAGAAATCCCTGCAGAGGCACCTGGAACAGTGACAACCGCAATTTCTTCCTCAATCGCTACCTTAACCAAATCATGACCAGGGTCTGAGATGCTAGGCAGACCCGCATCGGATACCTGAGCAATGCTTTGCCCTGCTTTCAAGAAACCAATCAAATCAGGAATTTTTTCCTTGGCATTGTGCTCATGAAAACTGATCTGCTTGGTCGAAATGTCAAAATGCTTGAGCAATAGACCTGTATTGCGCGTGTCCTCAGCAGCAATCCAGTCCACTTCTTTCAAGGTCTGAATAGCTCGAAAGGTCATATCATCTAAATTACCAATCGGCGTTGCCACTAGGTAAAGCTTGCCATAGGGAGACTGCCCCTTAAAACTTTTTTGAATCTGCATGCCTACTCCCTGTACAACAACTCGTCACAGAACATACATTCCTCATCCTGCTCTCGACGTTGTCCATAAAAATCATTACATACGTGAAAACCATCTTTATAAATGCGACGGACACTTTCACGAACATGCTTAGCCTTGACAGGAGCGTCTGCTTCCACCTCACCCAAGCGTTCGCGCAACTTACTATTTTCCAAACGAAGAGCTGTATTTTCCTCTACCAGGCTCTTGAGATTTTTCTTGATGGCTTCCACATCGGCCAAGGTTACCAATAACTGTTGGGAAAAATCATCCAGCGCGTCAAATAATTCTTTTTTGTCCATAAAACAGCCCTTTCCTTTCTTTATCGTTCATTTTTGAGTTTATATTTCTTTCAAGACCAGATATTCCATGGCATTTTGAAAGCTGACATTAGCTTGCCACATTTTTCTAGCTTCTAGCAAATCTTGTAGAATCACCCTTACTCTTACTTGTAAAAGGTCCTGCCCACAGAGGACTTCAAGAATCCGTAAAACCTGATCTTGTTTTTCCTTGTCATCTGCCAAGCTAGCTAATTTGGCTACTTGAAGATAACTTTCTTTTTTCTTAGCTACTAACCAAGTCAGCAGGCGTTCACTTTCATCAACCAAGGTCCAAAAGCTTGCCTGATTGGCTAACTTTTCTGCTTCAGATCGCGATTGACTAAACTGGGCTAAGAGAGTTGCTTTTTTCTTAACCAGTCCCATTTGTTCTAAGAGTAAGATGAGTTTCTCTTCTTGTTTTTTAAAGTGGAAAATCTGGGTCCGACTTCGGATTGTCGGCAACATCTTTTCCTCATCGCTAGTCAAGAAGAAAATATAAACCTCACTCTGGGGTTCTTCGATGACCTTGAGCAGAGAATTGGCTGCGTTGGGATGCATTTTCTCAGCTTGCTCAATGATAAAGACCTGCTGCTGGCTTTCAAGCCCTGCTTGAGAAAACTGTCCCACCAATTCCCGAATGCGTTCTGTCTTAATGACCTGATTGACTGGCTTAATCAAAGTGACATCGGGAAATTCTCCCTGTTCAATCAGCTTACAATTTCGGCATTTCTCACATGGTAAAACACCTACTTTATCCGTGCAAAAGAGACTTTTAGCCAAAAATTGCGCCATTTCCAAGCTTCCAAAGAAACCTGAAAAGAGGTAGGCATGATTGAGCTGGTCTTGCTCCAAGATACGGACAAAGCGGTCAAACTGGGCTGGTTGGCAAGCCTTTAGTTGATCTTGTTTCATTTGGCCAAGCCCATTCTGTCAAACAAGACAGCCTTGGTAGTTTCCACAACCTGCTCCAAAGGGAGACTAGCATCGATCTTGACAATGCGATTTCCTTCTTTATCCAGAAGAGAAAGATAGCCTTGTCGAACTTTTTTATGCAAGTCCAAGCCTTCCAAGTCCAAACGATTGACCTCGCGATTGCTATTAGCAGCAATGCGAGCCAGTCCTTCTTCCACCTCAATATCAAAATAGAGTGTCAAATCGGGTTTGAGTCCATCTGTCGCAAACTGATTGAGCCAATCAATGGCGTCAATATCCAAGCCACGACCAAATCCCTGATAGGCAAGAGAACTATCGATGAAGCGATCCATAATGACCAACTTGCCAGCTTCAAGTGCTGGAAGAACTTTTTCCACCAAGTGCTGTCTGCGACTAGCAATATAAAGAAGCAACTCTGTCTTCGCATCCATCTGAGTATGACTTGGATCCAAAATTACTTCCCGAATCTTCTCCCCAATCAAGACCCCGCCAGGTTCACGGGTCGTCAGCACCTCTACCCCTTTTTCCTCTAAAATTGGTAGCAGAGCCTCTAAAACACTGGTCTTTCCTGCTCCCTCTGGTCCCTCAAGAGAGACTAAAAATCCTTTTGACATGTCTAACTCATTTCTTTTTTACTACTTCTATTCTATCAAAAAAATAGGGGTTTGTGACAATCTTTTTGTCTTCTCATTTCATACTCAATGAAAATCAAAGAGCAAACTAGGAAGCTAACCGCAGGTTGCTAAAAACACTGTTTTGAGGTTGCAGATGGAAGCTGACGCAGTTTGAAGAGATTTTCGAAGAGTATCAACCACCATAAAAGAGGCAGTCAAAGCCACCTCTTATTTACCTAGTTCTTGTGTTCGTTTGTAGGCTTGACCAACTGCATCCATGACCGTTCCTCGAAAAGCATGCGCTTCTAGGCTTGCTACACCAGCGATAGTCGAACCGCCTGGGCTGCAAACTTGGTCTTTTAAGACCCCAGGATGTTGCTGACTTTCAAGGACCAATTGTCCAGCTCCTACCACAGTTTGAGCCGCCATTTTCAATGCTGTTTCTCGTGGTAATCCCGTCTGAACCCCTGCATCCGCCAAAGCCTCAATAAAGAGATAGACAAAGGCCGGCCCACAACCTGCAAGACCTGTCGCCGCGTCGATTAAGTCTTCTCCAAGTTCAACCAAGAGACCAGCCTTGGCTAACAGCTGACAAAAGAGCTCACTGTCCTCAGCCCTGCAATTAGGGGACAAGGCATAACTAATGACTCCTTGTCCGATAGAAGCAGGGGTATTTGGCATCATACGAATTATTCGGTGTTGACTTGGAAGAAGACTAGCCAGTTTTTCTAAAGTCAATCCAGCTGCCATGGAGATTAAAAGAAGACTTGCTCGTTTTTCAAGGATAGTATGGTATTGAGAAAGCAAGTCTGAGAACTGAGCAGGCTTCACTCCTAGAAAAATCACATCTGCTTCTGCGAATATTTCTTCATTGCTGGAAGCCTGACCGCCAAAGTCAGCAATGAAAGCATCCACCTTGGCTTGACTACGATTGGCAAGGAGAAGGTCATCACCCGTCTTAGCCTGCAAAACAGCCTTAGCCAAGCTAGCTCCCATATTCCCCAAACCGATAAATCCAATTTTCATCTCTTACTCCCTTATCTGACCATCACCCATAACCACATACTTGTAGCTAGTCAACTCTTTTAATCCCATTGGACCACGCGCGTGCAGTTTCTGAGTTGAAATCCCCATTTCACAACCCAGACCAAATTGGCCACCATCGGTGAAACGAGTTGATGCATTAACATAAACCGCTGCAGAGTCCACTTGATCTGTAAAGTAAGCTGCAACTTCAGCATTTTCCGTCACAATCGCATCCGAATGATGGGTACTGTGAGCCTCAATATGGGCAACCGCTTCTTCTAAACTGCTCACAACTTTAACAGCTAGGACATAGTCTAAAAACTCGGTATCAAAGTCTTGTGCTTCAGCTGCTTGGCCTGAAACAAACTGGCTTGCTTTTTCATCCAAGCGGAATTGAATTGGTTCCAACCCAGCTTCTTTTCTATTTGCAACCAGCACTTGTTCCAAGCGAGGAAGAAAACTTGCTGCCTTGTCTTCATGAACAAGTAGAACCTCCATGGCATTGCAGACAGAAGGACGACTAGTTTTAGCATTGTTGATAATAGACAGAGCCTTGTCTTCATCAGCATCCTTATCTACATAGACATGGACAATCCCAGTCCCTGTCTCAATAACAGGTACGATCGCATTTTCAACAACTGCATTGATCAAACCAGCCCCTCCACGAGGAATGAGAAGATCTAAATAGCCCTTGGCCTTCATCATGGCATAGCTGCTTTCACGACTGGTATCTTCCACCAGTTGAATCACATCTGGATGAATGATCGTTGTCTCCAAGCCCTTCTTCAAAGCTGTGACAATGGCATGGGCTGTTTGATAGGCATCCTTACCACTACGAAGAACAACTGCATTTCCACTTTTAAGAGCCAAAGCAGCCGCATCAGACGTCACATTTGGACGGCTTTCATAGATAATACCGATAACCCCCATAGCCACCCGTTTCTTGGTGAGAACCAAACCATTTTCAAGATGATTGGTTTCTAAAACTTCACCGATTGGATCTGGTAAAGCAACCACTTCACGAATACCAGTTGCCATTGCTTCTATACGACCTGCATCCAAATAAAGACGATCCAGCATCACATCTGAGATTTTACCCTTGGACGCTTCCATATCGAGGGCATTTGCCGCTAAAATCTCCTCAGTAGCAGCCACTAAGTGATCAGCCATGGCTAGCAAGGCTTGGTTTTTCACGTCTTCACTAGCTGTGTTGATCGATTTTTTAACAGCCTGTACCTGTTCAAATTGTTCTTGTGTACTTACCATAGTTTACCTCTAAAATTCTGTAAAGAGTAGTTGGATTTCAGGAGTAATGGAAATCCAGTCATCACGGTGAATCAAGACACCCTTGGCTTTTTGAGAACGCAACATATCCTCCAAAGCAGATGCTCCAAATTGCACGCGCCCTTTTCCAAGTGATTTTCCACTTTCCTTGTCAAATACTGTCACAATATCACCGTAAGAAAAGGCGCCTTCTGCGTCAACAACACCAGATAAGAGAAGACTCTTTCCATGTTGAGAGAGAGCTTCCGCAGCCCCTTTATCAACCCAAATAGAACCTTGGCTCTGAGCATAGAAGGCCAGCCATTGTTTCTGGGTGCGAAGTCCCTTCTCTTGAGCAACAAAGTAAGAACCATCCTTGGTCTCCTCAGCTGCCTCAATCATGGCATCTGCCTTCAAGGATGAGCAGATATAAACAGGAACTCCTGATTCTGTCGCAATAGTCGCTGCTTTGATTTTGGTTAACATGCCCCCAGTACCGTTTGACGAACCTGTTCCACCGGCCATATCAATAATCTCACGATTGATGGTCTCGATTCGCTCCAAGCGTTTTGCTCTTGGATCTGAATTAGGATTTCCAGTATAGAGACCGTCCACATCTGTCAAGAGAACCAAAAGGTCTGCTTGGACCATAGCCGCTACCTGGGCACTCAGAGTGTCATTGTCCCCAACCTTGAGCTCATCAATGACGACACTGTCATTCTCATTGATGATAGGAATCGCCCCGCGGCTAAGTAAAACCGACAAAGCTTGATGGGCATTTTTATAACGGCGCTTATCCACAAAGTCATCTTGGGTCAGCAAGATTTGTGCAGAAACGATTTGGCGCAAGAGAAGATTGGTCGTGTATTCTTCCAACAAGAGCCCTTGCCCTACCGCTGCTGAAGCCTGTTTATCAGCAATCTTAGTCGGACGCTTTTTAAATCCTAAGGCCCCAAAACCTGCAGCAATGGCACCTGACGACACCAAAATCAATTCATGACCAACCTCGTGCAGCATAGCCAACTGCTGGGTAATAGCCTTTACCTTACTACGTGATAAACTTCCATCCTCATTTGTCAGAGAAGAAGTCCCCACCTTAAAGACAATCCGTTTGTATTTCATAGTCTCACTCCGATTCTTTATATTTGTCCATTATAACATGAATGGCAGGAAATAGAAAAGAGTTGATAGGAAAAAGAAGGTCCTAAAACCTTCTTTTTTACTACTGTTCTGATTCCGATTTGTTTGCACTCGTTTCAGAGCTTTGTGAAGTTGAAGAAGTCAAATCTTGACTAGTTGAAGAACTTGTAACACTTTCATGTTGACTCGTTTCTTTATTTTCAAGATCTTTTTTCACTACTTCTTTGGATTCTTTTATTTCTGAATTACTTGTAGTTCTAATTATAGCAGATTTCTCGACCGGAACATCCACCAACCAGACACCACTTGAATCAACAGTATAGCCTTCTGGTGTCTTACCGTTCACAAGTAATTGACCATTTTCTTTCAAGAAGTACCATTTATCCTTGTCCTTGATCCAACCCACAGCTCGTGAACCGTCTTCCTTGTAGAAATACCAATCATTTGCCTTTTTAAGCCAACCTTGCTTCATAGCTCCTGAATCTTCCAGATAATAATGATGACCAGCAACTTCTATCTCGCCTGTCTTCATGATACCAGTAGAATCCATATAGTACCAGGTTTCTTTATCTTTTACCCAACCCGTTTTCATTTCTCCTGATTGAGCAAAGTAATACCATTGCCCCTTATATTGAAGCCAGCCTGTCTTCATAGAGCCATCCTTTGATAAATAATAGGATTGACCTCCAGTATTTACCCAACCAATTTCCATCTGATTTTCTTTGTTGAAATAATACCAGATTCCATCAATTTTCTTCCAATTTTTAGAAGAAGCACCAGAGTCTGTCAAATAGAACCAATGATTGTTCCATTTTTTCCATTGATTCTGTAGCAAGATACCCGTTTGGTTAAAGTAATACCATTCACCTTCGATTTCATTCCAACCGACAGCATACTCTCCTGTAGAATCAGGCGCTTGATACCACCAGTTTCCATATGCACTCTTATGCCAACCAGCTTGAAAACTTGGAATCGGCTTGTAGGAAGTTGAAATATTGACTAAACCGTCTTTTCGAATATCAAAAACTGTTGCATCATAGTCTTTGCTGGCTGCGTTGATCCTCTCAATTCCTCGTTCTTTGAGCCAATTAACATACTCACTATCAACACCATTTTTCCAAGGTAGACTATCCGAAGTTTGAACAATCAAACTCGGACTCAAATTTTTAATGAAATCCTTGGTATTTGATTTGTTTGTATCATGGTGATGATTAAACTTCATCAAATCAACTTTTCCAATGAGAGGTCCATACTTATCTTCCGCTCCATGCACATTATCTAAGTCGCCCCCAAGGTAAATTTTCTTGCCATTGACTTTCACTACACTAATCAGGGAATTGGAATTGTCATCCCAAATTTTCTTTAATTCACCTGATGAATCAGTTTCATTTTCATAGTTATAGAGTTGAATATCCATGTCCCCAAACTGAAAATGAGCATCTTCCTGTGTGATGTTTTGAATAACTGAAACACCTTTTTCTGAAGCAGTCTGTAAAACCTTATCATAACCGTACAGATTATCCCATAGACGTTCAGAATTAGTAATACGACTATCACTATATTTTTTAAGATAGACTCGGTCAACTGGATAGGTAGACAGTAATTCATCAACATTTCCAATATGGTCACTGTGAGTATGAGTGACTAAAATAAAATCAAGTTTTTGAACACCCAATTCCTTCAAACGACGAAAGACACGGTCTGTCAGAACATGCTTATAAGACGTTTCAATTCCTTCTCTCCATGGATAACGAGAATCACTTCCATCTGGGAAATCATAATCTTCTCCTGTATCAATCATGGCAAAATGTCCATTGCTTTCAAGAATAATCGCATCACTGCCACCTTCTTGAACATTGATAAAGTGAATTTTATTTCCTGAACTTTCTTGAGCTTGAACATTCCCATACCATGACAAACCTAAAAAAGCGCCTGCAAGTGCTAAACTAATCAATTTCTTTTTCATTCTTACTTCCTTAATCTCTCCAAAGTTTCCTTAAAAATCTCTGGGATATCTGCTGTAAATTCCAAGGTCTCACCTGTTCTCGGATGAGTAAAACCTAAAGTCTTGGCATGAAGAAATTGTCCATGCCCTTTCAGTGTCTTACGAGGACCATAGACTTCATCACCAGCGACTGGATGACCAATATAAGCCATATGGACACGAATCTGATGAGTGCGACCTGTCTCCAGCTGCAACTCCACTAAGCTATAATCGCCAAAGCGTTCCAAGACGTGGAAACGAGTCACTGCAGGCTTCCCTTTAGCCGTTACAGCTTGTTTCTTACGGTCTTTTTCACTACGGCCAATCGGTGCTTCAATCACACCACGATCATTGGGCAAATTTCCATGAACAATCGCCCAATATTTGCGAAGAGACTTTTTATCCTTGAGTTCTTGAGCAAGTGCTAGATGCGCCTCATCGTTTTTAGCAATCATGAGAAGGCCTGATGTATCCTTATCAATACGGTGAACAATTCCTGGACGCAGAACTCCATTAATACCCGACAAGTCCTTAATATGATACATAAGGGCATTTACCAGAGTTCCACAAGTATGACCAGCACTCGGATGCACAACCATCCCCTGAGGTTTGTTAACGACAGCCACATACTCATCTTGGTAGATGATTTCTAGCGGAAGATTCTCAGCCACATACTCTAAGACCTCCGGCTCTGGCACATGGTAAGTAACGACATCACCCTCTTGGACAGTGTATTTAGCTTTCTTGACTTGGCCATTGACCAAAACCTGACCTGATTTGATTTGTTCATTCGCGAGACTACGTGATAATTCTGTCAAATCTGACAAAGCCTTATCCAAACGCAGGCCACCAGTTTCAATTTTAATTTCCATTTATTTCCTCTTTTAACATTGCAATCAATAAAATAATCACTCCAACAGTCAGATAGCTATCTGCCACATTGAAAATTGCAAAATTGATAAAGTCAAGGTGGATCATATCCACAACAAAGCCCTGACTCACCCTGTCAATAAAGTTTCCAAGACCACCTGCAATAATCAAGGTCAAACCCAAGACCATCCAGAGTGAGTCCTCCATGTGTTTATGTAGATACCAAATGGCACCTACCACGACAACCAGAGTAATGACAGCGAATAGCAACTGCTGATCTTGTAAGATAGAAAAGGCTGCCCCTCGATTTTGCAGGTAGGTCAAGCTAACAAAATTGGGAATCCAAGAACGCACTTCACCCAGTGGAATTTGCTGGACGATATAGGATTTGACCAACTGATCCAGCCCAATCAAAAGCAGTACAATGACTGCCACTATTGCTCTTTTTTTCATGATTTCCTCTTCTGATCAAAATATTCTTGCATGACTTCTACGAAAAGAGTTCCAGCCTGACTCAGCTCCACTTCCTCACGTTTAACATAGACCATGCGATTATCTAGGTTATCCTTGAGACGAATAACTGTGATGCCATTGACACTGTCACTATCTAAAAATCCAGAACCTGTTGCATAGGCGTCCGTCCGCTCCAAAATACCATTCAAGGTGGCACGGTCTGTCACATTAAACATCTGTGAGCTAGCGCTGGTATCAACAAAGTTCTCTGAATAATAAAGGTACTCATCTTTCTCTTGAGTGAAACGAACTGTCGGTAGATCCGCTAAATCCTCCATAACCAATTCCTCTTTCTGGGCTAAAGGATGCCCCTCACGGAGATAAATATGGGTATGGAAGGGAATCAATTCAATGACCTCCAGACCTAGCTTTTCAACGCGTTGCATAATCCCCTTTTTATTTTGATTGTTGAGGTAGATAATCCCAATCTCACTGTGCCCCTGAGCTACTTCGTCTAAAATTTGAACAGTAGTTGATTCAAAAATACGAAAGTTCTTATAATCAGGATAGCGCTCTGAAAAGGCCGTAATGGTTGGTGGCAAGAAGTCATAGTGCTGACTGGCAATGGAAAATTCATCTTTTTCTTCTTCAGGATTGGCATACTGATTTTGAAAAATATCAAATCCTTTAACCAATTCTTGCGCTTTTTCATAGAATTCCATACCACGACGGGTCAAGAAAGTCCCTGAGCTGGTCCGACGGAAAATCTTAAAGCCCAATTCTTTTTCCAAATCCCGAACAGAAATAGACAGACTCGGCTGACTAACATACATCTTTTCAGCAGCTTCACGGAAAGTACCGCTATTTGCAATAGCCACAACATAGCGTAATTGTTGAATGTTCATCTTCTACCCCCAACTTCTTTATCTTTTCATTATACCATATTTTAGAAGTTTTCCAAAAAGGAAAAAAGAACATCCTATTCTTCTTAACCTTCTTAACTATCTTCACTATCTGCCTTTCTCAAGCCAATCTTATTTTCAAAATCAATTCAAAAAAATAACTGGATACACACCACTTTAGTATAGGAAAGAAAAACGATGACTATTTGTGAAAAAAAGAAAATGCCGGAAAGTTCCGACATTTTTTTAGTAAGCTAACTTCCTGAAAATAGGAGTAACCACACATTCCAGAAAGCAGTGATATTGATGAGAATATGAACTAGTATTGGATAGTAGAGATTTTTTGTCATGCGATACAGTAGAGCTAAAATGAGACCTCCACTAGCATAAATGAAAAAAGCAAAAGGTGTTAAAGCGAAATTGATATGAATATAACCGAAAATAATAGCAGAAAGCAAGACATCTCCGTACCAAGGCGAGTTTTTGAAAAAGGTTGTCATAAGCACACCGCGATAAATCAATTCCTCAGCAATAGGGCCGATGAAGCAAGCTATGAGCAAGAAATAGGGTAATTCCTGTCTCCCCATCATTTCTATCGTTTCATTCAAAGAGATTTGATTTGAAGTCGAGGTTATGAAATAAGACAAGAGGAAGTCCGACATATACAAAATGATGTAGCCCAGTAAAAGGTAGATAAAGTACCTCAACTGCCACGTGAAATGAAAAGTCTTCTTTCCTGCAAAAACTAGTAGATAGATGACTGCTGACAAAAGAACACCACTTTCCAGCAAAAGTAGAATCTGAAAAAACTCACGACTTGCTGGTAGATAGGGCTTTGCGAGGTGATTGAAAATTCCCCAAAACCAAGTTGATTTGTAAAAAATTAAGGATAATGCTAGTAAAATCTGAATAATCCGTTTTTTCATATTAAATCCTCTGTTTTCTCCCCTTGTTTCTTCATATTCCTACTAAATTTTACTTAAAATCTCGCGGCACTTCCTTTGCAAAGATGGTTACCTCCTCCAATATATCCTAAATCATAGGTTCCTCTGGGACAAAATCCATGAACCGGCATAGTTAATACTGGTTCCATTTGCCAAGCATAATAACCATTAGGTTCTTTACCATAGGGATCTGCTCCACCTTGGATCATCTCTAATTCTTCATTTGTTAGATTTATATTTTTTGTCATTAAAATCATGATATATTTCCTCCGTTATTGTTTAGATTAGTTGAGTAATCTGATACTCATACCTACTTACAAAAAAAAATATTATATTAAGTTGGTTTTTTAATTTGTCTAGTTGCAACATTGACAATTTTAGTATAGCATATCTTGGCCAAATATCCTCTTCAAATCATGAATTGTCATCAAAACATCCTAAACTGTAAAATCAATTAGCCCCAAGCTTTCTATCAATTTCTTCTCCCAAATATGCTATAATAATACCAAAAGATAAAGAAGGAAGACTTATGATTAAACTACTAGCCTTGGATATGGATGGAACCCTCCTAAATGAAGCCAAGGAAATCCCACAAGCTCACATCACTGCCATTCACCAAGCTATTGAAAAAGGTGTCAAACTGGTACTTTGTACAGGTCGCCCGCTTTTCGGTGTTCTCCCCTACTACAAAAAACTGGGGCTAGACCTCCAGAATGAATATGTCATTGTTAACAACGGTTGTTCAACTCACCAGACCAGTGATTGGGAGCTAGTTGACTGGCAAGAACTTAGTCCAGCAGACATCGAGTACCTCTATGACCTAGCTGAAAAAAGTGATGTTCAGTTGACTCTTTTTGATGAGGAACATTATTTCGTCCTCGGTGGCAAACCTAATCAAGTCATTGAAAATGATGCCAAGCTGGTCTTTTCAGACCTGACTGAAATTTCTCTTGAGGAAGCGACTAGTGGCAAGTACCGTATGTTCCAAGGGATGTTTTTGGGGACAGAGAGCCAAACGGACGATTTTGAGAAGCGTTTTGCTGGGGAACTCTGTCAACGATTTAGTGGAGTTCGTTCACAGCCTGTCATTTATGAAGCCATGCCACTTGGTACGACAAAGGCTACTGCTCTTTCTCGACTAGCAGAGATTTTGAAGCTTGATTCCTCAGAAATCATGGCTATGGGCGATGCCAATAACGATATCGAAATGCTCCAGTTTGCAGGGCTTGGCATTGCTATGGGAAATGCCAGCGATTATGTCAAATCTCTTGCGGATTCCGTTACAGCAAGCAACGAAGAAGACGGCGTTGCGCGTGCCATTGAGAAATATATTCTATAATTAAGAAGCCCAGTTCGTGTCAACTGGGTTTTGATATTTAAGAATTCCTAAAACTTTAGAAACTCTTTAGAAATGCTTGAGCTTTCTTTGATTTCTATGCTTTATACTAAAGTTATCAAAATAAATCAAAAGGAGAGAATCATGAAAACAGTACTTGATATTCATGGATTGTCCAAAAACTTTGACAAACAAGCTATCCTTCAGGATCTTCATCTAACGATAAGAGAGGGAGATATTTATGGACTTATCGGGAAGAACGGAGCTGGGAAAACCACCTTAATCAAAATTATTACGCAACTACTGTTTGCGGATAAAGGGACTGTTTCCCTCTTCTCTAGCCAAACGGAAAATGAGTGGAGCAAGGCTCTATCTCGAGTAGGTTCAGTGATCGAATCACCTGTGGCCCATAATCACTTAACAGCCTACCAAAATCTGAAATATTACTGTATGATTCGCCATATTCCAAATGCTGATCAAGTCATTCGAGAAACGCTGGACTATGTAGGTTTGGCAGATACAGGTAAAAAATTCTTTCGTGATTTCTCTCTTGGAATGAAACAAAGACTTGGTATCGCCATTGCCCTTCTATCTAAACCAGACTTCCTGATTTTAGATGAACCTATCAACGGTCTCGACCCAATCGGTATCAAAGAATTTCGACTCATGATTCAACGGCTCAATCAAGAAAAAGGGATCACCATTCTCATCTCTAGCCATATCTTGTCAGAACTCTATCTCCTAGCTAATCGCTTTGGTATTTTAGATCAAGGCAAGGTTATCCGTGAAATCAGCAAAGCTGAATTTGAAACACTAAGTGAGGATTACATTGTTCTTAAGACAGCTGATAAAGAGAAAGCTTGTCAAGTATTGAAAGAACAAATCCAGCTCCAGTTCAAGGTTGTTAATCCTGAAAACGAAATCCACATCTTTGGTCAGGAACAAGATGTCAAACAGATTCTCAAAGAATTAACCTTGGCAGATGTTGCCATTGACGAGATTTACTATGCCCGTCAAAACCTAGAAGAATACTTCACTCAATTGGTCCAATAGGAGAAAAATCATGATACATACCATTCAAGCAGACTTTTACCGTCTTTTCCGTTCCAAAGGATTCTGGATTACAGAGTTCATTCTCTTTTTACTCATGTTAATGGGGGCTGTTTTTGGGGCTACGGGTCAACTAATGGCAATCCAGACAGAAGAACCAGATATACCAATCCAAGGTTGGAATGGTATACAAGCCCTGATCAACGCATCTAGTCAAGGTTCAAACCTCGTTTTTCTCTGCATCGTCCTAGCCTGCCTCGTGCTTGGAGTTGATTTAATCGGTAAACTCTATAAAAATAATTTAACAGTGGGTGTTTCTCGTACCGAGTTTTTCCTTGCCAAAGCCTTTGTATTGGCTTGCATTGGACTTTCTCAACTCATCATCGGTCTCGTGATTGCCTTTATTCCAGCAACTATCTTAAATGGATTTGGGACTATGCCTGATGGCTTTATTGGAAATCTACTGATAACCATTTCCCTTCAATTCCTTTGCCTCCTTGCTTGGCTTTCTATTGTTTCCTTCATCCTCTATGTTAGTCATTCTTATCTTGCAGTATTTATTGGTTACTTGGTCAGCTCTACCTTACTTTCTATGCCAATGATCATTTTTCCAAATATCAAATTTTTACCCTATTTGTCCTTGCAATTTTCCTATGCTATGACTGCTAATAGTGAGTCAATTCTCTACACGCTTATAGTTAGCTTAGCTGTTATTGTAATCTTTAATATAGGTGGATTGACAGTTTTCAAAAAGAAAAGTCTATAAAAAATGACCTCCTCTAGCCTACAGAGGAGGTTTCTTTCGTTAAAAGTAAATGAAAACCGACAACCATTGCCCATCTGTGCTTAGTTTCATATCTGCACCGAGAAGATGACATAATTCCTCAGTAATATAAAGTCCTAAACCAGAGGATTCTTCGGTGTCTGATAGATTTTCAGAATAAAAACGGTTGCTGAGATTTTCTATTTTTTTGATGGGCTGTTTGACAAGGTTTGCAATCTCTAAGACAAGCTGTCCCTTTTCCTTTCTCAAAGATAGACGCGCTTCTTCCTTGCCATGTTTTAGGACATTTCCAAGCAGATTTTGTAAAATTCGATCCAGCAAGTCTTCATCAGTCCTTATTTTCAGACCAGCTTCAACCTTAAAATCAAGCGTGATATTTGCCGCCTGAAAAACATCATAATAAGCCAGAGTCTTCTTGGTGATAAAAGCTGAAAGATCCACTTCTTCCAGTTTCGGTTTGACAGCCCCTTCCATCAAACGACGATATTCTAGGAGAGCCTCCAAACGTTTGGAAACTAAATCAAGATGTTGGGCTATTTTTTGTAAGGTTTCTGATTTGTCTTCAGGAGTTTTTATCAATTGTTGCGTGTAGCCTGACGCGATAGTCAAAGGTGTCCGAATATCATGGGCAATATTGCTGATGGCCATATCCAGAGTCTGCTTTTCCCTTTTCATAACCAACCGAGACTGTTCTACTTCCAGAAATAGATTTTCAATTTGCTGGTAGAGTTGTAAAAAATGTTTGGAAAAAATGCTGACTCCGACTCTTTTCATACTACCTGTGAGAATCTTGTCCTCAATCTGTTGACTCAAGTTTTTAAGTGCTAGATGGTAGCGAATTAATACAATCGATAAAATAGTTAGGAGTATCAGTAGAACAAAGATCATCATGTAGGTCATTGCTTGTCTCCTTTTAATCTTATCCCAACACCCCAAATGGTTTCAATATATTCTTGATTTGGGTCAAGCTGGTTTAATTTTTTACGAAGATTACTCAAATGCGTATTGAGGGTATTATCTCCAGGTAGATAGCTATCCTCCCAGACCAGTTCATTAAGTTCTTCCTTGGTAAATATTTTCTTAGGGTGTTTGAGGAGAGTTTGGAGAATCAAGCATTCTTTCTTGGCAAGGCGAATGGTTTCCTGACTATTTTTGATTTCAAAACTTTCTGCATCAAACTGGATATTTTTCAAGTTTTGTGGCAGATGTTCAGTTTTTCCTATTTCCATAGACTGTTTTTCTACGCTTTGACGTAACTGAACAGTAATTCTGGCAAAGACTTCGTCCAAATCAAAGGGTTTCACTATGTAATCATTGGCCCCCTCTAAGAGGTATTGACTGATTAACTTCTTATCGCTCAAAGCTGTTAGCATAATGACTGGAGTTTGACTTTGTTCCCTGATGGCTTTTAAAACCTGATCCCCATTTTTCCCAGGAAGCATGATATCTAGCAAAACGAGGTCAATCTCACCTTGGTCAAAACGCATGATTCCTTCTGTACCAGAAAAGGCTTGAATCACCTCATGCTCCTCAGTAAGAAGTGTTCGTAAAATCTCTTGAATGTCACTATTGTCTTCAATAACCAATATCCTAGCCATAAATACCAACCTTTCTGCAACTATTATAGCATGTTTTATTGATAAAGCTTAAACAGAAAAGCTCCTCGCATAAAAGCGCGAGAAAGCCTTAGAGGGTTAAAATATAAAATCCACTTGCTAGATGACCTAGTATCCTTATAGTTGCTAATAAGAAGTTAGTCTAGCAGAATGAATCTCTCATTTCTCCCCTACTAGTCCGTAATACGTTGATACATTTCTGGTCTTCTATCTCGAAACAGTCCCCAGTTTAAGCGTTCGCTTGCTCCCTTATCTAGGTCATAAGTTGCTAACAGAACAGCTTCAGCTTGTCTTTCAGCTTGCTCTAGAATAGCTCCTGTTTCATCCGTCATAAAGGAGGAACCGTAGAAGTCAAGACTGGAACTCTGTCCGCCATTTTCCTCACTAGGCGTGACCTCTTCCAAGCCATAGCGATTGGCTGCAATAACTGGAACAATATTTGCTGCTGCGTGTCCTTGCATGGTACGTTGCCAATGGCCACAACTATCTGTATCCAAAATCGGCTCTGAACCGATGGCTGTTGGATAAAAGAGCAATTCAGCACCATTCAATGCAAGACAGCGCGCTGTTTCAGGGAACCATTGATCCCAACAGATACCGATACCAATCTTGGCATAGCGAGTATCCCAGACCTTGAAACCTGTGTTACCGGGTGTGAAATAAAACTTTTCTTGATAATAATGATCATCTGGTATATGGGTCTTCCGATAAACGCCTAGCACTTCCCCATCAGCATCAATAACGGCAATAGAGTTATACAAGATATTGCCATCTTTTTCATAGAAACTGATTGGTAAAACGACCTTTAGCTCCTTGGCAATGGTTTTAAAATGTTGAATAGCTGTATTGTCTGTCACCGACTGGGCATGCTGGTAGTAGTCATACTGGCGTTCCTGACAGAAATAGGGACGTTCAAACAACTCGGGTAAAAGAATAATTTGTGCGCCTTGTTCTGCAGCCTGATGTACTAAACGCTCTGCGGTTTGGATATTTGTTGCCACATCCTTAGCGCATTGCATTTGAATGGCTGCAACTTTTACATTTCTCATCTTTTTCTCCTATTCTGGGATTTGTTGGGTGATACAGTGGATATTGCCACCACCTAAAAGAATATCTCTGGCTGGTATTCCGACAACTTTACGGTCTGGGAAACACTTGCTGAGAATATCTAGGGCCACTTGGTCGTTTACATCCTCAAACTGTGGAACCAAGACAGCCTTGTTGGCGATATAAAAGTTTACGTAGGAAGCTGCTAGTCGTTCACCTGCGTAGCGTTCTTCTTCTCCTTCTTCATAGATGTAGCCTGGCAAATCCTCTTTGGTTACAATTTGATGAAGAGCTGGAATTGGAAGTTTATGAATGGTGAAGGGACGACCTTTTGCATCTGTTTCTTGCTCTAAGAGTTCGAGATCTGCTTTTGACATGGCATATTGAGGATCACTTTCGTCGTCCGTCCAAGCCAAGACAAGCTCTGCAGGACCAACAAAGGCAGAAACATTGTCAACGTGTTCATTGGTTTCGTCCTGATAAATACCATAAGGAAGCCAAATGACTTTTTCAGCTCCAAGGTACTCTAATAAGGTACTCTCGATTTCCTCTTTAGTCAGATGAGGATTGCGACCAAGACTGAGAAGGCAACTTTCAGTTACGATAATGGTTCCTTGACCATCGCTATGTATCGCTCCGCCTTCTAGGACAAAAGGTTTGGCATCATAAACAGGCATTTCCAAGGACTCAGCAAAACGACTGGCCACTTGGTCATCATCTTCATAATCTTGATAAAGACCATCAACAGCACCACCCCAAGCATTGAAAGACCAATCAACGGCCATCTTTTCTCTTTTGTCATTGAGAAGAATGATTGGTCCAGTATCTCGAGCCCAAGCATCATTGGTGGGAATGTCTAAATAAACAACGCTATCTCCAAGATAGTCTTGGGCTTCAGCTAAGTAGTCTTGCTCCACCAAAAGATAGACTCTTTCCCCTTCTGCTATGGTCTTAATAATCTGACTAAAAGCTGCTTTAGCAGCCTTTCCTTGAAAGGGCCATGAACCTGGTCGAGTAGGCCATATCATGAGGGTACCATGATGTGATTCGTACTCTGCTGGCATACGATAGCCTAATTTTTTTGGACTTTCCATCATGATAATCTCCCTTTAAAATCTTGATAGCCAAATGCTTTGACTAAGCTACAGTCTCCCTGTTCGTCCATGAGATAGAGACTTGGCAATCCAATACCATTAAAGGTATTATTTTTGACAAAAGAATAAATGGCCATGTCTTCGAAATAAAGTCTGTCTCCAATTTGGACTGGATTTTCAAAGCTATAATCACCAATTACATCACCCGTCAGACAAGTATTGGAAGAAAGTCTATAGGTATGGGCTTTATCCTGTGCCTCAAAACCATTTCTCAAAGGTGGACGATAGGGCATCTCAAGTACGTCAGGCATATGGCAGGTCGCAGAGGCGTCTAAAATCAAGATTTCCATACCGTTTTCTACAATATCCAATACTTCAGTTGCTAGATAACCTGCATTGAGCGCAATGGCTTCACCCGGCTCGATATAAACTTCAAGATTGTAAGTTTCTCGAATACGTTTGATTTCAGAAATCAGCAAATTCACATCATAGTCTTCTCTTGTGATGTGATGACCACCACCCATGTTGAGCCATTTTACTTCATGTAAATAAGAACCAAACTGCGCTTCTACTGCTTTCAAAGTTGTCTGTAAATCATCTGCTCCCTGCTCACAAAGGGTGTGAAAATGAAGACCATCCACCAAATCCAGCAAATCACTCGGTATCTTGTCTGAAGTTACGCCAAAACGAGAACCAGGTGCACAAGGGTCATAGAGCGCATGGTCACCCTGTGTTGAACATTGAGGATTGAGACGTAAACCAACACTGATACCAGCCTCACGACAACGCGAACCATGCTTACGCAACTGTCTCTCAGAATTAAAAACGATATGGTCTGTTATCTCAAGCAATTCCTCCAAGTCTGCATCCTTGAAAGCAGGCGCAAATACATGGACTTCACCAGGAAATTCTTCCCTTGCCAATTTGGCCTCATAGAGTCCACTAGCCGTTGTACCAGAGAGATATTGGCTAATTAGGGGATAGGTTTTGTAGAGGGAATATGCCTTCTGGGCAAGCAAAACCTTGCAACCAGCTTCTTCTTGTACATATTGTAGAATGCGGCAGTTTGCTTCTAACTTTGTCAAGTCAATGACGTAAGCTGGTGTTGGTACTTGTTCTAACTTCATTAGTCCACCATTTGTGGATTTTCAACCACAACCCATGGCAAACCATACTCATTCAAAGCTTCCATGAATGGATCTGGATCTAACTCCTCAAGGTTATACACTCCAGCTTGTTTCCAAGTACCGTTCATAACCAATTTTGTCCCAATCATGGCTGGAACGCCTGTCGTGTAAGAAATGGCTTGTGAACCAACTTCTGCGTAACATTCCTGATGGTCGCAAACATTGTAAATGTAGATGGTCTTTTCAACGCCATCTTTTACACCTGTAAAGATACATCCAATATTGGTTTTACCTACAGTACGTGGTCCAAGGCTGGCTGGATCTGGAAGCAAGGCTTTTAAGAATTGGATTGGAACGATTTCTTGGCCGTTAAAGTTAATGGTATCCGTACGAAGGAGCCCTACATTTTCCAAGCATTTCATATGTGTTAGATAAGATTGACCAAAAGTCATAAAGAAACGAATACGTTTGACACCTGGAATGTTTTTGGCCAATGATTCAATTTCTTCGTGGTGAAGGAGATACATATCTTTTTGTCCAACCTGTGGAAAATCATACTCACGCTTGATAGACATGGCTTCGACTTCGACCCATTTTCCATCTTCCCAGTAAGAACCTGGCGCAGAAACCTCGCGTAGATTGATTTCTGGGTTGAAGTTGGTCGCAAATGGATAACCGTGGTCACCACCATTACAGTCTAAAATGTCGATATAGTGGATTTCATCAAAATAATGTTTGAGAGCATAGGCAGAAAAGACACTAGTCACACCTGGGTCAAAGCCAGATCCAAGCAGAGCAGTCAAACCTGCTTCTTTGAATTTCTCCTGATAAGCCCACTGCCATGAGTAGTCAAAGTAGGCTGTAAAACCAAGTTCCTTGCAACGTTTCTCATAGATGGCACGCCACTCAGGATCTTCTGTATCCTCTGCCTCGTAGTTGGCTGTGTCGATATAGTGGACACCTGTTGCCAAACAAGCGTCCATAATGGTTAAATCTTGATATGGTAAAGCTACGTTCAAAACAGCTTCTGGTTTGTAGCTTTCAATCAGGGCAATCACTTCTTCTACCTTGTCAGCATCAAGAGCAGCTGTCTCAATCTTTGTACTTGTTTTGCCCTCCAGTTTAGCCTTCAAGTCATCACATTTTGACTTAGTACGGCTAGCAATCATAATTTCTTTAAACGTTTCGCTATCTTGACAAATCTTTGAAATAGCAACTTGGGCAACGCCCCCACATCCAATAACTAGTAAACGACTCATTTTTTTCCTTCCTCTTCTTCTAAAATGTCTTCAACATACTTGGGCAACATAAAGGCTCCCACGTGTAAGTTTGCAGTGTAGTATTCTGTGAAAAGCTGGCGTTCTTTCCAGCCTTCCTTGTCAAAATCTTTGACAGGGTGGTATTTTTTCGATGCAAATCCAAACAACCAATAGCCAGCTGGGCTAGTTGGAATATGGGCCTGATAGACTCGGCTGATTGGAAAGGCTTGATTGACCTTGCGGTGCATGCTTCGGCAAGCTGACTCATCCTCGTCAAAGAAGGGACTCCCATGCTGATAGATCATGATACCGTCTTCTTTAAGAGCCCGATAACTGTTACCGTAAAATTCCTTGGTAAAGAGCCCTTCCGTATGTCCAAATGGATCTGTCGCATCGTTGATGATAATATCGTAGTCATCTTCACAGTTTCGCAAAAAGCGTAGCCCGTTTTGATAGTAAATGGTAACACGAGGATCATCTAGCCCCGCAGCAAAGTCTGGGAAATACTCACGACAGACCTCAACCAACATCTCATCTGGTTCCACAATATCGATTTGCTCCAGTTCAGGATACAGTGTCAAAACTTGAGCAACACCACCGTCACCACCCCCAATAACCAAGACTTTCTTGGGATTTGGGTGGACAGCCATGGGAACGTGGACGGTCATTTCATTGTAGACAAAATCATCCGCATCTGAAAACAAGACGTGCCCATTTAAAATCAGTATTTTCCCAAAAGCTGGCGTATCCAAGACTTCGATATCCTGCCATTCACTTTTTCCAGCGTAGAGTTGTTTGGCAGTTCTCAGGGATAATTTCACATCTGGAGTATGAACTTCAGAAAACCATAAATCCATCTAGTTCTCCTTTCTCTTAATGACGTTGATGTGATTGACCTCGGGATCTTCCGTCCCTTGGAGGGAGCAACCACGTTCTTTGGCAAATTGAATATAGTCTACAATTTCTCGTGTAATGCGTTCTCCAGGAGCCAAGATAGGAATCCCTGGAGGATAACACATGACAAATTCTCCACAGACTTGATCGACAGATTCGTCCAAGGTCAAACTTCTTCTCTCTGAATAGAAGGCTTCCTGAGGAGATAACACCAACTCAGGCTGGATATATTCTCCAGCTATCAAGTCCTTCCCATCTCGTGAGTATAGTCTCTTTATATCAGCCAAAGCACCGACCAAACGCTCGATGTCTTGGATACGGTCACCAATCGAAATATAGGCCAAGATATTACCAATATCTCCAAACTCGATCTGAATGTCGTATTCGTCTCGTAGGAGGTCATAAACCTCTATACCTGTTAAGCCAATACCCTGAGTGTAAACTGACAACTTGGTTACATCAAAATCACATACCGAGACACCATCTATTAACTCTTTTGAGTAGGCATAGTAGCCACCGATAGCATTGATTTCACGGCGAGCATACTCGGATAGCTCAATGACCTTCTCAAACGACTCTTTACCACGAAAGACCAAGTTGCGACGCGAAATATCCAAACTAGCCATCAACAAATAAGAGGCGGATGTTGACTGGGTCAGGTTGATAATCTGACGTACGTATTCGGGATTCATCTGATTCCCGATTAAAAGAAGCGAACTTTGGGTCAAACTCCCACCAGACTTATGCATGGAAACTGCTGCCATATCAGCTCCTGCATCCATAGCAGAAATTGGAAGTTTATCTGTAAAATGCAAATGCGCTCCGTGGGCCTCATCTACCAAAACCATCATACCAGCTTCATGGGCCATTTCTGTCAATCCCCTTAGGTCTGAACAGATGCCGTAGTAAGTAGGATTGTTAATCAAAATGGCCTTGGCATCTGGATGGTTCTTTATGGCCTGGGCTACTCGGTCATTTTCAAGACCTAAAGCGATACCAATCTTAGGATCCACACTCATCTCGATATAGATGGGAATGGCACCACATAGAACCAGCGCATTGATAGCAGATTTGTGGACATTTCGTGGCAGAATAATCTTATCTCCTGCCTTGCAGGTTGACAGAATCATAGTCTGCACCGATGAAGTTGTTCCACCAATCATGAGAAAGGCATGGGCTGCTCCAAAAGCATCAGCTGCCAGCTCCTCTGCATCCCGAATAATCGAAATGGGGTGACCAAGATTATCCAAGGGTTTCATCGAATTGACATCAATGCCAACACATTTTTCACCTAACAGTTCGACAAGTTCTGGATTTCCCCGTCCACGCTTGTGACCTGGAACATCAAAGGGAACAATCCTTTTCTTGCGTAACTTCACCAAGGCCTCATAAATAGGGGCTTGGTTCTGATCTAACTCTTTCAAGACATACTCCTTTACCGTATTTTTAGCGCTTCAAGAAGACGAAGGCGACTAAAGGTTGACTCATGAAAAAAGAGCAGGATTTCACCTGCTCTGCAATCTTCTGACGTTTTTATGTTTGTTTCTGTTGAGTATGTCTGTTCCCGATGTTTCCTAACTCTCTAGTAGCAAATATTACGTACTTTATTGATCGTTTCACAAGATGACGTGTGCTTTCACCACACTAAAAATTTATGAATTAGGACAAACGTCCTAACATCAACTTATAAAAGTAGGCTTTTAACCCTATCAATAATGTGGTTTTTCAACCACGCTTCGGCATTCAACCCTGCCTGTCCGTAGGCATTTTTTACTCGGGTTTATATTTGCTAGAAAACATCATCTCATTTTCTAAGCTTTATTACTATATCATGTTTTTAAGAACTTGTAAAGCGTTTTACGAAAAAAATATAAAAAAGTTCGTAAAATATTTGGATTTTATTTGATTTCACACTAATTATTTTCTTGTAATCGATTATAAAGTGAACAAAATGATTATCGTATTTAATTTAAAATTTTTTATGCTATTCTACACTCTTTACCTTCGGTGTTTGATCTATCAGAGAAGATGTCGACATTTTTATATCATTAAAATCGTGCAACTTTTTTCAGATACTTTTAAAAGATTGATTTCCCTATATGTTTCCTTTATACTGGATAAAAAGGAGAATAGTATGTCAGAAACAAATCACGAAATCGATTCAAATTTTGCAGGTCGTTTAAATATTCTGCGTGCGGGTGTTCTTGGTGCTAACGATGGGATTATTTCCATTGCTGGTGTGGTTATTGGGGTTGCTAGTGCTACGAGCAATATCTGGATTATCTTTTTATCAGGATTTGCAGCTATTTTGGCAGGTGCCTTTTCAATGGCTGGTGGAGAATATGTGTCCGTTTCAACTCAAAAAGATACCGAGGAAGCAGCCGTTGCGCGTGAGCAGCTCTTGCTAGACCAAGATATGGAACTAGCCAAAAAGTCCCTCTATGCTGCCTATATCCAAAATGGAGAATGTGAAACCTCTGCTCAACTCTTGACCAACAAAGCCTTTTTAAATAATCCGCTCAAGGCTTTGGTAGAGGAAAAATACGGTATTGAGTATGAAGAATTTACCAATCCTTGGCATGCTGCTATCTCTAGCTTTATTTCTTTTTTCCTTGGTAGCTTACCACCAATGCTGTCAGTAACTATTTTCCCAAGTGAATACCGCATCCCTGTTACTGTCCTTATCGTCGGTGTGGCTCTTCTTCTCACTGGTTACACTAGTGCCAAACTTGGAAAGGCTCCGACTAGAACAGCTATGATTCGGAACCTAGCTATTGGTCTCTTGACCATGGGCGTTACCTTCCTGCTCGGACAACTTTTCAGCATTTAATACTCTTCGAAAATCTCTTCAAACCACGTCAGCGTTGCCTTGCCGTAGATATGGTCACTGACTTCGTCAGTCTTATCTACAACCTCAAAGCAGTGCTTTGAGCAACCTGCGGCTAGCTTTCTAGTTTGCTTTTTGATTTTCATTGAGTATAAAATACAAGAAATACCTCGATTTTGAAGTCGAGGTATCTTTTTTTTACATTTGGACAATCTTGCGATAGCTTCTTGAAGTAATCATGAAAATCAGCACATAGGCGATGAGGAAGATAGCACAGATAGACAAGGTCACAATCAACATCATAGTCGTATCCAGTACACCAATCACTTTTAAAATCAGACTAAGCATATGGTAGGCAAAGGCTAGATGTAGGAAGGCAAAGAGTAAAGGAAGGAAGAAAACAGTTAAAACCTGTTTGTTGATGGTTTGCTTGATTTGCTTTTGATCTAAACCAACTTTCTGCAAGATAATAAAGCGCTCACGGTCTTCATAGCCTTCAGAAATTTGTTTGTAGTAGATGACCAGAACGGTTCCGACCATAAAGATAATGGATAGGAAAATACCGATAAAGAAGACACCTCCAAAGAGGGCACTCATCTGAGCACTAGCATCTGATAAATTACTACCATACACATAGCTACCTTCCGTATTTAATTGAGCATTAAACTGATCGAGGTATTTATCATACTCGTCAGCGACCTTGAGTTGTTCTTCTTCGCTGGCATTTACATTCATGCCACCGTAAAACTGATTATAGATAGCCGAATCTGGGAATTGATCCAAAAAGGCTTGTAAATCAGGTACAACAAGGTAATTGTAATCAGCAGTCAAAATATTAAACTGATTTGGGACATGGTTGACAATAAAATCTTTAGTAAATTCTTCTTTGACAGAAAATTGATGATCATTCAGAGTTAGAGTTTTCTGTTCTTTAACTCCCTCATTCTTTGCAAAGAGTCCGACCTCATTTCCTGATAGAGACAGTTTTTGACCAGTCATATTTTCATAATCTTTTTGGTCAAATACCATGAAAACTGTTGTGGGTTGGACACGATTTTGTCCTTTTTCAAAAAGGGTTAACTTATTTCCTTCTTGGTTCGCAACACCGAAGTAAGTGTAACGAAACACTTCTTTTTCTTTAATCTTATAACCTTTGTCACTTGCAAACTGGCTCAAGAGTTTGTCCAAGTCTTCTTTTTCAACATTTTGCCCTGAAACTCCAAAATCATGAGGATTTAGAACTTTTTTAAAGCTTTCTGCGGAATTGAAAATGCTTGTCGCTGCTGACATGGTTACCAAAACCATTGTTGACAAGATAGCGATGGTTGCTAGTCCAACTGCATTTTTCTTCATACGAAAAATCAAGTTGGAAACAGAGATGAGGTTATTAGGTTGGTAATAGTATTTCTTATTTTTCTTTAAGATTTGGAGGAAAACGGTAATCCCTGCATTGAACAAAAGATAAGTACCAAAAATAACCAGTAAAACAGCTATGAAGAAGGTTGTTAAGGCTGTAAGAGGATCTTTTACCGTAAGGGCAAGATAATAGCCAATCCCTAAGCTAATCGAACCAAGAATCGTTTGGAGAGGTAGGAAACGACCTTTTTTCTCACCACTAGCTTTTTCACGAGAAAGCTGGAGGGCATTCATACGGGCGATTCGAAGGGCATTCAGGAACATGAGGCCTAGGAAAATCAAACCGAAGACAAGAAGTACTGTAATGACAACTTTCATCTGGAAGGTAGCGACCAGCTCCACCTTCAATTTCATCAGTTTGAGCAAGAAAGCGAAAATCAACTTGTCAAACAAGGCTCCAATACCGATACCTGCTCCAACAGTTAGAATCCCAAACACCACTAACTCCTTAAAGGTCATACTGATCAGGTGGCGTTTCTCCAAGCCCAGCATGCCATAAATTCCCAGTTCCTTGGAACGGTTCTTCATGACAAAACTATTGGCATAGAGGACGATAATGGCTGACGCAAGTGTGACGACAAACATACCAAATCCTAGAGTAGCTTGAATGCTTGATCCTCCACGGATTTCCGCAATCTTAGGATTGAAAGTTAGAGAGTAAAAGAGATAGGTGACGGTGACTGCCAAGAGAACAGCCAGCGCAAAGGGATAGTAGAGTTTGCGGTTTTTAATCAAGTTCGATACCGCTAACTTATTGGTTAATCGAAACATACTAATTCACCTCGCTTGCCATGACAGTCAAGGTATCAGAGATTTCTTGGAACATCTGACGCTCTGTCTTCTCTCCACGGTAGATTTGATTATAAAGAATGCCGTCTTTGATAAAGAGTACACGTTTAGCTCTGCTAGCTGCTGCTGTTGAGTGGGTTACCATGAGAATAGTTTGGCCACGCTCATTGATTTCATCAAAGACATCAAGTAAGGCTGCAGAGGACTTGGAATCAAGGGCACCTGTTGGCTCATCCGCAAGGAGAATTTCAGGTTCTGTGATGATGGCACGTGCTACTGCTACACGCTGTTTCTGACCACCAGAAATCTCGTAAGGATACTTCTCTTGCAATTGGTTGATGCCTAGATTCTCAGCTGTCACCACCAATTTCTTCATCATCTCCGTAATGGGTCTTCTTGACAAGACAAGCGGAAGCAAGATATTGTCCTTAACAGACAGAGTATCTAGCAAGTTAAAGTCTTGAAAGACAAAGCCCAACTTTTCACGACGGAAGCTAGAAGCCTGTGAATTTTTAATAGTTGCTGTGTCTGTTCCATTCAGGTAAACCTGACCACGACTTGGTTTGTCCAGCATAGCTAGGATATTGAGAAGAGTGGATTTACCAGAACCAGACTCACCCATGATGGCAACGTAGTCACCCTTTTCGACGGTAAAGTGAATATCCTTGAGGGCTTCTACTTGGTTGCCCTGAAAACGAGTTTTATAAATTTTTTGAACGTGTTTTACATCTAAAAGTGTCATGAGAATCTCCTTTCTTAATATCCCATCAAATGAAATGTTGCTTGCATCATAGCGCATCCCAGTTGAACACGCTCGATATCTTTATGGCTTGGTTTTCTTGTTTTCTTCTGTAAGATTTGTTTCATGATGTTACTCCTTTGTTCTTTATGAGTCTAGTTTACATCAAAAAAAGACCGCTTGCCATAACCTAACCTTACAAAAGAGACTTTAATCTTACATTTTTGTAAGATTGGGGGAAATATAGGCAAAATTACTTATAAAATAATTTGATTTCCTATTTTTAAAATTGTAAAATATAAGTATGAAAAGGCTTACTTTGAAAAGGAGGAAGCGGAAACTAACATTTGAGTAAGCTTGCCTAGATAACATACCATTAAATTTAACACTAGCAAGTCGTTCAACCTATAAGGAAAGAAGGTGCGCTTTAATGAAACATAAAGAACATATACTCATCGGACTTCTCTATCTCCTCTCTCCATTCATCGGTCAGCTCTTAGTTGAAAAAACATACTTTATCGGTACAGAATTTACAGCTACTGCTTATGCTATTTGCTGGCTATCAGTTGTTATCAGCATCCACCATTTTTCAAAAAACGTATTGTCTCAGCAAGAAAAAACAGATTAGAAAACCTGAGTTTAAAATAATATTTTTAGTTTGTAGAAGAAGCTGGGAAAATCTTATTAAAAGTAAAAAAGCTTTAAATCAAGCAGTTTAGACTATTGATTTAAAGCTTTTTGCTTATTTCAAATCTTCTGTAGAACCTCACCAAAACCAGCCTTCATTATCGTCAATGGCTTGGGCTTCTTTTCGTTTACGTGGGCCTGTTCCGTACATTTCTGCTTCGATTTCTTCCTTGGTAGGCATGATAGAAGCTAGGATGATATAGATAATCACGCCAAGTCCAAAATTTGCGACTGTGAAAATGGCAAACAGAAAACGAACAAGGGTAACATCAAAGTTCCACTTGTCTGACAGACCTGCTAGAACTCCTGAAATCATGCGATTTCGTCTCATTTTATAAAATTTACTATTCATAATATTTCCTCTTTCTGCTAGGTTAGACATAGTATATCACGGGTAGGCTCGACTTTCATCAGTCCTCAGGCTGATTTATTAGTAGCAATTTACCTCGACAAAGTCCACAGCGATAGCGTTGAGTATCAATCCTTCTCTTACGCTGATAACTTTGCTGGCAAGATTGGCACTAATAGACTAGGTAGGCACTTTGAGATTGTGTTTTCAAGGGTGGTACATAGCGCAGTCCATCAACTTCTTTCAACAGTTCCTTAAAATCCCTATCCTTGTGTTGATAGCCCTTCCCTTGAAAATAGAGGTGATAGTGACAGAGTTCATGGCGAACAATTTTCCTAAAAACGTCTAAACCCAGCTCCTGATAAACCTTGGGATTAAAATCCAAATGCCCATCTTTGGGGAAAAATCGCCCACCTGTCGAACGTAGACGAGAATTCCACTGAGCTTGATGGATAAAAGGTCTGCCGAAGTCTTCTAGCGAAACTTGCTTGACGTAATCAGTTAGATTCATCTGGAGCTAGGAGCGACAGATTGACTTTTTCACGTTCAGTATCAATTTTCTTGACCCAAACAGTCACCAAATCTCCGACTGACACCACTTGGCTTGGGTGTTTGATAAATTTGTGACTCATATGGGAAATATGAATCAAGCCGTCCTCGTGAATCCCGATATCAACGAAGGCACCAAAGTCAACGACATTACGCACCACACCTTCCAGCTTCTGGCCGACTTTTAAGTCTTTAATATCCAAGACATCTTGACGAAGAACAGGTGCATCAAAAGAATCACGGAAATCACGACCTGGTTTTAGAAGGTCAGCAATGATATCTTTAAGAGTTTCTGGTCCAAGGTCTAGCTCTTGCGCCATTTCCTTGACTGAAAGCGACTTGAGTTTGCCTTGGGCTTCTTCGTTTAGGTCTTTAATATCTAAGCGTTTGAAGAGCTCCTTAACAGCACTGTAATTTTCTGGGTGAACTCCTGTATTATCAAGGATATTGCTACTTTCAGGGATACGAAGGAAACCAGCTGCCTGTTCAAAGGCCTTGGCCCCCAGACGAGGAACTTTCTTGATTTGAGCGCGTGAAGTGATTTTTCCTTCTTCCTCACGGTATTTGACAATATTTTCAGAGATAGTTTTGTTGAGTCCAGCAACGTGGGAAAGAAGAGCTGGACTAGCTGTATTGACATTGACACCGACTTGGTTTACCACTGTATCCACGACAAAATCCAGACTTTCAGACAGTTTCTTCTGACTGACATCGTGTTGATATTGACCGACACCGATTGACTTAGGATCGATTTTGACCAATTCGGCAAGAGGATCTTGCAAACGACGGGCGATAGAAATAGCAGAGCGTTTTTCAACGGTCAAATCTGGAAACTCCTGACGAGCAAGTTCGCTGGCAGAATAGACCGAAGCACCACTTTCATTTACAATGACATAACTAACCTCAGGAAAATCTTTCAGAACTTCCGCCACAAAGGCTTCACTTTCACGACTGGCCGTCCCATTTCCGATAGCAATAATTTCCACGCCATACTGACCAATCAAGTCTGCCAAATCTTTCTTGGCTTCTTCAATTTGACGAGCTGATGCTGGTTTGACAGGGTAAATGACCTGTGTTGTCAGCATTTTCCCTGTTGCATCCACGACAGCTAGCTTGGCACCTGTACGAAAGGCTGGGTCAAACCCAAGAACCACGCGCCCTTTCAGCGGAGCAACTAAGAGCAGATTGCGCAGATTGTCAGAAAAGAGTTGGATAGCCCCTTCTTCCGCTTTCTCAGTCAATTCTGTCCGAATACGTCGCTCGATAGCAGGCAAAACTTTTTTCTTAACTGACTGTTGAACAACTTCATCTATATAGGCGTTTTTCACCTTGAAACGAGCTGCAAAGAAAGCTAGAATGCGGTCCGTCGCATGTTCAAAACCAACCTTCAAGACACCTAGCTTCTCCCCACGATTGAGGGCCAAGGTACGATAACCTTGCATATTTCCAACCGTCTCTGAAAAATCATAATAAATCTGAAAAACCTGCTTTTCATCAAGACTTTCATCCTTGACTTGGGAAGTGAGTTTAGAGTGTCTCAGAACTTCCTGATAAGTCATGGAACGCAAGGCCACATCTTCCGATAAGGCTTCGACCAAGATATCAACTGCACCAGCCAAGGTTTCCTTACCAGTCGCAAATCCTTCACAGACAAACTTTTCAGCCTCTTTTTCTAAGTCGGCTACATTCTGCAAAATCAAGCGAGCAAGTGGGAAGAGTCCGGCTTCACGGGCAATGGTTGCCTTGGTCCGACGCTTTTCCTTGTATGGAAGATAGAGTTCTTCAACGTCCGCTAATTTTTCGGCAGCTAAGATAGCTTCTTCCAATTCCTTGGTCAACTTACCTTGTTCTTGAATCTTCGCCAAGACAGCTTCCTTGCGGTCATTGAGATTGGTCAGACTTTTATCCAAATCGATAATGGCCTTAATCGCCACCTCATCCAAACTACCAGTCATGTCCTTGCGATAACGCGCGATAAAGGGAATAGTCGCCCCTTCAGCTGTCAAACTTAGAACAGTATCAATTTGCTTTAACGTCACTCCCAAATCCTGAGAGATTTTTTCATATTTTTTATCCATAAATCTATTATACCACAAGCTGAAAGGCTTTCTCCAATCCTTTTTATACTCAATAAAAATCAAAAAGCAAACTAGGAAGCCAGCCACAGGTTGCTCAAAACACCGTTTTGAGGTTGTAGATAAGACTGACGAAGTCAGTCACATATATACGGCAAGGCGAAACTGACGTGGTTTGAAGAGATTTTCGAAGAGTATCAACTATCGAAAACAAATTAAAAAACTCCCTTTTCCTCAAAATAATAGTATAATAGAGGTAGAATTTAGAATTGAGGTACACCTATGGCTGTAAAATTTACAAAACGAGACGACTTGGACAAGATGTTTGAAGAGTTTGCTAAACTCCCAGATTTGAAGCAGGTCACTTTCCCTGATGACAAAGAGAAAAAAGCCAAAGCAGAAAAGAAAAACTAGATGACTGCTTTCCAACAACTCCCATCTAGTGTACTTCAGACTGGGGCTATTTTTCTCTCTATAATCATTGAAGCCCTACCCTTCGTTCTGATAGGAAGTATTGTCTCAGGGCTGATTGAGGTCTATATCACACCTGACAAGGTTTATCATTTTCTCCCTCGAAATCGTTGGGGGAGAATCTTTTTTGGGACCTTCGTTGGGATACTTTTCCCTTCTTGCGAATGTGGAATCGTCCCCATTATCAATCGTTTTCTGGAAAAGAAGGTTCCCAGTTACACGGCCGTTCCCTTTCTTGTGACAGCACCTGTTATCAATCCCATTGTTCTCTTTGCGACCTATTCTGCCTTTGGCAACTCCTTCCATATCGCCCTATTACGAGCTCTGGGTTCCATTCTTGTGGCTGTGATACTTGGGATTGTTCTAGGATTTTTCTGGCAAGAACCGATTCAAAAAGAAAATCGGTTGGCCTGTCATGAACATGATTTTTCTCACTTGACCCCTGCAAAAAAAGTTTTTCAGGTCTTTGTGCAAGCCATTGATGAATTTTTTGATACGGGGCGTTATTTGGTATTTGGCTGTCTCTTTGCCTCTGTTATACAGGTCTACGTTCCAACTCGGATTCTGACCTCTATCAGTGCGACCCCTCTTTTTGCCATTCTGCTCCTGATGCTTTTGGCCTTTCTTCTTTCGCTCTGTAGTGAGGCGGATGCCTTTATCGGTGCTTCTCTTCTCTCGAGTTTCGGTTTGGCACCAGTTCTGGCCTTTCTCGTCATTGGTCCAATGCTGGATATCAAAAATATTCTCATGATGAAAAATTACTTGAAAGTACGATTTATCAGTCACTTTATCACTATTGTGACTCTTGTCGTCTTAGTCTATTCTCTCTTGATTGGAGTCATCCTATGATTCGATTTTTAGTTTTAGCTGGCTATTTTGAACTGACTATTTACCTCCATCTGTCGGGCAAATTAAACCAGTACATCAACATGCACTATTCCTATCTGGCCTATATCTCCATGGTGCTTTCCTTTATTTTGGCAATTGTTCAACTGTATATCTGGATGAAGCAAGTCAAAACCCACAGTCATCTGAACAGCCGATTGGCCAAGATGACGAGTATTTCTCTTCTGGCTATTCCACTTGTCATCGGCTTAACTTTCCCAACTGTTAGCTTGGATTCTCAGACCGTTTCTGCCAAAGGCTATCATTTCCCCCTATCGGAAGGAACGGATCTGGCCATTCAGACAAGCGAAGGGACAACAAGCCAATATTTGAAACCAGATACCAGTTCTTATTTTTCAAAATCAGCCTATGAAAAGGAAATGCGAACGGCGGCGGATAAATACTTATCCCAAGATAGTATTCAGATCACTAATGAAAACTATATGGAGGTCATGGAAGCTATCTATGACTATCCAGATGAGTTTGAGGGCAAGACGGTCCAGTTTACAGGCTTTGTCTATAATGACCCCAGTCATGCCAATAGCCAATTTCTGTTCCGCTTCGGCATTATTCACTGTATCGCAGATTCTGGTGTCTATGGTTTGTTGACCAAGGGAAATACCCGTCAGTACGAAAACAATACCTGGATAACAGCCAAAGGAAAACTGGTCAATCACTATCATAAAGAACTCAAACAAAACCTCCCAACCTTGGAAATCGAAAGCTTTACCAAAGTCGATAAACCAGAAAATCCCTATGTTTATCGAGCTTTTTAAGAAAATCAAGATAAAAACGAACAAGTTCTCTTCTGAATAACAGAAAAAGAGCCTGTTCGTTTTTTGTTGAGTATTGTATAGTAGAATATAAATTGCGATTCTTAATATAATTTATAACTAGTGAACAATTCACAAATCAAATACATTTTCATTCTCTACTTAATACTATGCTTATTCATCTTTTGTTCAAAGATAGTCGTGATAATCTGACGCAAGTCTTCGCGTTCTTTTTCTGGAATCTCACCACTTGTTTGAGCTGCAGCGTAAAGCTCAGGGTGTTCGATTGAAATGCGTTTAATCGTGCGTGTTGTAGCATGTTTTCTGACGAAAAATGGGATTCGCTTAATCAAGTCTTGTGGTACTAGAGCAAGAATCTTCTCAGCAGTTTCCTTGTCACTAATCTTAGACGTAGTCAGCCCATTCTTTATCATTTCCTGTTCTTTTTCTGTAAAATCTTTTAATTCCATCTGATTGATCCTCCTATTTTCTCTAAGTTAAATTATAAACCAATCCAGATAAAACTACAAATGGACTGTTTGGAAATAGGTGCAATACTGTAAGGACGAGTCTGTTCTTTAATTATAAATCTTCCTCCTCAGTCACTTCCCATACTTCTGATTGATAGCCATTCCCATCAATATCGTATCTTTGGATATAGCCACTAAATTTTTCATTTTTTCTTGGTTTCTGGCTATTAACGATTGAAATAACCCACCAAGTCATCAAAAATAGAAATAAAAATCCTAAGATTATTGTCATATCATACCACCATTAAAGTTTAACCCACTTATCATTATCCATGATAAAAGGCTGAGCCAGTCCCTCGCCTGTATAATCCGCATACTTGGTGCCTAAATACTTGTAACAATCTTCCTTGCTGGCAAATTTAATCGCTTGGTAGGGCTCTTCGAAAGTCAATTTCTCTACAAATAAGAAGCCATCATCAGCAGGCACTAAGACGCCAACGTGGCCTACAAACAGATACTCACCATCCAGATTGTCGTGCAAGACTACAGACAGCATTCGAGCTTTGTCGTTAAATTGAAACTGGGAGAAGAATGTTTCCATCTTTTCAGCGTGAACATTGACATCTGTAGTTGCTTCAGTTGGAACTCTCGAAAATAGAATATCAAACTCTTCCTTATCTTGTGAATCAAAGACCTTTCCCTTATCAATCGCATCGTTATCTAGGAAAAGCATTTGATCATTCTTATCAAGTTTTGGAATGGTGACCGAATTTTTCAAAAGACAATAACTATTGATACGGCAGTTGGTTCCAACAAAATCGCCCTTCTTTTGATTCCAAAGGTTGCTAATTTTTTCAACATCGTATTCTGTATGAGTAAAGGAAGTGAAATCTCCTGATAAGCCAGTTGACCCGACAATGGTATTGTAATCATTAACGAGATTAAAAAAGGCATCAACACTATTTGGATCCAAGTGAGCTGATAAGAGAGATTTGACCTCTTCTGTACTTACCTGATTGTTTAGGTTGGTGTATGAAGCTTTCCATGGAACTTTCGTTGAACTACTTTGCCTTTGACTCGTCCCATCAGAAGTAGTATTTTGTTGTTGACAAGCAGCCAAGCCTAAAAACAAGGCAGAACAGATTCCTAGTGTAGCTAATTTTCTTGATTTCTTCATCTTTTTCTCCTAAATGTCTTGGATTAAAGTTTCTTTAACTACTGCTTTACAGATATTGATTACTTTCTCATTTAATGTGTTCATCGTCTTTCTCTCTGATTTGTTTTTTTGTTATTTCCTTAAACTTGATTTAATTATAGTAGGCGTTTCGTGCTCTGTCAACAAATTTTTTATGAAAACACAACAAAGTTTTCATTTTCGTGGATTTCGTGTTATGCTTTACTTATAAAAATAGAAAGCGATTTCATTTGTGGATAAAGAAGAGATTGCGATTGTTACAGTCTAAAAATAAAACAATATAGACTAGTAAATGGTTGGACTCAATAAAAATTGGGTACTAAGATAGGTATAAGTAAAAACACCATTGGAAATTATGAAAAAAGGGTTAGGACTACTAAGAAAAATACTATATTTGACTTAGCTAAAGTATTCAGTAGCTTGATTGATGCCTCTTTCCTCCAGTTCAAAAGGATTCTCCTAGCGATATCCAATCTATCTACGACCAACGGACACCATCCAGACAAGGTAAAATCCTGACCTATGCCGAGAGGCAACTGTATGAGCAGAAAAACGAAGATAAACGAAGTATCGTAAAAATCATCAGACTGGACGACTACAGACAGACTACTTACTCTCGTTTTAGGTAGTTTATCTCTGCAGGTAGCCGCTTGATGCAGGACGACGATTTAGATATGGAATTCCCATTCTATGAGGATGAAATCCCAGACGACTAAGACGCAATCGCTTATGTCGTCAGCAGGGCCATGGAGCCAAAGATAAGAAACGGCGACTACCTATTTATCAAGAATCCCCCACAGATTGACTATAATACCATCGGCATCTTCCAAGTAGACGGCGCTAACTATGTCAAGAAACTCCGCCAAGGCTACCTCAAAAAAACTCAATCCCGACATCCACCTAAACGAAAGCAACCATATTCGTACCATCGGAAAAATTGCCAGGCTGTATAGGGAGAATTAAAAAAGGGGGAGAATGGCGATATAAAACAAACAGATTTTAAAGGATTCGAAAAACTTTGAAAAAGTTCATTCTACATTTCAAAAAAAGAATAAGTGACCTAAAGCAGATTAGATTTTGTTAAACACTAGTGATATGTCAATTTAGAGAAAGGGATTTAAGATCACTTTGCAAAAGGCAAATACTAAACTAGCGAAACCGATAAATCAGCCCCTTAGTTCCCATATTTTCAGGCACACACTCCTTAGTACACTAGCTGAGAAGAATGCTATAATGGTTAGAGTGGAACACAAAGACGCTAAAACAATAAATAACATCTACACTCACGTAAGTAAAATAATGGAGCAAGCTGCTTTGGAGGTTTTAAATACCATATCATTAAATCGAAAATATATCAGATCGAATCTAGACAAGTAGATTCCGATTGCTAAAATATTTGTAGAAATTCATTTGAATTTCCTAAGCACTTTGTGCATATCTTATTTCATACTCAATGAAAATCAAAGAGCAAACTAGGAAGCTAGCCGCAGGTTGCTCAAAGCACTGCTTTGAGGTTGCAGATAGAACTGACGAAGTCAGCTCAAAACACTGCTTTGAGGTTGCAGATAAAACTGACGAAGTCAGTAACCATATATACGGTAAGGCGACGCTGACGTGGTTTGAAGAGATTTTCGAAGAGTATCAATCCATTATGAAAGTTTTGCCTCTTTCTTACCCTCTATACAAAAAAAGCCTATCACACAAGCTCTAAAGCTGGATATGATAGGTTTTTATATTTTTCTTAACGTACTGTGCGGATACGCATTGTGTTTGTGCGAACAGCTTCTCCTACTGGTACACCAGCAACGATAACAATATCGTCACCAGATTCTACAAGACCTGCTTCAACTGCTTTACGTTCAGCAATTTCGAACATATCGTCAGTTGAAGATGGAGCATCTGTTAACATTGGGATAACACCCCAGTTCAACATCAAACCACGTTCTGTCAATTCGTCAAATGTCAATGCTAAGATGTCAGCATTTGGACGGTATTTAGAAATCAAACGTGCAGTGTGACCTGTCTTAGTAAGAGTTACAACCAATTTAATGTCCATTGAGTTAGTCGCATCTTTAACAGCTGAAGCCATTACTTCTGTCTTAGAGTTACGTTCGAATGAATCTGAATCCAAACGTCCGTATTCATTAAGAAGAGTTTGAGCATTCTTGTCGATTGTAGCCATTGTAGTTACTGACTCGAGTGGGTATTTACCGTTTGCAGACTCGCCTGATAGCATTGTAGCGTCAGTACCGTCGATAACAGCATTAAATACGTCTGATACTTCTGAACGAGTTGCACGTGGTTTTTCAGTCATTGTTTCAAGCATGTTTGTTGCAGTGATAACAACTTTACCTGCAGCATTGACTTTCTTGATAATCATTTTTTGGTAAACTGGAACCATTTCGAATGGTACTTCGATACCCATGTCACCACGAGCGATCATGATACCATCAGCTGCTTCGATGATTTCATCCAAGTTATCGATACCTTGTTGGTTTTCGATTTTAGCGAACAATTGAACATGTCCGTTTCCAGTTTCTTCACAGATTGCACGAACTTCGTTCACATCTTTTGCAGTACGTACGAATGAAATCGCGATGAAGTTGATACCTTGTTCAAGACCGAAACGGATATCGTCGTTATCGCGTTCAGCAAGAGCTGGGAAAGGAATTTTAGTGTTAGGGATGTTCACACCTTTTTGTTTAGCAATTACGCCATCATTTTCAACTTCAACTTCAAACTCACGAGTTGCGTCATCTTTAGCAACAACACGAAGACCAAGTTTACCATCGTCAACCAAAACTTGACGACCAACTTCAACATCATCATAAATATCAAGAGCACCAGCAACGTTCAATGCAATCACTTCACGAGTTGATTTGATTCCTTGTTTAGTTGCAACACGGATTTTTTCACCAGTTTTGTATGAATATTCTTTAGCTTCACCTTCGAACAATTCTGTACGGATTTCTGGTCCTTTTGTATCAAGAAGGAAACCAACTTTTTTACCTGCAAGTTTTTCAGCAAGTTTAACAGTTGCCATACGCTCACCTTGTTCTTGGTGGTCACCGTGTGAGAAGTTGAAACGGAATGTGTTAGCACCAGCTTCAATCAATTTAGCAATGTTTTTAGCTGAAGCTTCAACATCAAGTTTTTCACCCCAGTATCCGTCATCACCGAATTTTTTACCACCACGGATTTCTACCGCAGGACCCAAAGTTGCAACGATTTTTACACGTTTGTTCATGATTTTTTGTGACTCCTTTATATATATGACCTTTTGGTCTTATTAACTAAATTATGAATTATGACAAGCAATTGTTCAATTGTGACAGGTCAAGATCAGCTTTGTGTGGATTATTTACAATAATCTTACCGTCTGCTGCCAAACTAAACAATGCTCCTTCTTCTGCAGTACCAAGAATTGGATTTTCAACCATTTTTTCGTTACGAATACCTACCGCAACACCACCGATACCTTTTTTAAGAAGTTTAACGGCATGGGCACCCATACGTGACGCCAATACACGGTCACGCGCAGTTGGAGAACCACCACGTTGAATATGTCCAAGTTCTGTCACACGAAGATCGGTCGTATCTCCAGCTTCTTTTAGTTTTTGAGCAAATTCATCTGCTGACATAACACCCTCTGCCAAAACGATGATATTGTGTCTTTTACCACATTCATAGCCAGCTCTGATGCTTGCTACGATATCTTCAATTTTGAAGTCTTCTTCAGGGATGATAATTTCATCAGCACCAGTTGCGATACCAGCCCAAAGAGCGATATCACCAGCGTTACGCCCCATAACTTCGATGACAAAAGTACGACGGTGACTTAATGATGTATCACGAATCTTATCGATAGCGTCCATAGCAGTCGTAACCGCTGTGTCAAAACCGATTGTGAAGTCAGTACCAACGATATCGTTATCAATTGTACCTGGAAGACCGATAGCTGGGAAACCATGCTCAGTCAAACGCATAGCACCGTGGTAAGATCCGTCTCCACCGATAACAACTACACCTTCAATGCCGTGTTTTTTTAATTGCTCAATCCCTTTTAGTTGCCCTTCAAGTTGAGCGAACTCTGGGTAACGAGCTGAGTGAAGGAAAGTACCACCACGAGAAATGATGTTTCCTACTGAAGCCGCATTTAAGGGATGAATTTCACCGGCAACCATACCAGCATATCCGTCATAGATACCAAACACTTCCATTCCTTCTGAAATTGCTTGACGAACAACTGCACGGATAGCAGCGTTCATACCAGGGGCGTCTCCACCACTAGTTAAAACAGCAATACGTTTCATATTGGTTTATGCTCCTTTTTCTTTTAACATTCTTCTTGATTATACCACATTTGATTTTAAAATTCTTCTATTTTCCGTATTTTTAGCGATAAATCGTTTTCATAGCGATTTCATTCAATTTCTCCTCTAATTCATTGGATTTAGCTACAAAATGATGAGGGGAAACGATTGTTTTCTGTTCTTCTTCATACCTGATAATGACTGGGATTGGGCCCTTATACTGGTCTAAAATACGTGAAATTTCTTGATCCGAATCATAATTTTTTACCTGTATCCAAAAGCGTTCAGCAACTGCTTCTCTTATTTCTTGTGCAATCATTTGCAGACGGCCATCACGTGACTGGATTTTTCCTTTTATATAGTAGAAGGCTCCCTCTTTTATTTCCTGCCCAACCTGACGATATAAGTCTGAAAAGAGAGTGACATCCAATTTTTTCTTACTGTCATCTACCTGTAAGAAAGCCATGTTTTCGCCCTTTTTGGTACGAATTACTTTTATTTTCTGAACTTCAACCAAAATAATAGCGTAGCTATTTTCTGACAAATTCCCAATTGGAGTAATCGGGTAAATAGCCTTATTTGCAATAGCTTGTAGGGGATGTTTGCTGACACCTATCCCTAAAAGCTCTTGTTCCATATAGAATTTTTCTTGTTCCGTCCAATCTTCCGATTCCTGCCAACTATAAATAGTATCTCCAAACAAACTTCCTAACTCTTTTACAAATTCAAATAGATTAACTAAATTATTGAATACTTTTTGACGATTTCTTTCAAATGAATCAAAAAGACCAACTTTTACCAAAGGTTCTAGCAGAGGAAGTTTCAGATAATTCTCAGGTAATTTAGCTACAAAATCTTCAATGCTAGAATAAGGTCTATTTTCAATAATCCAAAGCGCCAAATCCTTGCTGACTCCCTTAATCGATTTCAATCCTAGATAGATGGACTTGTTGGCAATTTTATCGTGATAGGGAATGGTGTTGATGGACAGAGGCGCCACTTCAAAGCCTGCTTCTAAGGCATCTGTTAAGTAATCACTGTTGGCAGAATTCAACATGACCTGATAAAAAATGGCTGGATAATGCGTTTTGAAATAAGCCAACTGAAAGGCCAAGGCTGAGTATGCATAGGCATGTGACCTGTTAAAACCATAACCTGCAAACTTCTCCATGACATCAAAGACCTGCTCTGCCTTTTCCGCAGTATGTCCAGCTTCTAATGAACCTTGAATAAAAGAAGCCCTCATCTCATGCATGGCAGAGGCATCCTTTTTCCCCATAGCTCGGCGCAAAATATCGGCTTTCCCAAGACTAAATCCAGCAAAACGCTGAGCAACCTGCATAACCTGCTCCTGATAGAGCATAATTCCGTAAGTTGGAGCCAAAATATCCTCCAGTACTGGATCCAGAACAGTCACTTCTTCCTGCCCATGCTTTCTTGCCACAAAATTATTGATATAGTCACTAGCGCCTGGTCGATTTAGAGAAGTAGTTGCTACGACATCCTCAAAACAGACTGGTTGCACACGCTTAAGCAGACGAATGGCACCTGGTTGCTCAAATTGAAAGATACCTTTTGTATTGCCAGAAGCAAATAAAGCTAACGTTTCTTTGTCTTCCAAATCTATTTCTTCAATTTTAAGGTGAATATCTTCTGTTTCAGCAAGCAACTCTTGCATTTTCTGGACAAAGGTCAAATTTCGTAGTCCCAGAAAATCCATCTTCAAAAGCCCACTAGCTTCAACTCCATGAGCATCATACTGAGTCAATGGAATTTCGTCACCATGCTTTAGAGGGATGTAGTTGGTCAAATCTTGGTCGCTAATCACAACACCAGCCGCATGGACAGAAGTTTGTCTTGGATAGCCCTCAATCTTGCAAGCAATTTCAAAGGCTTTTTGGTATTCTAACTTACTATTGATTTGCTGACGAAACTGGAGGTTACCCTCATAAGCCGACTTAAGATTGTCCCGGAAACTGATTTTCTTAGTAATTGCAGATAATTCATACTCTGGCACACCATAGCGTTTCAAAACATCTCGCAAGGCCTGCTTGGCGCCAAAGGTAGAAAAAGTAACGATTTGCGCCGCATGTTTACTACCGTATTTATTGCCAACATACCTGATAAAATCTGGACGATAAATATCAGGAATATCAATATCAATATCAGGCATGGTATAGCGTTCACGATTGAGGAAACGTTCAAAAATCAGATTTTTCTCTACTGGGTCAATTCCTGTAATGTCCAAGGCATAGGAAACCAAGCTACCAACTGCGGAACCCCGTCCCATGCCCATATAATAACCATTCAAGCGTCCAAAACGCAGCAAATCCCAGACAACCAAGAAATAATCATCAAAACCCATATCATGAATAACAGCCAATTCTTGGTCTAGTCGATCTTGATATTCTTTACTAGACAATCCCTTCTGGGCAAGCCCAAGCTCAGCACGTTCTCTCAACTCTTCTACTGCTGGTCTAGCTGGGTTAAAACGAGGCAGTTTCAAACTAGTATCCAAATCGTAAGAAATACCTGAAATAAGCTTTTCTAAGTTTTCCAAGGCTTGCGGAAATCGTTCTAGGAATAATTTCTCTAAAGAATTTGCTGATATAAAGACATCTTGTCGTGAACGCAAGGGAACTTCTCTGAGCGGTAGGTTTTCTTTAATTGCTGTTAAGACTTGCAGAACTTCTCTATCCCTACTTTCAAAGACATTGACCCGATAGAGGGGTAAGATAGGACGATAAAATTCGCTTACCAGTGTTTCCGGATAAACCCCTATATAGTAATCACAGCCTAGATTTAGTGATTCAAGCTCTTCAAAATAAGGCACAATTACCGCGATATCCTCTAGGTACTGAGACAGGACTGACCAAGTTTTCTCCCCCTGCATCTTGGCTGTTGAAAGCTTCATCAACTGCTGATAGCCCACACTAGATAGAGCTAAAAAGCGCAGATTCACTTCCTGAGCATCCACAAATACAGTCATTTCAAGCCCTAATAAAGGATGAATGCCATATTTTTTTGTAACCTCTAGAAAGTCAAAAGCACCATAAAGATTATCAATATCCATTATAGCCAGATGAGTGTAGCCGAATTCTTTAGCTGCTCTCACATACTTGGTGATTGAAATGACACTCTCCATAAAACTATAGACTGTTTTTGTATCTAGTTGTGCGATCAATTTACACTTCTCCTCTATCCTTCTCACTATATTATACCATTTTCACCTATAAAAGGCTTCTCTTGAGAAACATTTCATCAGCGTACTAATTTACTTTTTATTCATTTGTGTTTTTGTCATTATTTTTTATATTTATACTATATTATATATAAAATAGAAAACATACAATATAAATCTCCTAGAATTTTTATATTATACCCATTACGTCTATTATTACACTGTTCTCTATATTGAATTTAGCACTTTATTCATTTTTATTGGATTATTTCCTTTTGCAGTTAACAATTCCCTTTCTGCTTTTTTTTTGATATAATAACCTTAACTATCATTCTATATGGAGGTTCTATGCGTTTTAATCAATATAGTTATATCACTTTTCCAAAAGAAAATATCTTATCTGAACTAAAAAAATGTGGCTTTGATTTACAAAACACAGCCAATCCCAAGGAATTACTGGAAACTTTTTTACGTCGCTTCTTTTTCACTTATGAGAACACCGACTATCCACTCTCCTGCTTGGCTATAGACAAAGAAACTAACATATTAACTTTTTTCAAATCTGATAAAGACTTGACAGCAGATATTTTTTATACTGTTACTTTTCAACTTTTAGGCTTTTCTTATTTGGTTGACTTCGAAGACAGTGAAGCTTTTCGTAAAGAGACTGGATTTCCTATTGTATACGATGACTTGATTGAAAATCTCTATCAGTTACTCAATACTCGCACCAAAAAAGGGAATACCCTGATTCATCAACTGGTAAGCGACGGTCTTATCTCTGAGGATAATGACTATCACTACTTTAACGGCAAAAGTTTAGCAACTTTTTCCAGCCATGATGTCATTCGTGAAGTCGTTTACGTTGAGTCTCGTGTCGATACTGACCAAAAAGGTCTTCCAGACTTAGTCAAGGTCAGCATTATTCGTCCTCGTTTTGATGGAAAAATCCCTGCCATCATGACAGCCAGCCCTTATCATCAGGGAACAAATGACAAGGCAAGCGATAAGGCTCTCTACAAGATGGAGGGCGAGCTTGAGGTAAAGCCTGCTCATAAGATTGAACTAGAGGAACCTCAACTCAATCTCGTCCAACCCCAAGGCCAAGCTGAGCTTGTGTCGGAAGCTGAGGAAAAGCTAAGCCACATCAACTCTAGCTATACTCTTAATGACTATTTCCTTCCACGAGGTTTTGCCAATCTCTATGTGTCAGGTATTGGTACCAAAGACTCTACTGGTTTCATGACTAATGGAGACTACCAGCAAATCGAGGCTTATAAAAATGTCATCGATTGGCTTAATGGCCGTTGCCGTGCCTTTACTGACCACACGCGCCAACGTCAAGTCAAAGCTGACTGGTCAAACGGAAAAGTTGCCACAACTGGACTTTCCTATCTTGGAACTATGTCCAATGGGCTTGCGACTACAGGCGTCGATGGTTTAGAAGTAATCATTGCTGAGGCTGGCATTTCTTCATGGTACAACTACTACCGTGAAAACGGTCTGGTAACTAGTCCAGGCGGTTATCCCGGTGAGGACTTTGACTCCCTTGCTGAGTTAACCTATTCTCGTAATCTCTTGGCTGGCGACTATATCCGTGGCAATGAAGCTCACCAAGCTGACTTAGAAAAAGTAAAGGAACAACTAGATCGCAAGACCGGCGACTATAACCAGTTTTGGCATGATCGCAACTATCTGCTCAATGCCCATAATGTAAAAGCAGAGGTTGTCTTTACCCACGGTTCACAGGATTGGAATGTCAAACCACTTCATGTTTACCAGATGTTCCATGCCCTTCCTAATCATATAAACAAGCACCTCTTTTTCCATAATGGTGCCCATGTTTATATGAATAACTGGCAGTCCATTGATTTCCGTGAAGCCATGAATGCCTTATTGACTAAAAAATTACTGGGACAAGATACAGATTTCCAACTTCCTACTCTTATCTGGCAGGACAATACAGCTCCACAGACTTGGCTATCACTTGATAACTTCGGTGGGCAAGAAAACTTTGAAACCTTCTCACTTGGGCAAGAAGAGCAAGCTATTCAAAACCAGTACCCAGATAAGGATTTTGAGCGTTATGGTAAGACCTACCAGACCTTCAATACGGAACTCTATCAAGGGAAAGCCAATCAGATTACTATTGACCTGCCTGTGACTAAAGATCTCCACCTGAACGGTCGCGCTCAGCTTAATCTTCGTATCAAATCCAGCACAAACAAGGGGTTCTTATCTGCTCAACTACTGGAACTTGGTCAAAAGAAATACCTACAACCTTATCCAGCTATTTTAAGTGCTAAAACCATTGATAATGGACGCTACCACATGTTGGAAAATCTCTGTGAATTACCATTTAGGCCAGATGCACAACGAGTCGTGACAAAAGGCTACCTTAATTTACAAAATAGAACTGATCTACTGTTAGTAGAGGATATTACTGCAGATGAATGGATGGATGTGCAATTTGAACTGCAACCAACTATTTATAAGCTAAAAGAAGGAGATACTCTTCGTTTAGTCCTCTATACTACTGACTTTGAAATCACAATCCGTGACAATACCGACTACCACTTGACTGTCGACCTCACTCAGTCCACACTTACAATACCTTACTAAAAAAGGAGTTAAATTATTATGAATAAATCAGAACACCGACACCAACTTATACGCGCTCTTGTCGCAAAAAACAAGATTCATACACAGGCTGAATTGCAGTCCCTTCTTGCTGAGAACGACATTCAAGTGACCCAGGCAACCCTCTCACGCGACATCAAAAATATGAACCTATCAAAAGTCCGCGAAGAAGATAACGCTTATTATGTTCTTAATAATGGTTCCATCTCAAAATGGGAAAAACGTTTGGAAAACTATATGGAAGATGCCCTCATCATGTTGCGACCTATTCAGCACCAAGTCCTACTCAAAACTCTTCCTGGTCTAGCACAATCGTTCGCTACAATTATTGATGCTCTTGATTTCCAATATATTATCGCAACCCTTTGTGGTGATGATGTTTGCCTTATCATCTGTGAAGATACAGATGCTGCTCAAAAGTGCTTTGAAGAACTGAAAAAATTCGCCCCACCATTTTTCTTTGAAGAATAATAAATGACTACAACTAACAATTATGCTTTAAAAAACCTGGTAGAAAGTCTTTAACATCAGAAAACGCATAGTATCAAGTGTTGAAAACCCTTGATACTATGCGTTTTGCTTTATCCTAGGAAGATTTATACTCTTCGAAAATCTCTTCAATCCCCGTCAACATCGCCTTGCCGTAGGTATGGTTACTGACTTCGTCAGTCTTATCTACAACCTCAAAACAGTGTTTTAAGCAGCCTGCAGCTAGTTTCCTAGTTTGCTCTTTGATTTTCACTGAGTATTACTTCATTTTCTCCTGCAATTGAATTCTTGCTCGGCTTTTTGTTTTCTATTTCTTTAAAATCAAAGTAGCTCTTTTGTTAATAACTCGATCAACAAACATCGTGGTACAAGTATCTACTTTGAAATTTATCAGCCACTTAACAACTGATACTGTATTCTAGGAAAACGATGACATTCTTCCTAATAAAACTTCTCATATATAACATAAATTTCTACTCTTTTTAATTTTAAATGAGTCTCAGCATGGCAATCACTTTAGAATTTAAGCCACTTCTCCAGCTCGATTATTGATAAGTTCAATGGTTTGAACAATATTACGAAGTACTGGTAGTTGGTGTTGAAAGAGTAGTTGAACAGATCCATGAGATTTAAACGGCTCTTGCGTTAACACTTTCATCTCTAAGCAACCATTTTCTACAATGTAGTCTACAATCAATTTTACAAATGAAATCTGCCTGGCATTAAGGTTCTCATCCGACAAAAATTTAGAAAAAATACGATTGGCAGACTCTCTATCTAAGCCAATAATCTCACGCACCAATCTCGGAATTGCCTTATTTTCATAATGATGTTGGTAGTCTGATTTGCTACCTAATTTTTCCCAGAGCAATTTTTCAAGTGCAAGCATATCATCAGATGTCAACTTTTCATTATGGTATAGCTTAGAAATGGACTCTTCATCCAGATGAGTTTTCAAGTAATGCTCAACTTTTTCATTATAAGATCGAAGATCGTTGACCTGTAAAAATGCTGTGGTCTCGTGAACAGTGGAGAGTATACGATCTTCAAAGTTAACATAGTAGGGTTTACGGTCTGTTTTATCCAAAAACTGTAATAAATCTCGAATAGCAAGACGAATTTTTTCCAAATCAGACAAGTTAACTTCTTTCCAAAATTCAGGCTCCTGTACTTTCCTGATAATTTCAGCCTGCTCAAAAACCTGCGGGATATTGCCAATAGCAGAAAGAGCTCTAGCCGTCTTCATCACTTGGGAAATATGAACAGTGGAAGATTTAGCTGTCAGTTGCCCCAACTGAATATGAAGTAAGCACAAATCAAATCTCCTCGCCATCTCATCTTCTTTATCTTCATCAAATAAAAGCGGAGAGAGATTTTTTTGAATGGTTTCACTTGTAACAGCAGTTAGATTCTGCCAACTTTCCAATTTCCTATAGCTATAAACTGTGTCTAAAACCATACGAACCCTGAAGTCCAACTCATTTAAGCTCTCTATACGACCTTGAAGTTCTGAGACAAGCTCCTGACGGTATGCTCTCGCAAACTGATCTTCTTGGTATTGGAGTCCCTGAAGTTCTCGAATCAAGTCCACTTTGATATTAAATAAACGCTGAGTCAACGAAACAATGTGACGACCCTCTCCATCTCTTGGATCTGCACGAAAATAATCAAAATTGTCCCCATAATCAAATACCAAGAAGTTTTCCTTATCCTGTTCAGGTCCAAATAAATCTTTACACAGACGGGTTCCTCGACCAATCATCTGCCAAAACTTAGTTTTAGAGCGTACTTTCTTGAAGAAGACTAAATTCACAACCTCTGGTACATCAATACCTGTATCTAACATATCGACAGAAATCGCAATTTGAGGATACTTCTCCTTAATTTTAAAATCATCAATCAAGGTCTGATAATGCTTAATACTATAATCAATCACCTGAGCATAGTCGCTCCCTTTTTCAGGATAGCGGTTGTTAAAAATACCTCTGATATATTCCGCATGGTCATGATTTTTAGCAAAAATAATAGTTTTACCAATTTCATCACCCGAGGCTGTCTGAATTCCTCTTGTCATGAGTTCATTTAAAACAATTTCTACTGTACTTTTATTGAAAATAAAGGAATTAAACACACTCCCATCAATATCTTTTTCACAGCTATCGTCTTCAAATTTGCTATCAAAATGTTCCTTTTCTTCTTCGGATAAATCATCATAATGTAGACCATCCGTAGGTAGTTTCAGTTTGGTTTCGATAGAATGATAGGCTACTAAATATCCGTCTTTAACAGCCTCTTCCAAATCATATGCATATGTTGGAACACCATTCTCCAAATTAAAGAATCCATAGGTGTTTTTATCTAAATCTTGACGCGGAGTAGCTGTTAAGCCTACAATCCTTGCATCAAAATAATCAAAAATGGACTTGTATTTCTGATAAATAGAACGGTGAGACTCGTCAATTATGATAAGGTCAAAATGCCCAACAGTGAAAGGGCGTTGATTTACTTCTTCTTGACCACTAATCGCTCCAATCATAGTCGGATAAGTTGAAAAGACCATGCGACTTGATTGAGCTCCTTCTTTATCTTCTAAGAAGTTACAAACGGAAAGATCTGGGAGTAATTTTCTAAACGAATCATATGCTTGCTTAACCAAGGAAGTTCTATCGGCTAAGAAGAGAACGTTTTTTACCCAGTTATGACGTGATAAGATATCAACTAGAGAAACTGCTGTACGAGTTTTCCCAGCCCCAGTTGCCATAACCAAAAGTGCCTGTCTACGATGATTAGAGAAAGCTTCACAAACGCTTGCAATCGCATGTTTTTGGTAGTGACGCCCGGAAATATCGTCTCTAATTTTACTAGAAATATCCTCAAGTGGTTTTTGAAGATGACGTCTATCCATCACTAATTGCAATTCTTCTTGAGAGTAAAAGCCTGCAATCTGGCGGCGGTTCGGACCATCAAGTATATAGTGCTTCAACCCATTTGTAATAAAGCAAATTGGCTGATAGCCGATATGTTTCTCCAAAGCTTCAGCATATTCTTTGACCTGTACTTCCCCTACTTCTGGATTGACAGAGGCTTTTTTAGCCTCTACAATCGCTAAAATTTTCCCATTTTTACCATAAAGTACATAGTCACAGTAACCAATTCCTGAACCGTGCTTGAGACCATCAACAGCTATCTCAACACGACAGTTTTCTTCAAATATCCATCCTGCTAGACGGAGATCGATATCAATAAAGAGCTTTCTTGTCTCTGCCTCAGATAATTGATCAATATGGAAAGGCACATCTTGCCGTTGCGCTGCAGTCTCACGTTTTTCAGTATAAGTCTCTTGAACTTCTACGGACTGAGCAGCCATCTGTTCATGAAAATCAGGCAGTTCTGGTAAACTGTCTTGTAACTTTATCATAGATTGTGGAGTTTCTCGGTATTTAATGTTTGCTGAAAGTGGTAAGCACTTCTCATCAAAATAACGCTCCACAAACTCATTGCTGTAACAATAATCGATAAAATTAACAAACTGATACAAATGATGCAAAGCTAAAATCGCTTCTCGTTCCTTAATTTCACCACCATGAGCAGCATGGTTTCCCCATCGAATCAACAGAACTATCTGCTTGTGGAGTTCAGAATCTACGATATCCCTAAAATCATCATCCCATACTAAAGAAGATAGAGTAGCACGATAGGGAGCTTCTAAATATGAATCGTGACTATATATCCAATGGACAGCCTGCTCTAAAGCACGACGCGCCATAAAGGCGGTAGCCACAGTTGATGTAGCAATCATATTCTCAGCTTCAATGCAAGGTTTTGAAAAAGATTCATATTCGTCATTTTTTAAAAGAAAGCTAAAATTTCCCATTTTTTTCTCACTTTAAACAAATAGTTTAGCTATATTATACTAAATTTCAAGCTATTTCTCCACACTTTTATAGCTATCTCACAAGCAAATTGTGATTTGTCGACTTGGGCTACAAAGTCTGCAAACTCATTTTGGAGGGCTAGTGGGGGGAGGGGGATGGAAATATCTAATAAATCTGATTTGGTTAAACTAGGTATTGTTACAGCCTTATTTAACTTCTCAAAATTGTATAATTGACAAAAATAGAATAAATATTCTGAGTTTATTTTTTCTAAAACAGGCTCTAATCCAAATGCTGTATCTACATTCCAAAAATTTTCTCTAACTAAAATAGGTTTATTTATATTTCCTTTACGTCCAATAATAACTGAATTTTTCTTCACTATCCAATCTTTAGCATATCCCATAATTCCCCCACTTCCATAAATAGGAAATTTCCCATCAGCATCTTCAACCTGTTTTTGATTTTTACCATTTCTTATTGTTAGAATCTCGTTCCATTTGCTAACTTTCCATTCTTTTTCATTTAGAATAACATCCCCAAACATCTCGTTAAATCGGGATTTGCTTTTAAGAGATGAATTTTTGGTGTGAATGCTTGACATTATTTTGATTGACCATGGCATAGGCCAGGGTTGTGTCAATCTTGCTATGACCTAGCAGTTTTTGGACTTGTTCGATAGGCATACCTTTATCAATTGCCTTAGTCGCTAAAGTTCTTCTGAACTTATGTGGGTGAACCTTTTGTATACCGAGTTTGTCTCCTAACTTTCTTAAGCGAATCTCTACACCAGCAATTCCAAGCCTCTGGACTTTTCCAACTAACGTTACAAAAAGAGCAGGGTGACTATCTTTTCTGTCGTTAAGATAGTTTCTTAAATGAATTTTCGTCCGAGCGTCAAAATATACTGGTCTCTCCTTCTTTCCTTTACCAAAGACAACACACTCTCTGTTTTCAAAATCAATATCTGAACGATTCAACTGTACAAGCTCCCCTACACGCATACCTGTCGATGCTAGTAGGTCTATTATTGCCAAATCTCTCAAATTTTCACAGTTATCGCGCATAATTTCCAAATGTTCATCAGTATAAGTTTCCTTCACATTTTGCTCAGTCTTAATTTTCTTTATCCGTCGAATGGGATTTTTAATGATATATTCCTCTTGCTCAAGCCAAGCAAAAAAAGAAGACAATATACGCCTAATATTGTCTAAATTCGCCTTACTACAATCCTTTTCAGACTGGTAATTTGCTAAATAACTCCTTAAATCATCTGTTGTGAGTTGTGTCACAGACTCCTTAATAGCATTAAACAAGTTTTCAATCGTCCTCTGGTAATAACGAATTGTTTTTGAGCTACAGCCCTCTACCTGTTTGGCGGTGATAAAGAGTTGCAACAGGTTATTATTCGAATACTTCTGCTGCTTTTTTCCGTCTACTAGATGATGTTCTAAACTCTCTCTCAATGCTAGTAATTGTTCATTATTTAAAAGAGGTAACATTTCTTGCATGATAATTGTAACTTTTGATTCCATAATTTTTCACTTTCTTATTCATCAATAAAAAGAGACAATATCAGTTTCTGCATTACAGAATTCTAATATTGTCTGTTCATTTATTTTCTTGTGCCCATTCAAATCCAGCATACTAGGTTACTTTCTGACCTTTTCTCTAACAGAATGTTCAGAAACCCATTTGGAGTAGCTTATCATTTTTTCATCAGTTAAAGCTTCTACTGCGATGGTTACACACATTTTTACTGCTTCTTCTACCGTTACAGAAAAACGATAGCCATTTAATTGTAAAAATTTGACCAAAACGAAGAAAGAAGTTCTTTTATTAGCATTAGCAAAAACATGCTTCTTTATCAATTGGACAAATAGTATCGTTGCTTTATCAAAAATTGTTGGATAAAGAGGCTTCCCAAAGACAAATTGTTCTGGTAAGTTCACAATCATATTTAAGGCAGAAGGACTAACTGTTTGAATTTTCTCATTTGGAGAATACCGTTGAATTGCTAAAGCATTTATTTTTTCAATTTGCTTTTCTGTCAGATAGATTGTCATTTTTCCACCAAAGCTTTGAAAACATCGTCGTATTCGTCAAATATTTTATCTAAATTTAAGTCAAAGGCATCATCAGATACATAAGAAACCTGCTGCCCCAATTCTTCAGGAGTAAAGATAATCTCACCACTTGGTAACAATTTCGCTTCGTATTTAACACCACTTGGAATATTAAATTCACTTGGAATCGTAATGGTGATTGAATTTCCTTGTTTTCTTGTTTTTACTACCATCTGATTTCCTCCTTTGAAGTATTATAACAAATCATTACCGTAATTACAATGGCAGAATATCAGCCAAAATACTCCTGCATCAGAGATTTCTTCAAAGTTTCAAGTTCTTCCAGAAATTTTTGGATTGCCAATTGTGATTTGTCGACCTGGGCTACAAAGTCTGCGAACTCATTTTGGAGGGCTAGAGGGGGGAGGGGGATGGAAATATTTTTGATCATCGATAAGTTAAAATTTTTTTGACGTACGCCTCTTTGTTGATTCAATAGCATTGATCTTAAATTTTGAATTACATAATAAACATATATAGTATTCGTTATTTTATCATCTAATTTTGCAAAAGCAATAGCTTGATTGCAAGATATTACTTTAGTATTGATCGATGATTTTAATCCCGCAGTATCATACATACCCAGTAATAAACTACCTTTTTCAATTATTTTTGCAGAACTACATTCAATTGCCTTTTCTGTAATTTTTTCAAAAGAATCTTCAATGTATTTATGTTCTAGTTCTCCTGATGTAATCCAAGGAATATTTCCTCTAAAAAATTCTTCTTCATTTCTTTTAGGAGTTCCACCGCTTTTCCATATTCCAAATTCCTTCAAAGCATGTTTATCCCAACCCATTTCATTCAAAACCGGATCCCCAAACATCTCGTTAAATCGGGATTT
>NZ_VMLD01000019.1:0-32122 GCF_013276485.1 Streptococcus sp. 4886 | reverse complement strand
CTTGGGGTGCTTGGTTTGACAACAACTTTAACTGTAACCTCTTGGCTAACTCTATCAACCTTATCTTTCTCAAAGATATTTGCAATGTAAGTACGTGTACCAATACTTGTCACATCTGGCGTTGTTTTCCACGTAGCGTCAAAATCACTTGGGAACGTCTGTTCAGCCCCTCTTTCAGTATAAGAAATTCCATCTTTCGGATTTGATTTCAATTGTTCAAGTTCTGCGCTACCTCTTACACCCGTAATTGTCTTCCCTGTAAAGTTACGGTCTTTTGCAACATATACAGAAGCTGCATCGCTCGTCGCATCAAAGACGGTTTGAGTCACCCTTACTGGTACAGTTGAAGAACCTGGTAGACTTGATTGCTCTGTTTGACGTAGATAGCGCCCCTCAGGCAATGCATAGCTCCACTGTCCGTTTACAGGAGTTACGTCTACTCGACCTTGTGTTCCTCGTCCATCTTGGAATTGAATAGTTACTTTGGTCGCATTCTGAAGAGCGGTTCCTGAAATTGTACGGTCAGCATCTGACAGCTTATTATCATGAGTAAACGTAACTGTCGGAACTTCTGGTTTGGCTACAACCGCATGAGAAATATCAATAGTAGAACCATCCGGGAAGTTAATCACAGCTACTTTCGCCTTATCGTCCGTAGTTCCTACTGTATATCTTGTCGATGCTGGAAGCACCGTGCCATTTAGCTCTTGGATTTTATCTTTAAAGCTTGTTTTGGCTGTTGGTGTAAAGTTACCATTCGTGATTGCTGCATCATCATTATAGGTGACTTTTTCTTCAGCTGTTGGGTACTTGACAGTGTCACGATAATAGTCCGCATGGCTCTGAATCACGACATTTCTTTCAAGAAGATTAGACTCTGCTCTTGCAGCATCTATCGTTGACAAAACAAGAGTATAGTTACCTGGAGCGATTCGACCATTTGCTTGAGCACTGACAGGAGTTCCTTCAATATTATTAGCAATATCTCGACCAGTGAATACACGAACACGAAGTCTTCCTCTGTTAGAAGCGGCATAACCTACAGTCAGTCCGTTATCATCTTCCACATCCTCTCCCTTGAACAAGTCTTTCAACTCATCTACAGTAGGCGATGGGATTTTTTGCCCGTTTTGTACTTCTTTGCCAGTTTCCCAAGAAACTGTCGGAATGGTATTAGTTGGTTCTTCAGATAAAATCCAATCTAGGTCAGAAACACGCCCAACTGAAACCGGTCCATTGATGTTTCCACCATTGTAGTAGTGAGCTCGGAACTTCACATTTCCTCTATCAGAACCAATAGTAAACGGTGAGCTATACAAAGCAGCATCTGTATCTTTGACCTGGAGGGTAACCTTAGTCATAGATGGATTATCCGGATCTGCTTCACTTACTAGTTCTAGTTTGTTCGCCTTATCTGCATCCGTAGATAGCGTCCATGTGTCGCCATCTTTCTTCAGACCGATATCCACTCCACCGCGAGCAGTTGTTCCTCCGATACGGATGTATCCAGAAGTTGTATCATGCGGAATGTGAACTGTAATCTTACGTCCTGCTTGGAGTGGTGTATCGATAATTGCACGTCCCATTACAACACCAACATTCGTTGCTTCAGACTCTACATTATTTTTCACTTGCACAAGACTCACTGGAGTAGCGGTGTATTTGGCATTAAAGCGTGAGCTTGTTTGTGTTAGGAACTCATCTGCTCCAAGCTTATAAGTCCAACTACCGTCTGCTTCAGGAATGATTTCTTTGATACTACCATTTTGTAAGGTCAATTTCACTTTTTCTGCACCTGGCATAGCCTGACCAGAAATGGTACGTGCAGTTGACAAGAGACCTGGTGTTACATTCGGACGACTCTCTAAATCATTCACCGTTGGTGCTGTTGGTTTAGAGATAACTGTTACATTCACAGTTTCACTTGACCCATCTTGGTAAGTCAAGGTAGTTGCAACAACTTTAGTCGTTCCTGCAACAATAGCGGTTTGTGGATTTTTAGCTACAACGGATTGTTTGGTTGCGACTGTTACACCTGTAGCTAATTGCTCATTTGTAGGTGTCGCACCCGCAGCGATAACAACGTTTTGGGTTGTTGGAGCTGTGTGTTCTGGGATGTTGTGATTTACGCTATTTGCTTGAGACTGAACATCATTTTTTCCTCTAGTAGAGGCTGTTGTGATAGCTGTATCTCTATTTACTTTTGTGTAGTCAAATGTAACCTTGCCATTTGCCAGGCTGACACCATCTGGTAAGTTTGTTTTAGATGTCCAATTCGTTCCTTCTTTAGTCAAGGTTACTGTGGTGCTGGTATTTTGTTTATTCTTATAAGTTAAGGTCACATCTTCTGCATCTGTTGGTAAGGTAACTTCTACATCTCCATTTTGACGTGTAGCACTAGTCGTTGCGCTCGGTTGTTCAAACTTGGCTTTACTTTCTACTGTAGTAGTTGTTCTATCGTTATTTGATGCGATGACTGAAACGGTTGTTCCGTCAGCCACCAAACCTTTTGGCAAGGTAAAGCGATTACCATTAGCAGTAATACCTGTCACATTTCCCCAACGTCCTTGGGTGTCCTTGCTATAGTGAAGTGTTTCAGTTGTATTATTTCGCTGGTTGCGGTAGGTCAAATCAAACTTGGTAGCCGTATCTGGTACAGTAATATCAACTGAACCATCTGCTTGGGCTACATTCGTCAAGCCTTCCAAGCGTCCTAAAACTTTATGAAAGGCATTCTCAGATGGTTTGGTTTGTCCTTCTCTTCTCTGATTGGCTACGACTTGCGAACCAATTTTAGCTACTCCATATGGGATACGAACTAGGGCTGTTCCATCGTCACTACTTGTAACAGAGACCTCTGGGGTCGCTTGCGCTTGATCCTTCTCCCAACTGTTTCCTTTTTTAGAAAGCATGAAACTTCGGAAAGAGTTCCTTAAATCACTAAATAATACAGTTGCCTTATCCGCGTTTCCTTGTCCTACTTTTATGGTTACGCCCAAGTCTTCTGGGCTTTGGCTAATCTCTGGTTTGTTTGGATGTTGAACCGTTGGACCTGTCGGTACCTCTATCTTGCTTTCCTCACTGTATTCTGTATTGGCATCTACTTTTTGGCTAGCAAAAATTTCTGTTCCTCTCTTAGCTGTACCGTAAGGGATATGAACCGTTGCTGTTCCTGTATTTCCAGCATCTTCTGTTACGACGATAGTGGTATCTTGATTCGGATTGTCTTTTTCCCAACGACTATTGACCTTGCTAAAACCAACAGTCTTGTCAATTCCAGCTTCATCTGTATAGCGAACTTGCGCCTTATCCGCTTGTAAGTGACCGATAGAAGCTGTAATTTCATTCGTTCCCTTGTCTAGTTCTGGACTCTTGGTAAACTGAGGGTAAGTAGCTTCCAGAGTGTCATCACTCAAAGCAGAGACGTACTTATCGACAATTTGATTTGTATCAGTATTGACCATAGCCACAACCAGATGCAAGGGTTTCCTTTTCAATTGTTCCCGCTTGAAGTCCCCTGCTCTAGCAGATATAAATTCAGCAATTCCACCTTCTTTAACTATTGTCTCTGCTACAATATGATCTTTAAAGTCAACTGCTTTTTTACTACCAGAATCTGAATCGTCAACATTTCGACCACCATCTACTAAGAAAGCCTTCCATTTATGTTTATTGTCAATGCCACGAGCGTTACTAACATTGATTCCTTTAGCATGAATAACAATTGGTGGCTGTTCTGTTGCAAGAGGAACCAGAGCCTTACCCTTGAGCTTTTCTGGAGTGGCGACATAGTCTTCTGCTGGATTTTTGTCAAAGCTACCTGAGTTTGGCGGGAAATTTATATTCATTCGGTATTCTTTTACATTCCCTAAACTATCAGTAGCAGCGACGACGATAGAATAACCACCTGAGTTTCCTCCTGGAGATCTTAAGTTGACCCCTAGTGTCGTGTCGCCTTGTTGTCCATAATGTTCTTTAGTTTCTTCTTTTAGCCCACCCAAAACAGTGACATTCAAGCTCTTAAGCCCTTTTGGACTCTTAGCTCTAAATCCTATCAAAACGTCACTTCCGGCTGGTAGGTTAAAGTCCGTATTGTTATTTAAAGCAGGTTTATTCTTCCATCTTGTATCGTTTTGTCCGCCAATAGCACTAATACGCTCTATAACAATTCCCGATGCATCTTTTTCTGACGATCGGTCTGAATAGACACCCTCACGTTTTGTACCATTCTGTTCATACCAAGTGCCGTTAGCCTTTTGCTTGACGTAATAATTTGCATAGTCAACAGCGACATTGTTAAAAGTAACGGTTCCTCCTTGGTTCCCTGAAGAGATACTAGATACCAGGGTGTCGTTTTGTCCCTCACCGCCTTTTTTATAGAGTTCAACAGTCGTATTGCTATCCACATTGGATACTCTAATATTCGTAGTTGTCCCAGCCGCTGTGCTCAAGTTTGTATCAATAATTGGTTTCTTCGGTTTTGTTACAAAATGGATTTCTCCTTCATTAAAGGAATTGTCCTTATAGGAAACGCGATACCTGTAGGTATGAACCCCAGAGCTGGAAATAGCATCTTTTGTCAAATCAGATTTACTGATTTGTTGATCACCCTTATACCAGGTGATTGTTTGCTGCTGTTCTCCTAGCTGCACTGACAAATCATCCTTGTTTAAAACTTGATCTTGGTCATTAACGTACTCACTATATGAATATTCATCCAAGTCAAAGGCTTTATCTGTATCATTTGTATCATTGCCGGTCAATACTCCTTTGACTCCATTATCAAGAGGTTTATCCTTATATTTAGAGTATGAGTAAGCTGTATTGGCACCATCTTTCTTAATCTCCTGACCAGTGCTATTCAATACCGTGCTGGTGTAATAGGCTGTGTTTTGCTCCACTTGATAGTAACCATTGCCCTTGAGGCGGAAGCGAGTCTTATCAGCAAAACCGCGTTCACCTTGCGTGCGAGCATGCAGCAACATAGCTAGATAGGTCTTACTACTACTACTACTACTACCTTTTACAGCAGAAAAGTAAACCAACTTGTCTAGGTCATTGTTTCCTCTAGTCTTAAAGGTGATTGTATAGCTGGTATTTCCAGCAATTTTTCCAGAGTAGACTGTCCCTCCTGACTGATTAACGATGTCTTTTTTAGAATCTCCAAGTCTGCGTTCTTCATCATTCTGAAGACCTGTTGCAGCGTTGCTATCATTTCTATTCCCTCGAGAGTGGAAGGAGTCGTTTCCTTGACCAGCTGTGTCTCCCCAAATTCTATCAAGTGAAGAAACGTCATAAGACCCATTTGGTCCAAACCTTCCCCCTTTACCTCTTGCATTTGTATTAGTAGGAGTCCCTTTCGTTACTGCTTTGGCATTAGTAGCTTTCAAAGAGGCTGTGACATAATCATCGTTTCCATCCCTAGGATCCGAACTTTTAGCTGTAGTCCCAACACCATCTACCTGTGTCACAGTGACGCTATTTGGAACAAGACTTTGTCCATTAGGCACAGAGAATAGGAAACTAATCCCATCTAAGTTTTGTCTCCCTTGGTTTACAGTAACTTTCCAGCTAAATCCATCTGCAGTCGATTTAACTTCTTCCTTTAAATAATCCTTGATACGAGAAACCTTATCCGGGTTTCCACGACCGATTAAGGCTCTCTCATTAAAGAAAGCGTAGGTGTAACGCGGAAGTCGGCTGTTTTCTGGATCCTGCCCTTTTTCGAAGTAGTAGCGATACTTATCGTTATAAGGGCTAGAACCAGTTGTTTTCGGCGGAACTGAGCGACTGGTTACAGAGCGAGGACTCCGTGGTTGGATAGTGGTTACTGGATTTTCCGAAGAAAACAGCTCATCTCTTATGTCATCCTCATCATCGCCAAGTGGAATAGGGTCATAGTCAGGCTGATTGTTTTTGAGCGTCCGCGGCTGGAGGAGGCTGGTGCTGCTTGTTTGGTTGGAAACAAAACCATCTGAAGTAGCTAGACCTGTAGATGTAAAACTCGCCTTTTCCAAGATTGCTGGAGTTTCTAGGCTAGGTGTCAAGGCTTGATTGACACGGCTCATAAGCTCAGCCATCAGCCTTGCTTGCTCATCAACCTGCGCTTGCGTCGCTTTTGGATCTTCCAAAACTGCCTTAGCTGCTGCTAGGCGCGCTTCCACTTCAGCATGGAGTTCCTGCATTGAGCTAAGCGTTAGTTTTGCCAACAAAGCTTGCAGATTGCTTTGGGTTGATTTGGCTGCCTCTGTATTAGCAGCAGCTGGCTCTTCTTGCTCTTTTTCTCCCTCTGCTTGAGGAGTTTCTTGAGCAGACTCTGGCTGGCTAGAGTTAGAGTCTACCTCAGCAGGTTCAGCTGCTGCTTGCCCTTGATTGGCTTCCTCAGCTGGCGCTTCTTTCGTTTTCACCTCATCAGGTGCTTTTATTTCAGCTGGCTGGTCAGTCAGAGCTTTCTTGGAGTCTTCCTCATCCGAGGATGCCGGATTTCCATCTGCATTGCCATCAGAACCTGCCGTAACGACATCACTTGTCGTAGCTGGAGTAATTGTCTCACTCGCCGCCACAGCCCCATTCGCAAAAAACATCAAGGCCGCAACAGCAACGCTGGCAGCACCAAAGTGATATTTACGAATGGAGTAACGGAAAATCTTTTCCCCGTTATCATCACGATATGATTTTCTCATTATCTTACCTCTCATTTTCCTTTCTGGAGGTACTAAAAAATACCCCCCCCCCTTAAATATTTTAGTATTTAAGGAAAGGATATGTTTTTTTCTTTTTGTTCCCAGGCTTGTCAAAAGACAAGTTTTGAGACAGTATTATTATATACTATTTTTACAAATTTGAACAGCAAAACGCTAACTTTTTGCTGGCGTTTGTTAAGGATTTTTTTCAGAAAGATACCGAGCAAGTCTAGTCTATAGATCAGATTATCTTAAAAGAGCTCTATTGACAAAAATTTGAAGTTCTACGGAATTCTTTTATTCTCATTTATCTAAAATAGATAAATATAAATCTAGTTTCTGATTCAAATATAGAGCAAACATATCTGCCATGGCTGATAAATCATCCCTTAAATGATAGTGGTCAAAAGCTTCATAATATTTTAATCTATCAGTAAATTTTATATCAATAGGTGGATAACCTGCTTTCATCAGTTCCAAATTAACCAATAACCTCCCTGTTCTTCCATTTCCATCAATGAAGGGATGAATAGATTCAAACTCAATATGAAAACGGGCAAGTTTAGTAACCATATCTTCTTTGCTATTTTCGTATCGTTCCAGTAACTCTTCCATCTTAGGAACAATTAAATAGGGTTGCACAGGTTCATGAGCTGCCCCCATGATTCGAACCGGAACTCTTCGATACACACCCCTATCTTCTTTCTTGTCTGCCAAAACCAAATAGTGAATATCTTTTATAATCTTTTCAGAAATTGGAGCATCTTCACTAACAAGTTGCCTTACATAATCAAAAGCATCTTTATGCCCAATGACCTCCAAATGCTCTTTTAAGGATTTCCGGTCAATTGTAAGTCCTCTAAGAACCATATCTGTTTCGCGTAAAGTCAGTGTATTCCCTTCAATAGCATTAGAATTGTATGTATATTCTACTAAAAATTCTTCATTTAATCTTTCTACTTCCCCTTCAGTTAAAGGACGTCGTTTTTTTAGACTTTCTAATTTATCTTCCAAGACTAGAGTGAGTGATTCTTTAGTCTTATATCTCCCATCTGTCGGCTTTACTGCGTCACATGGGATTTTCCAAGTTCTTCCCTCTTGATATGCACCGTGAATCTTCCCTTCTGAGCACAAAATTCTTACTCTTCTGTCAGATATTCCCCACTTTTCAGCGGTTTCTTTCACTGTAATATACATCTTTTATCCCTCCGTTCTGTCACATTATATCACCTTGTCGGAACAATAGCAAGGAAGTCGGAACAACATCTATCACTTATCGGAACAATAGTATTTTCCACTATAACTATGGGATATAATATATCGAAGGTAAATGTGAACAAAGTAATTAGGGAATTTAAACTAGTTTATGACAATATTTGAGAAATTATATGGTAGTATTACAGACTCAATCTCCTCGATACATTACACACTAAAATAATATAGTAGATTAAAATAATGATGTATAGACACTAATTCCGAGCAGTTTAAACACCCAAACAAGATAGCATTTTCTTCATTGAAAAAAGCCTTTCTTTCTGCTATAATCGTATAAAATACTTACTTTAGGAGTTCTTATGAAGGTTGTTAAATTTGGAGGTAGCTCTCTTGCCTCTGCTAGTCAATTAGAAAAAGTTTTAAACATCGTAAAAAGCGATCCAGAGCGTCGTTTTGTAGTTGTTTCTGCACCTGGTAAACGCAATGCTGAGGATACTAAGGTTACGGATGCCTTGATTAAATACTACCGCGACTATGTTGCTGGTAACGATATTAGCAAGAGCCAAAACTGGATTATCGACCGCTATGCTGCTATGGTTAGTGAACTAGGTCTTAAACCAGCTGTGCTAGAAAAAATTTCTAAAAGCATTCGTGCCTTGGCTACTCTTCCTATTGAAGAAAATGAATTTCTCTATGATACCTTCCTAGCAGCCGGTGAAAACAACAATGCTAAATTGATTGCAGCCTACTTTAACCAAAACGGGATTGATGCACGCTATGTGCACCCTAGAGAAGCTGGTATTGTGGTAACAAGTGAACCTGGTCACGCTCGCATCATTCCATCAAGTTATGACAAGATTGAAGAATTGACAAATACAAATGAAGTTCTTGTCATTCCTGGTTTCTTTGGAGTTACCAAGGACAATCAAATCTGTACCTTCTCACGTGGAGGCTCAGACATTACAGGTTCTATCATTGCTGCTGGTGTCAAAGCTGACCTTTATGAAAACTTTACGGACGTTGATGGTATCTTTGCGGCTCACCCAGGTATTATCCACCAACCACACTCGATTCCTGAGTTAACCTACCGTGAAATGCGTGAGTTGGCCTATGCAGGCTTCTCAGTCCTTCATGACGAAGCTCTTCTTCCTGCCTACCGTGGAAAAATCCCTCTGGTTATCAAGAATACCAATAATCCTGACCATCCAGGTACTCGTATCGTTCTAAAACATAGTAGTGATGAATTTCCAGTTGTGGGAATTGCTGGTGACTCAGGCTTTGTTAGCATTAACATGTCGAAATACCTCATGAACCGCGAGGTTGGATTTGGTCGTAAGGTTCTGCAAATCCTTGAAGATCTTAACATCGGTTGGGAACATATGCCAACAGGTATCGACGATCTTTCAATTATTCTTCGTTCTCGCGAACTAACTCCTATCAAGGAAGAAGAAATCCTGCGTCAGTTGGTTCAAAAGGCTGAAGTAGACCATGCAGAAATCGAACACGACCTTTCAATCATTATGATTGTTGGAGAAAAAATGAAGAGTCATATCGGTGTCACCGCTACTGCGACACGCGCTTTATCTGAAAACAAGATCAACATCCAGATGATGTCTCAAGGTTCTAGTGAAGTTTCTATCATGTTCGTTGTCAATAAAGACCAAGAGAAAGCAGCAATCAAAGCCCTCTACAATGCCTTTTTCGGTGAAAGTAAGGAAGACTAACCATGGCCCAATCTCTTAACAAAACAGTGCTTCTCAGCACGACAGGCACTTCCTACCTCTCTATCGCTGGGAAAGTTGGGAAATTCCTGGTCGGAGATCAGGCCTTAGAATTTTACCCCGATGTCAATGTCGAACAATTTATCCAGATTCCTTGGAGCCATATCAACCAGATTGGAGCCAATGTCACTGGGAGGAAAATCAGTCGCCACTTCGAAGTCTTTACAGACAAAGGAAAATTCCTCTTTGCTTCAAAAGACTCAGGTGCTATTCTCAAAATTGCTCGTGAAAAACTGGGTAATGACAAGGTCGTCAAACTTCCGACCCTGATTCAGACAATTGGTCAAAAATTTAAAAATCTATTTGCAAAAAAGTAGAAACTTTAGTATAATCATAGCAACGGATAAGTAGGTTATCTTCTTCTTTCAGAAAGTCTGCGGGTGCTGCGAGCAGATAGGAGGGATAGGTGAAATTCTACCGTTAGTAACAATTACATACACAATCAAGTGCACACCTGTGAAGTTGGATGGAACCGTGGCCCTGCCACTCCAACGCTTTGTCAGGTGTGCTTTTTTCATAAAGGAGTTCTTATGTTAGATATCAAACGTATTCGTACAGACTTTGATGCTGTCGCAGAAAAATTGGCTACACGTGGCGTAGATGCTGCTATCTTAAACGAGATGAAAGAAATCGATGCTAAACGTCGTGATATTTTGGTCAAGGTTGAAACTCTCAAAGCAGAACGCAACACAGTTTCTGCTGAGATTGCCCAAGCTAAGCGCAACAAGGAAAATGCAGATGACAAGATTGCTGCCATGCAAACTCTATCTGCTGAAGTCAAAGCCTTGGATGCTGAATTGGCAGAAATCGATGCTAAATTAACAGAATTTACAACGACTCTTCCTAACATCCCAGCTGACAGTGTTCCTGTTGGGGCTGATGAAGATGACAATGTGGAAGTTCGCCGTTGGGGCACTCCACGCGAGTTCGACTTCGAGCCAAAAGCTCACTGGGATCTTGGTGAAGACCTTGGTATCCTTGACTGGGAACGCGGTGGTAAGGTAACAGGCGCTCGTTTCCTCTTCTATAAAGGTCTCGGTGCTCGTTTGGAACGTGCTATCTACAACTTTATGTTGGATGAACATGGAAAAGAAGGCTATACAGAAGTCATCACGCCTTACATGGTTAACCATGATTCTATGTTTGGGACTGGTCAATATCCAAAATTCAAGGAAGACACTTTTGAACTCAGCGATACCAACTTTGTCTTGATTCCAACTGCTGAAGTTCCTCTGACAAACTACTACCGTGATGAAATCCTGGACGGTAAAGACCTGCCAATCTACTTCACTGCTATGAGTCCATCATTCCGTTCTGAGGCTGGTTCAGCTGGTCGTGATACGCGTGGCTTGATCCGTTTGCACCAATTCCACAAGGTTGAAATGGTCAAATTTGCCAAACCAGAAGAGTCATATGAGGAATTGGAAAAAATGACAGCCAACGCTGAAAACATTCTTCAAAAACTCAACCTTCCATACCGTGTCGTTGCGCTCTCTACTGGAGATATGGGCTTCTCAGCTGCTAAGACTTACGACTTGGAAGTGTGGATTCCAGCCCAAAATACCTACCGTGAGATCTCAAGCTGTTCAAACACAGAAGACTTCCAAGCCCGTCGTGCCCAAATCCGTTACCGTGATGAAGCAGATGGCAAGGTGAAATTGCTCCATACCTTGAACGGTTCTGGACTTGCAGTTGGACGTACAGTGGCTGCTATTCTTGAAAACTACCAAAATGAAGATGGTTCTGTAACCATTCCAGAAGCACTTCGTCCATACATGGGTGGAGCTGAAGTCATCAAACCATAAAAAATAAGGTTTAGCTATTTCTAGCTAGACCTTTTTTCGTAACCAAATCAGATAAGCGCCTAATACAAAGAGCAAAATGATTAGGCAAATAACAGTTTCAGCCAGTACCAGATAATCCAGAAATGGAAGTTTCAAGATTCCCTGAGCCATCTTGAGCGAAGTAGCTGTGATAATGGTTGGGAAGGTGAGGGCTGAAAAGGCTGGTTGAAAGCCTTGTTTTAAAATGTTGGGCAGGCGAGTCAAAACAAAGAAAAAGAAAGATTGGGAAGCCAAGATCATGACAATCAAGACCCAAGTCGGCAAGCTGGATCCTCCTACTCGAACTAGAGAAGCCAAGAGTAGAGAGAAAGGAGCACAGTAGATTCCTTCTTGCCCAAGCAAGGCTAGTGGGAGTGGATGTTTCTTTAAATCGCTATAAATAAGGGGATAGAGATAGAAGGTAAGAAGAAAACCAAAACTCAAGGTCGCATAGGCAATCTCGATAATGCCTACCAGAGGATAGGTCAAGGCTGCTACTGCTATCCCTACATAGAGAACAGTCCAGCTTGGAGTCGCATTGACTCTCTTACCTGGACAGGCAAACTTGATGGTGAAACCAGCAATCAAGACCAAATCCAAGAGAAATGAAAACCACCAGATCACTTGTGCTACCAAAGGAAGATGAGGGAAGACGCGAAAGACATAGGTCGATAAAATCATCCCAGCCATGGGAAAGGTGGCCATTCCTGATAAAAGAGGGGGCTTGGTCAATTCTTGCTTAGTTTCCTTCCAATTAAAGAGATGCAGAAGCAGAAAGTAAATCCACAAAATCAAACCTGTCAGACTAAAAAGATGGGACAGAACCGACAACGTATCTAAAACGAGATTCCCAGCTCCTGCTAAACCTAGCAAACAACCAGAAAATACTAAGGGGAGTTTTTTCATCCTAACCTCCAATAATCATGTTAGTTTCAGTATAGCATAAAAGCGCTTAAATGAGGGGATAAAAAATGAAGTCCGATTATTTTAGACTTCATTTTTTACTCAGATATAAATTAAGCATAAGGTTGCAATTCTGGGTTAATTGGGGTATTGGCTAGATTGTTGGCATAGTTACAAAGGCTTGCTAGGCTGACACCAAGAACCACATCCAAGGCATTTTGTTGAGTGTAACCAGCTTCTAAAAACTCAGACAAGGCTTCATCTCCTACACGACCCTTGGTATTGATAACTGCCAAGGTAAACTTAGCTAGGGTATCCAATTTAGGATCTGTTTCAATTGGAGTACGATTGCGAAGAGCTTGAATCAAGTCATCATTCATCTGGATTTGTTTGATGGAAAAGGCTGTGTGACCTGCGACACAGAAGGCACAACCATTGGTCACAGCTGCCGTGATTTGCACCACTTCACGCTCAACGGGTGTCAGGCTGTTGCGGCGGTTGATAGATGCAACAGTTCGGTAGGCTTCTAAAGCAGTCGGGGCATTGGCCAAGAGACCGATTAGGTTGGGAATATAGCCATTGTTGTCTTTTTCTACTGTTTCAAGAACTTCTTTCACTTCCGCTGGTGCTGATTCGACTGTATGAATTGTAAATGTTGTCATAAGATACCTCTTTTCTTGTTATTGACACTAATATTATTGGAAAATCTTATAAAATCCTGATTCCTAAGTTTATTTAAGATAAAGCTTTATTCTCTCATAAGATTTTCGTTGTATATTATACTCTTCGAAAATCAAATTCAAACCGCGTCAGCGTCGCCTTACCGTACTCAAGTACAGCTTGCGGCTAGCTTCCTAGTTTGCTCTTTGATTTTCATTGAGTATTAGTTTATCACACTTTCAATCATTTGCATAATATATATTATATATCAGCTTGATAAAAATCATTTATAGGCAAAAAAATCACACGCCATGTGTGATTTCATTATTTGTCAAAATATTTTTTAGTCTCAGCAATAACGACTGGCGACAAGACTAAGAGGGCAATCAAGTTTGGCAGAGCCATCAAGGCATTGACAATATCTGCGATAATCCAAACCATATCCAACTCGATAAATCCTCCTAGCAAGACCATGAGCACAAAAACCACACGGTAGAGCCAGATAAAGCGAACCCCAAAGAGGAACTCGAAACAACGTTCTCCGTAATAGTTCCAACCTAGAATCGTCGTGAAGGCAAAAAGTACAAGGAAGATGGTCAAAAGGGCAGGTCCAAAGTGTGAAAAGACTGTTGAGAAGGCTGACTGAGTCAAGGCAACCCCATTTAAATCACCACTCCAAACCCCAGTTACCAAGATAGTCAAACCAGTCAGAGTACAGATAATGAGGGTATCAATAAAGGTTCCTGTCATGGAAATCAAACCTTGCTCTACTGGTTCATTTGTCTTAGCTGCAGCAGCTGCAATGGGAGCAGAACCCAGACCAGATTCGTTTGAGAACACACCACGCGCAACACCATTTTGAATAGCCATCCGAATGCTAGCACCGGCAAATCCACCTACCGCAGCAACTGGACTAAAAGCCGATGTCAAGATTAAAGCGATTGTGGCAGGGATTTTTTCGATATTAAAGAAAATAACTGTAAGAGTTCCCAAAATATAAATGATAGCCATAAAAGGAACAACAGTAGTTGAAACCTTTGAAATGGACTTGAGTCCGCCAAAGACTGCAATCGCTACAAAAACAGACAAAACGAGAGCTGTGATGGCTGGTGAAATCATCGTTGTATTTTGGATAGATTCTGTAATCGAGTTGACTTGGGTGAAGGTTCCGATTCCCAAGAGAGCAACCAATACTCCTGCTACTGCAAACAAAACAGCAAGTGGTCGCCACTTTTCTCCCATCCCTAGAAGGATATAGTGCATGGGACCTCCCGCTACTGCACCATGGTCGTCCTTGGTGCGGTATTTGATGGCCAAGAGTCCTTCCGCATACTTGGTAGCCATTCCAAAGAAAGCCGCCATCCACATCCAAAATAGAGCTCCTGGTCCACCAACCTTGATAGCCGTCGCAACTCCTATGATATTTCCTGTTCCAACAGTTGATGCCAAGGCTGTACACAGAGCTGCAAAACTGGATACATCCCCATGTCCCTTATCCTGGATAAAAATAAGCTGAAAGGCCTTGGGCAGACGCAAAACCTGCAAGAGTCCTAGCCGAATAGTTAGGTAAAGCCCTGTTCCGACCAATAAAATCAAGAGGGGCGGTCCCCAAGCAAAAGCATCGATTGATTTAAGCAATTCTAACATTTCCTTCTCCTATCGTTTCAACCCCAAAAGAAAGAGCACATGCAAGATACATGTACTCTGGAATGCTTAGATAAATGCTAAAAAGCGGTCTATCCTAGCTCTGTCCTTTTACCTGAGAGTTTGAGCAGTTGCCTGCCTTGCCCCTTCGGTGCCTTTACGGTCTCTCCAGAGTTCCGTCCATTTACAGTCATGGAAAATCAAACGATTCCCCACTTCTATTAAACTTCATTCGGTGTTGGTATTTAATTGATTCTTATTTTACAAAAAATGTTGGCTTTTGTCAATGTGTTTATTAGTAAAACTTAATTCAACAGTTTTTACTGTATAAAGCTCGGAATACTTCTATCCTTTAAATGTCACAATAGTCGCACCACTGCCTCCAGCATTTTGTGGGGCATAGCCGAAACTCTTGACATGTTTGTTTCTTTGTAGGTATTTAGTAACACCTTCACGAATGACACCTGTTCCGATACCATGGATTATATCAACTTGAGCCATATTATTGAGCAGGGCTTGGTCGATAAAGGCATCTAGCTCATTCATGGCTTCTTCATAGCGCTTGCCTCGAAGGTCCAGTCTGGCTTGTGGGCCACGACCAGAAGTTCGTTTCACGACATTGACCTGTTTCTTCTTGACTTGCTTTTCTTGCTGGGCTTGAACAAGGTCAAACTCTTTCTCTTCCAAGGTCATCTTAATCAAGCCAACTTGGGCTTCCCAGCGACCGTCCTTAAGTTGACTGGTCAAGGTACCACGCTGTCCATAACTGAGAACAACGATATCATCTCCCACCTTTGGAGCTCGTTTTTTCTTGGCCTTTTGAAGAACCTTATTTTTAGATAAGTCTACTTTTTCAGGAGCTAATTTTTTCAGCTTGGCCTTGGCTTCAATGATTTCGTGGGGCTTGAGTTGAGATTTACTGTGGAGATTTTTAAGAATCTGGTCACTTTCACTCAGAGCCATGTCCACAATCTCAGCAGCCTGTTCACGCGCCTTATTAAGCTCGGTTTCCTTTTCACGATTGAGCTCGTTATAGAGTTTTTTGAGAGCGCGGTTCATCTTGAGATTTTCTTGCTCCACCTCACGGATATTGTCCAAGCGTTTGCGGCTTTCCAGCGTCTGCTCTTCCAGTTGCTCAATGATACGATTGACATCATTGTCCTGATCGACCTGCTGACTGGCATCCCCTACGATAACTTCAGATAGGCCTAGACGTTTGGCAATCTCAAAGGCATTGCTTCGGCCAGGAACACCCTGCATAAAGCGATAGGTCGGACGAAGAGTCGCAGTATCAAACTCCATGCTGGCATTTTGCACAAAGGCTGTCTCGATACCATAGGCCTTGAGTTCCGGATAGTGGGTAGTCGCCATAGTCTTGACTTGACGCAGGCGAAGGTCTTCCAGAATGGCCATGGCAAGGGCAGCTCCCTCTTGGGGATCTGTACCAGCCCCCAACTCATCCAAGAGCAATAGTGAATGTTGGTTGACCTTGCCAAGAATATCCACAATATTGGTCATGTGGCTAGAGAAGGTAGACAAGCTCTGCTCAATAGACTGCTCATCGCCAATATCGGCAAAGATTTCTTCAAAAATACCAACACGACTTCCCTTATCTGCTAAAATCGGCAAACCTGACTGAGCCATAACCTGTGTCAAGCCCAGAGTTTTAAGCATGATGGTCTTACCACCTGTATTGGGTCCTGTAATGACAATGGCTGTTAAATCTTGGCCAAAATGGACATCATTTGCGACAGCATTTTTAACCAAAGGATGGCAGACATGGAGCAGTTGAATCTCTTGATTTTCTGACAGCTGAGGAACGACCGCTTGTCTTTCTTGGATAAAGCGGACCTTGGCACGAATCAAGTCCAGATGACCGATAATCCAAGCATCATTGGCAATCTCAGCCGCATGAGGGCGGACACGCTCCGAAATTTCTTGGAGAATGCGAAGCATTTCATAGCGCTCATCTGCTCGCAGACTAGCAATTTCTTCGCTCAGTTTGACCACCTCACGAGGTTCGATATAGACGGTATTTCCGCTGGCAGAAATATCATGAACGACACCTGCAATCTTATTGCGGTAGGTGTTTTTGACAGGTAGAACCTGACGGCCATTTCTGCTGGCAACAATTCCTTCTGTCAACATCTGCGCTTTTTGCTTGAGCAAGTCTTGTAAAACATCGCGTACCTGACTCTCGCTATCATGGATTTTTCGACGGATGCGCGCCAATTCTTCACTGGCAAAATTTTCAATGAAACCTGCATCATTAAAGGCTTGGAGATTTCCTTGTAATTGCGGAAAATCGTGTAATTTCTCAAACCAAAGGGCTAACTCTTCCAAACTGACATTTTCCAGATTGGCATAAAAACTTTGCAGTTCTCTGCTAGAAAGAAGCACGCGCTTCAAGAGGAGGAACTCCTCGATATTGAGGTCTGCTCCCATCTCCAACCGCTTGCAGACTCCTGCAATTTCCTTAGTTGCGAGAATAGTAAAATGCGGTTGCTCTACGAAAAGAGCCTGCATCTCCTTCATCTCAGCAAAAGCCTGTTTGATTTTATCTGCTTTAGCAGTCGGAGCCAGCTGTCTCAATTGCTCCAAGCCCTGCTCGGTCAACAAATGGGGTTCAAACAAGGCCTTGACCTTATTGAACTCTAATGTTTCTAATATTTTCTTATTCATCTTTATTTCCTTGTCTTTGAATGTCTAGGTGTGGTAGCTTTTTATATTCTGATAGATTCGAGTCAAATCTGTAAACAAAGGGCTAGGAAAACTCCTGCCCTTTTTATCCGATTAAATTTGTCACCCAGATTTGTTTGAGCCAACTAGTTGTTACCGGTATGCTCTGGATGATGTGTTTTGCGACGATACTCTTTTCAAGAGGATTTTGTATAGCTGCCATGGGGATGGTCGCCAAGATGGTCAAAGCCATTTGCAAGACAAATAAGGTCACCAACATGGACAAGATACCTGCTGAAACTTGGAACAACTTGCCACCCAGTTTTTTACTAGGAATCAAGTGTAACAAGAGACCAAGTAAACGACCGATGCTATAGACAATCCCAAATACAAGCAAGTAGCCGATACCTGCATAAAAGACCTTATCTAACTGAAAGAGTTGATCCGATGGGAAAAAGAAAGTCCCCTGACCTTCCTGTGGATTTGCATAAGGGAGCAATAAATGGAATTGCTCTCCAAGCCCCTTGTAAAACTGGCCAGCCACAAAAGCCGATGCCAGTGCTGAAATCAGGTAATAAACCTGTAAGAGCAGTCCTCTCCGATAGCCGATATAAAATCCCCAAGCCAAGACCAGTAGAAGAAAGAGTGAAATCATAGGGAATCCTCAATCTTGCTCTGTTCTTGCTTGCAAGTCACAAGCTTGTGACGGAGTTCTTCTAATTCTTGCTCCTTATCATCAAATTCAATCTCACGGCTGAGCTGAGTTGATAAACAGTTGACTGCCAACAAAAGAGCGATTGTTTCATCGTCTGCACTAGGCATTTGTTCTTTAATTGCTTGGTATTTTTCTGTCGCAACCTTAGCGATTTCCTCCATAAAGAGGTTATCATGCTCGCTTGTCAAGGTTAATGATTTTTTCCCGAATGTAAATTTGAATCGATTTAGATTTGCCATAAAATTCACCTCACGATATTATACCAAAATTCGCTAACTTTGTCAGTTTTTACAAATTTTACTGCTTTTGTGGTACAATAGAAACTATGGCAAGTATAACACTCACACCAAGTGAAAAGGAGATTCAGGCTTTTCTTGAACACTATCAAACCAGTCTGGCTCCCAGCAAGAATCCCTATATTCGCTACTTTTTGCGACTACCTCAAGCAACGGTTTCTATCTATACTTCTGGAAAGATCTTACTTCAGGGTGAAGGGGCTGAGAAATATGCTAGTTTCTTTGGCTATCAGGTTTTAGAGGAAAACAGGGGACAAAATTTCCCTTTGATTGGGACAGATGAGGTTGGAAATGGTTCCTACTTTGGTGGGCTTGCAGTTGTGGCTTCCTTTGTCACACCTGACCAGCATGATTTCTTACGAAAACTCGGTGTGGGAGATTCTAAGACTCTGACCGACCAAAAGATCCGTCAGATTGCCCCTATCCTCAAGGAAAAAATCCAGCACCAAGCACTGCTTCTCTCACCCAGCAAGTACAACGAGGTCATCGGAGATCGCTACAACGCTGTTTCGGTTAAGGTAGCCCTCCATAACCAGGCTATCTATCTCCTCCTTCAAAAAGGCATTCAGCCTGAGAAAATTGTGATTGATGCCTTTACCAGTGCTAAAAATTATGACAAGTACTTGGCACAAGAGGCCAATCGTTTCAGCAATCCTATCAGCTTAGAAGAAAAGGCTGAGGGCAAATACTTGGCTGTCGCAGTTTCTTCTATCATTGCGCGTGATCTCTTTCTGGAAAATCTAGAAAATCTAGGACGAGAACTGGGTTATCAACTTCCAAGTGGAGCTGGAACGGCTTCTGATAAGGTAGCTAGCCAGATTTTACAAGCCTATGGTATGCAGGGACTCAACTTCTGCGCCAAACTGCACTTTAAAAATACTGAAAAAGCGAAAAAACGCTTAGAAAGGTAAGTTATGAATTCATTTAAAAATTTCCTAAAAGAGTGGGGATTGTTCCTCCTGATTCTGTCATTACTAGCTTTAAGCCGTATCTTTTTTTGGAGTAATGTCCGCGTAGAAGGACATTCCATGGATCCTACCCTAGCGGATGGCGAAATTCTCTTTGTCGTTAAGCACCTCCCTATTGATCGTTTTGATATCGTGGTGGCCCATGAGGAAGATGGCAATAAGGACATCGTCAAGCGCGTGATTGGAATGCCTGGCGATACTATCCGTTACGAAAATGATAAACTTTACATCAATGACAAAGAGACGGACGAACCTTATCTAGCTGACTATATCAAACGCTTCAAGGATGACAAACTCCAAAGCACTTACTCAGGCAAGGGATTTGAAGGAAATAAAGGAACCTTCTTTAGAAGTATCGCTCAAAAAGCCCAAGCCTTCACAGTTGATGTCAACTATAACACCAACTTTAGCTTTACTGTCCCAGAAGGAGAATACCTTCTCCTCGGAGACGACCGCTTGGTTTCGAGCGACAGCCGCCACGTAGGTACTTTTAAAGCAAAAGATATCACAGGGGAAGCTAAATTCCGCTTCTGGCCAATCACCCGTATCGGAACATTTTAAGAATCCTAAGAGGCCGAGAATCACCAATCTCAGCCTCTTCTTCTATCGTGAGAATATGATTATTCACTATCCAGTTTGATTAAGATAGAAACAAAGTTATACTCAATGAAAATCAAAGAGCAAACTAGGAAGCTAGCGGCAGGTTGCTCAAAGCACTGCTTTGAGGTTGTAGATAGAACTGACGAAGTCAGTAACATATATACGGCAAGGCGAAGCTGATGTGGTTTGAAGAGATTTTCGAAGAGTATTAACTCTCACCTATTTATGCAAAGGAATCTTATGGAAGTTTATTTTTCAGGAACCATTGAACGGATTATTTTTGAAAATCCCAGCAATTTTTATCGTATCCTCCTCCTAGAGATTGAAGATACGGACGCAGAGGATTTTGATGATTTTGAAATTATTGTCACTGGTACCATGGCTGACGTGATTGAGGGAGAAGACTATACATTTTGGGGACAAATTGTCCAGCACTCCAAGTATGGGGAACAACTGCAAATCAGCCGTTATGAACGCGCAAAACCAACTAGCAAAGGGCTTGTCAAATACTTTTCAAGTAGCCATTTCAAGGGAATTGGTCTCAAGACAGCTCAGAAAATCGTGGACACCTATGGCGACAATACCATTGACGAAATTTTGCAACACCCAGAAAAGCTAGAAGGCATCTCAGGACTCTCTGCCAAAAATCGTGAAGCTTTCGTCTCCACTCTCCGTCTCAACTACGGAACGGAGATGGTTTTGGCCAAACTAGCCAACTACGGTATTCCCAACAAACTAGCCTTTCAGATTCAAGACTTTTACAAGGAAGAAACCCTTGATGTGGTTGAAAATTATCCCTACCAATTGGTTGAGGATATCAAGGGTTTGGGATTTACTATTGCTGACCAATTAGCGGAAGAACTAGGCATCGAAAGTCAGGCTCCTGAACGCTTCCGCGCCGGTCTAGTACATAGTCTTTTTCAGGCCTGTATGGAAACAGGGGATACCTATGTTGAAGCACGGGATTTGCTGGAACAAACCCTTAATCTCCTTGAATCTTCTCGCCCCGTGGAACTGGACCCCAGCCAAGTAGCCCAAGAACTCTCCTACCTGATCGAAGAAGACAAGGTTCAGCAGATTGATACCAAAATCTTTGATAACAGCCTCTTTTTCGCTGAGGAAGGCATCCGCAGTCACTTGGTTCGTATCCTTGAAAAAGGAAAACAGAAGAGTCAGGATTTAGAAACCATTCAAAAACATATCGCTACTGTCGAAGAAGATCTGGAGATTGAGTATGATAACATTCAAAAACAGGCTATCTGTGATGCTATCCAGAATAAGGTCTTTATCCTGACAGGTGGACCTGGTACTGGTAAGACAACTGTTATCAATGGGATCATCGCTGTCTATGCCCTTTTAGAAGGACTTGACCTCAGAAAAAAAAGCAACCTGCCGATTCTTCTTGCTGCTCCAACTGGACGAGCCGCTCGGCGCATGAATGAATTGACAGGTTTGCCTAGCGCTACCATACACCGACATTTAGGAATGACAGGCGACGATGATACCAGTCATTTGGAAGATTATCTGGATGCTGACTTTATCATCGTAGATGAATTTTCCATGGTAGATACTTGGCTGGCCAACCAACTCTTCTCCAACATCTCTTCTAACAGTAAGATCCTCATCGTGGGCGACAGCGACCAGCTACCGTCTGTCAGCCCTGGACAGGTTCTAGCTGACCTGCTTCATATTCCTTTGATTCCTCAGACTCGCTTGGAAAAAATTTATCGGCAAAGCGAAGAATCAACCATCGTCACCCTAGCTAGTCAGATTCGACAGGGTATCTTGCCAGCTGATTTCACCCAGAAAAAAGCTGACCGTTCCTACTTTGAAATTGCTAGTGGCCATATTCCTGCTACCATTGAAAAGATCTTAGGCGCTGCCCTCAGAAGTGGTATTCCTGCCCGTGATATCCAAGTTCTGGCTCCCATGTACCGAGGGACGGCAGGGATTGATGCCATCAACCAGCTCATGCAAGACCTGCTCAATCCACCACAAAAAAATCAACTCAGTTTTGAAGCTCCCCAGTGCCACTATCGTAAGGGCGACAAGGTCATTCATTTGGTCAACGATGCTGAAATCAATGTCTTTAATGGAGATTTAGGAGCCATCACAGACCTGATTCCTGGTAAATACACCGAGTCGAAACAAGACGAAATTGTCATTGATTTTGATGGCAACGAGGTCTCTTACCCACGTAACGAATGGTACAAGATTCGTTTGGCCTATGCCATGAGTATCCATAAGTCTCAGGGAAGTGAGTTCCCTGTTGTCATCCTACCGATTACCAGTGCTAGTAAGCGTATGCTGGAGCGCAATCTCATCTATACAGCCATTACACGCGCCAAAAGCAAACTTATCTTATTAGGCGAATTACAGGCCTTCGACTATGCCACCCAACATATCGGAACTGCCCGAAAAACCTATCTGATTGAACGCTTCAGTGATTTATTGGAGAATGTTGAAGAAAAGCAACCAGCTATCTCTAAAACAACCACATCAAGTACCTCTGAACAATCCTACATCCTAACCGAAGAAAACTGGGATAGCATCCCCGCCATGATTGGGATTACAGACGCAGACCTCAAAGAGATTTTTGGAAAATAGTGCATCAGAAAACCCACCTAAGCAGGTGGGATTTTTGTTTATTAAGATTATTTAACTGTTGCTGTGCTTGTAATCAATTCAACAGCTTTTTTGATTGTGATATCGTGTTTCAACATATCAGCTGAAAGCAAGCTTTGTACTTGTGCAACTTCCATGTTGTAATCTGCAGCCAATTGCTCGATTTCTTTTTGGATTTCTTCTTCTGAAGCGTCAAATCCTTCAGCTTTGGCAACTGCTTCGATAACGAGGTTAGTCTTAGTACGTGACTCAGCTTCTGCTTGGTATTGATTGTGAAGGTCTTCTTGAGTAGTTCCAGTGATTTGGAAGTACATGTCAGGGTTGATACCTTGACGTTGCAAGTTTCCAAGGAATTCATTTACTGAGCGGTGAACTTCTTCGTGAATCATTTCTTCTGGAAGTTCTACGATTTCAGCGTTTTCTACAGCTTTATCGATTGCTGCACCTTCAACTGCATCTTTGTATGCTTCTTCTTTAGCAGCAGCCAATTCCTTGCGGTATTTTTCTTTCAATTCAGCAAGTGTTTCAACTTCTTCATCGATGTCTTTTGCAAGCTCATCGTCAAGAGCTGGAACTTCTTTAGCTTTTACTTCATGGATAGTTGTCACGAATTTAGCTTCTTTACCTGCAAGGTCTTCTGCTTGGTAGTCTTCTGGGAATGTTACGATAACATCAACAGTTTCGCCAGCTGAGTGACCTACCAATTGGTCTTCGAAACCAGGGATGAATTGACCTGAACCAAGTCCAAGTGAGAAGTTTTCACCTTTTCCGCCATCAAATTCAACACCGTCGATAGAACCAACGAAGTCGATGACAACAGTGTCGCCATTTTCAGCAGCAGCTTCTTTGATAACCAATTCAGCCAAGTTGTTGCGTTCGCGTTCGATACGCTCTTCAACGTCAGCATCAGTTACTTCTTTTTCTACATCAACTGACACTTCAAGGTTTTTGTAGTCACCCAATTTTACTTCAGGTTTTGTAACAACTTCAGCAGTGATAACCCAGTCTTGACCTTTTTCCATTGAAGTTACGTCAATTTTTGGTTGTGCAACGACTTCAAGACCAGCTTCTTTTACAGCTGCTTCATAAGCGTTTGGCAAAAGAGCGTTCATAACGTCTTGATAAAGTGATTCTTCACCAAATTTTTTGTCGAAGATAGGACGTGGAAGGTGACCTTTACGGAAACCTGGAACATTAAGAGATTTCTTCACTGAGTTGAAGACACGATCCAATTCTGGTTTAATTTGGTCTTGAGAGATAGTGAAAGTCAAGACACCACGGTTTGTTTCTTTGTTTTCAAATGATACAGACATTCTGTCATTTCTCCTTAAAATTTTTTAAATACAGTCTATTATAACATAAACGAGTGACTTTTTTCAAGTAACGAATGCGCTTTTCAATGATGCTGGAAGTACTTGCTCACTTCTTTGATACTAAATTAAGTCATTTCTCCAACACTATTTTTACATAACTATTAAAACTCCTCATGCCCTACCAAATGATGCTGAAAGGCATAGACCGCTGCCTGGGTACGATCGCTGACTTCAAGTTTGGCTAGGATATTGGACACATGGGTCTTGACCGTCTTGAGAGAGATAAAAAGTTCATCAGCGATGCGCTGATTTTCGTAGCCCTTGGCGATGAGTTGGAGAACATCTCGCTCACGCGCAGTCAGGTCCTCATGTAGTTCTATGTGATTGCGGTGGTATTCGACCTTCTTGCTGACCTCTTGCTCAATGGCCAACTCGCCAGCAGCCACCTTACGGACGGCATGGAGTAGTTCGTCTGCACTAGAAGTCTTAAGCATATAGCCTCTAGCACCAGCATTCAAGACCGGCATGATTTTTTCATTGTCCAAGTAAGAAGTCACAATTAAAATCTTGGCTTCAGGCCATTCTTTGAGGATAGCCAAGGTCGCATCAATCCCATTCATCTCAGGCATGACAATATCCATGACAATGACATCTGGACGCAATTCCAAGGACAAGTCAATCCCCTGAGATCCGTTGGACGCCTCGCCCACAACTTCTACATCGTCTTGGAGGTCAAAGTAGCTTTTCAAGCCCAATCGGACCATTTCATGGTCATCTACCAGTAAAATTTTCATCTTTACTCCTTTATCATTCCTTATCGAGCAGGGGAATACGGATATCAACTGCCAGCCCTTGCTTGGGAGCTGTTAATAACTGAACCGTCCCTGCCATATCTTCAACCCGCTCCTTAATATTGCGAAGTCCATAACTCAAATCATCTAAACTACCCAACTGGAAACCAATCCCATTATCCACCACTTTCAGCTGCAATTCAAAATCTGTCTGATAGAGATAGACATCCAGACAAGATGCCTGGGCATGGCGGAGAGTATTGCTGATCAATTCTTGCAGGATACGGAAGATATGCTCCTCGATTTTCTTAGGCAATTTCGTCACATTTTGCTTAAAACTAACCTTGAGATCACTCTTGTCCTCAAGCTCTTTTAAGAGGATTTGGATTCCCTCAACCAGACTCTTTTGCTCCAGCTCAACTGGTCGCAAATGTAAGAGCAAGACTCTCAAGTCCTTCTGGGCAGTTTCTAAAATAGCTGTGACACTCTGCAACTGGATCTTCATCTTTTCTCTATCCAATTTCAAAGACTGCTGACTGATACCTGACAAAATCATGTGGGCCGCAAACAACTCCTGGCTGACTGTATCATGCAAATCCCGAGCAATCCGCTTTCGTTCTTTCTCGATGATTTCCTCTTCCTGAGCAAGACTCTGATTTTCAGCCTTTTGAAGAGCTTCTGTTAAAAGGTTAAGTTTACCTGACAAGGACTTGAAACTGGCATCCAAATCTGGATCTGCAACTTGAACCACTTCTTGCCCTGCCAATAAACACTTGAGATTAGCCTGCATCTTTCTTAGAGAAAGCTCTTGAACACCTCTCCAAAACAGGGCTAAGAGACAGGTCATGGACATGCTGAATACTAACAACAAAAAGACAAATTTTTCTGTTTTTTCGACATCGTGCAGAAAGATAGACCAGTCAAAGTCAAGGATGTCCAGCAAGCTGTGGGAGAAAAATAAGACAAACAAGATGGAGGTGAGAGCAATGATTACATAGGCTTGTTTTTTCATCCTCTAACCACCTCAATATCTCCAATCATAGTGGTCAAGAAAATCTTGACCCTCTTATTACTCTTGAGATAGTCTTTTGTTTCTTGATGATAGTGTTCATTGCGGAGGGCTCGCTTGGGCTGATTGAAAAAAGTCAAATCCCCATATAGACAATTAACGCTGAGACTGACTTCCACATCCACAGGTACAATGATTTTGATCGTTCCTACCATCTTTCTGAGAATAATGACGTTGTCATGATTGGTTAGAATCACCCTCTCCAGATGAATGGTGTCCTTGCCCATGAAACGAAAGAGATTGATATCATCAAACTGGCAAGTCTGGTAGCTTGAAAAATGATGGAGATTTCCAAACCAACGATTTTTCTCCTTCTTAACCGTCACAACCTCTTCAAAAACCAAATTGGTCTGCTCTTTTTCCTGGTTCATCATCGGATAAAGAAGAAAGAGACTGTATATAACCGCAACAAAAATAGCTAGAATCACAAAGGGATTGAGCATGACGATGAAAAAGAAGAGAATGCTTGCCACCACTAAAAAAAGATTATTGCCCTCTTTACCAGTGTAATAGCGAATCAAAAGCAAAAAGAGGAATAGAATCAGCAGAAAACGCGAAAAATGCTCTGATACCATCAAAATCAGAGCTCCTGTCAACAGACAGGTTTCAATAAATAAAAAGATTTTAAATTTTCTCATTGGTTCATCCTCTCCCTTCTATTTTATCACAATTCAAAAAAGTCACCTCGGTCTGAAGATGGAAAAAAGGCGGTGGTTACGCCTTTTTCATCTGATCCTTTGCTTCTTTTAATTTTCCATAAAGAAGATAGTCTACTTTTTGTAGATCTGCTATGGTGGCACAATTAAGGGCACACATAATCAAGCGTAGATCTGCTTTCCATCCTTGAACAATGTCGATTACTTCTTCAACTGTATAGGTTTCAACCAATTCCAGAACGGTTCGTGACAATCCCACAGCCTTAGCCCCAAAGACCAGGCACTTAATCATATCCAGCGGATTCCGAACGCCTCCACTGACCAAGAGTTCAACCTTGTCTTTCCAGTCTTGGGCATTGAGAAGGGCTTGCATAGTAGACTGGCCCCATTGATTGAGGTAGTTACGTTGGCCACTGCGGCGGTTTTCAATATAGGCAAAACTGGTGCCACCACGACCTGACAGGTCAAAGGTTCGAACGCCCAATTCATAGGCTCTCTCGATGGTTTTGGCATCCATTCCAAAACCCACTTCCTTGAGGACAATCGGAACAGGGATTTGCTGGCTATAGTCTGCCAGATGCGATTGCCAGCTTCTGAACTTCCTTTCTCCCTCGGGCATGAGTAATTCCTGCATGACATTGACATGCACTTGTAGGAGAAGAGGATGCATTTCTTCTACAGTCTGAAGGCCTAAATCAACAGGCTTGTCCAATCCAATATTAGTTCCAAGAAGGAGATTTGGATGACTAGACTTGACAGAAAAAGAGGCATCTGTTGGATTTTTAAGGGCTGCGCTATAAGAACCCGTTACAAATAAAATACCACAGGCTTCTGCCACTTGAGCCAGCTTTTGATTGATTTTTCTTCCCTTATCGCTTCCACCCGTCATAGCATTGATATAGAAAGGAAAGTCCCACTTTCGACCAGCAAACTCTGTCGACAGATCGATTTCATCCAGATCGTAAAGAGGCAGGGAAGAATGAATCAACTCCACCTCATCAAAGCTATTATAGGAACTTTTCTGCTCAAGGGCATAGCGGATGTGCTCGTCCTTACGATTTGTCGTCATGTCCTATCCTTTCTTGGTATAAGAGCTCAATCCCCAGATCGGCCCAACGGTTTTTTAGGGTTTCAGTTGATTGCTCATCAAAACTCAAGGCAATACCACAATCACCACCACCAGCACCACTACTCTTAGCAACAACCTGCAAATCTTGACTGGCTTCTTTCAACTGTCTAAGCGAAGGCGTGTAAATATCTGCGCTCAAGCTTTCTAAGAGCTTACTGGCTACTTCTACTTGCTCGATAATTTTTTCTGCTTTCCTCTGCTCCAAGGCTTCTACCAAAGTAGCCACCGTTTCTTTTGAGGAGCTTAAAAAATTCTGATTGATATTTTGCTTGATTTGCTGGACCATGTGACTCGATACAGCCACTTCCTTGGTCCATCCCACTAGGAAATCACATTCTAAAGTTGGTTTCACTTGTGAAATTGAAAAGCCCCAATCACGCTCTAAAACTGTCGCCAAGTTTTCTTCTTTTAGCCAAGCAGCCACCTTCTGGCGATCAAATGACTGGTAAAGAACCAAATCCTCAGCCACAATACAGGCAAGGTCTCCCATAGAACCATTGTCTCCTCGCTTGAGCAAGATAGCACTGGCCAGCTTGAACAAGAGTTCCTGATCAACCGAAAGCTTATACAGAGCTAGCAGAGCCTTGATGACCAAGACAACGACGCTACCGCTAGAACCTAGACCAAACTTTTTCCCTTCCCGTTCCATTTTTCCTCGAATTTCCAAAGAAAAAGGTCGCAAGGTTTGACCTCGATAAGTCAGGAAATCTTCCACTAAAGCAATCGTTTCTTGAATCAAGCTATAGTCAGGATTTGGTGTCAAATCTACTGTGAAATCAAACAGATCTGAGTAGATACGGTAGTTTTTAGAAAAAGCAATCTCGGCCCTCATATAGATGGGGATAGCCTTTATCAAGGCTAACTGCCCTGGTTCTAAAATAGCATATTCGCCAGCCCAATAGAGCTTTCCGCAAGTTTTAACAGCAATCATCTTGGCTCAAATCCTTTGTTTTTGACACAATCAAGCGATAACGTTGACCAAAGATTTCTGACAAATGCTCCAAGTCTTTCTCCTGACAGAGGACCTTAACATTGGGACCAGCATCCATGGTAAAGTAGCAGGATTCTCCTTGCTCGCGAAGCTGACGAACAAAGTCCATGGCTTCATAAGAGGCATCCGTCAGATAAGAAAAGGCTGGTGACGCAGTTTTGGTCGTAGCGTGCATAGCAAGGGCATTTTTCTCCGTTAACTCCCCAACCTTGGCAAAGTCATTTTCCTTAAGGTAAACCAGCATATCCTGATAATCCTTCTCAGACTGACGCACCCAGTCATCAAAGGTCGTCGAGGTTTCCACACAAAGTTTCATCCCATCACGACTAGAGATTGGTTTTTTCTTGTCTTCTAGCACCAACATAATCATAGCTAGTTTCAGGTCTGTCTCTACAGGATAAATTTCCCCACTATCCTTATCCCAAGCACCTAGAGGTCCGTAAAAACTACGAGAGGAAGATCCAGAAGCAAACTTAGCTTCCTGTGCCAACTGGCTCCGATTCAAACCAAGCTTGAAATAAGCATTGCAAGCCTTGACCAAAGCAGACAAACCACTAGAACTTGAGGACAGACCCGCTGCCGTAGGCATATTGTTTTGAGTATCGATACGGACAAATCCTTCTCCAACTGGACGGTAGCGGTCAATAATCTTACTCATCTTGGCATGCTCCGACTCATTTTGTAGCTGACCATTGATATAAAAGGCATCAGCTATCGCATCCATCGGTAGAGATGACAAAGTCGTCTCCGTGTACATATTTTCCAAAGTCAGAGAAATACTGCTAGTAGCAGGCACCATCTCTTTTTCTTTTTTCTTTCCCCAATATTTGATAATAGCAATATTTGCGTAGGAACGTACTGTTACAGGCTCTCTATCCATGTCTGAACAGCTCCTTTCTCTTCTAATCTTTCTGCTAGTTCTTGAGCTTGTGTCAAATTGTCTGCCAAGGCTATGATACAGCCTCCAAGACCACCACCACTCATCTTGGCCCCCAGAGCACCATGCCTAAGAGCCGTTTCAACGAGGTAATCTGCCTCAGAGCTACTGACACCAATTTCTTTTAGATGTAAATGCGCTTGACTGAGGATTTTTCCCAGTCCTTCAGCATCTTTTTGTCTAATCGCATCTTCTGCTTGCTGAGTCAATTCTCCCAAGGCATGCAAAAATGGTAGGGCATCCTTGCCCTTGTTTTGAACCACTTGAATAGCTTCACGAGTATGACCATAAACGCCCGTATCAGCAATCACCAAATAGGTGGATAGAGCCATCTCAAGCTCTGTAAATCCTACATTCTTAATAAAGCGAATAGGCTGGTCACTGAGACAGGTCTTGGCATCCAAACCACTTGGATTCATATGGGCAATCATCTCCGCCCGATTGACCAAGATTTCTAATACATCATAAGGCAGTTCTGCCTGATAGTAGTCAAATACCGCACGAATGGCCGCTATGCTAATAGCAGCTGACGAACCCATCCCTCGTTTTTCAGGGATAGCCGAGTCAATCTCACAGCGAATGCAGGCTTCTTTGATATCCAAATACTCGAGCGAGGCATAAACCGCCATGGACAAGGTATCTTCCTCATAAAGACGCCAAGGACTCGCTGCAGGAACCACCTTACAAGTCACCTCCACCTCCAAAAGAGGCAAGGAAATGGCAGGATAACCGTAAACGACCGCATGCTCCCCTATTAAAATAATCTTACTATGTGCCTGACCGACACCAACTTTTTTTGTCATATTTTCCTTTTACCAGACGAAAAAGCCGTCTCATTTTTTCATACAAGTATTGCTTCTCTCCTATCTATTTTATTATATTTTCACAAAAAAAGCGATTGTTTCCATTCACAATCGCTTTTCCCATTATAAGGATATATTTACATCGTTTTATTATTTAAACGATTTTTAGCATATCCTATTCTTCTCGTTTTTTAGAAAATACCGTCAAAGCACCTAGGAGAGATAAGCCACCTAGAGCTACCAACCATTCATCTTGTTGACTACCTGTCTGAGGTAGTTCATCCCACTTGTGCACTTCAGTACTTCCTTGATTCCAATCTTCTGAAGAAATTGAGGTAGGAGTTGGTGTTGGTTGCGGTTCTGGTTTTGGTTCCGGCTTAGGCTCCGGTTTTGGTTCCGGTTTTGGCTCTGGCTTAGGCTCTGGCTTTGGTTCCGGCTTTGGTTCCGGCTTCGGTTCTGGTTTTGGTTCTGGCTTAGGCTCTGGCTTTGGTTCCGGTTTTGGTTCCGGCTTAGGCTCTGGCTTTGGCTCCGGTTTTGGTTCCGGCTTAGGCTCCGGTTTTGGTTCTGGCTTAGGAGTCGGTGCGTTAGCCACGAATACCCATGTTCCTACAAACTCTACATCTGCTTTATTTACTTGTTTATTTTCAGCATCGTAACTCTTGAATACCCATTTCCCATCATTTTCTGTATCAACATACTCTGTTTTTGTTGGTCGAATTGTTGTTACATTTGATTTATCTACATAACGATTTGGGTCTGTTGGTTTATAACCTTCTATTGCTTCTGGCAATGTCTTACCTGGTGTTCCACTTTGGAATTTGTAGGTTACACCGTATTTATTAGCTTCGAATACCCATGTTCCTACAAACTCTACATCTGCTTTATTTACTTGTTTATTTTCAGCATCGTAGCTCTTGAATACCCATTTTCCATCATTTTCTGCATCTACGTACTCTGTTTTTGTCGGTTGAGTCGCAACTACATTTGCTTTATCTACATAACGGTTTTGGTCTGTTGGTTTATAGCCTTCTATTGCTGCTGGCAATGTCTTACCTGGTGTCCCACTTTCAAATTTATATGTTACACCGTATTTATTAGCTTCGAATACCCATGTTCCTATAAATTCTACATCTGCTTTATTTACTTGTTTATTTTCTGCATCGTATTTTTTAAATACCCATTTTCCATCATTTTCTGTATCAACATACTCTGTTTTTGTTGGCTGAATTGTTGTTACATTTGATTTATCTACATAACGGTTTTGGTCTGTTGGTTTATAGCCTTCGATTGCTGCTGGTAATGTCTTACCTGGTGTCCCACTTTCAAATTTGTAGGTTACACCGTATTTATTAGCTTCGAATACCCATGTTCCTACAAACTCTACATCTGCTTCATTTACTGCTTTATTTTCTGCATCGTATTTTTTAAATACCCATTTTCCATCTTCTTCTGCAACTGGGTACTCTTTTGTAGTTGGTTGAATCGCAGTTACATTAGCTGTATTTTCATACGTTTTTGGGTCTTTTGGTTTATATCCTTCTATTACTGCTGGTAATGCTTTACCTTCTGTTCCACTAACGAATTTGTATGTTACACCATACTTATTAGCTTCGAATACCCATGTTCCAATGAACTCCACATCTGCTTCATTTACTGCTTTATTTTCTGCATCGTATTTTTTAAATACCCATTTTCCATCTTCTTCTGCAACTGGGTACTCTTTTGTAGTTGGTTGAATCGCAGTTACATTAGCTGTATTTTCATACGTTTTTGGGTCTTTTGGTTTATATCCTTCTATTACTGCTGGTAATGCTTTACCTTCTGTTCCACTAACGAATTTT
>NZ_VMLD01000018.1:578-118644 GCF_013276485.1 Streptococcus sp. 4886 | reverse complement strand
ATTTTGGAAAGGAAGTCTCATGTTTATATCTAGTGGCAAAATATTGCTTCTCCTACTAGCAAAGTTCACCTAGTTTAATTATTATATCATAATCGAGACAAATTTACTTACTTACTTACTTACTTACTTACTTACTTACTTACTCATGGTAGCTGATTTTATCAATGATTGCAAGCTCTATATCTTAAAATGTCAGAATTATTAATTTTTTATTACATGCTTGTTTTTGCCATCATGAGAAGGGAGCGTTTGATTTTTTATAACAGAACGAAGTAATAACTGCATAAATTAGTTGAGAAATTCAAACTAATTTTTAACAATATTTTAAAAACCAAGGTCTACTATTCTAGCTTCAGTTTGCTGTATCATTCTTATTATGATTCTATCTCTGTTAAATCAAAGTTAAAATCTCCTATTTAGGTAGAGGAAGCTATCCTCTATCGGACAAAATTCATAAACTCCTCCAAGAACTGAAGACCAGCACTGAAAATCCAGAACAAGTCCAAAAACTCAAGGAAGCCTATGATAAATTCAACGAAGCATTGGGGCAATCAGAAAATGGGCTTGTCAATCAGGAGGTCTTTAATGCTGCACTTGAGGAGTATAAAAAGGCTGCTCATCTAAAGAAAGATGCAGAGGAAACTGGAGGAACCAGGAATCGTAGAAGTGTTTCCGGTCTTGTTTATGGGTTTGCTACAGGAAGTACCGGGAACGAAAAAAGATCTAGGGATGATTCAGGAAGAGAAAGAGACACTCGTAATTTATATAACGGTCAAAACTTAAACGAGATACCTTTAAAATATATTGCTACTGTAGAAACTGGAACTATTAGAAATATTTCTTTATCAGGGTTCCCAACGGTGGGTAAGGACGGTAAAACTTGGGCTACAATCAAAACAAGAATTGATAGTAATGGAAAACGAGCTGTTTTAACTATTACCGGTCAGTCTCCTAAAAATCTCTATGGGCTATACAATACAACCTTAACAGTAACTGAAGGAAGCGGTCACGTGTCTAGTAAGATTCAAGAGGTTCTGTATCAACTACCAAAACCAGAATTTGATGAATCTCCACTAAATCCAGGAAAGACTGCTCAACAAGATGTAGAGGGAAAAGCAGGAGAAAAACCTATAGTTAAGGGGAAAATTCCTACTCCACCAAATGGATTCTCTAGTTCTAATATTCCGCAAGGCTCTCAATTGAAAATGTACTTGGTTCAAGGTGGACATAATGAAAATTTTGGTGGAATTGAAACCTCAGCAGAAGGTTATGACATCGTTGCATGGGGGCTAGTAGGAGCAGATGGAACATCAGTATTATATCCGACTCAGTATAAAAAGCAATCCATAGGCGATAAACCGCTACGTCTTATCGTGGCTTATGTTCAACAAGGAACAGATCGAGTACTAAATAAGGACTTAGTTTCGCCTCTGTCTAGGGATTCCATTACACCGACATATCCGCTGGATAGGGATGGGGCTAAATCAACAAATAAATGAGCCGGAAGCTAGATAACACTCAATTGTAACCGTCCAATAACGAAGTATATTGAAAAATCTCCAAACTAGAGAACTCACTGATGGTTCCTAATCTGGAGATTTCTTATTTGCACTTTTCTTGTATAGTAGATTGAAATAGGAGACGAACACACTAATTTGACTTCCCCAATTGATTCACCTAATTCCTATTTCATTTTGATGTAACTATTTTTATCGAGACTATAACTCACATACAAAATTTTTAATTTTCGTTTTTAAGAATTTCTTCTAATTTATGATAGTCTTGGACACTATCGATCTCATAGATGCTATTGCCTTCTAATTCTTCAACATAGACATCTAGCTCTTTGATATTATCCTTAACCATATTGTCCCAATAGAGATCAACAAATTCACCACTTGCATAGGCCTTATCGATAAAGCCGACAATCTTTTCTGCAGTTGGAGCATCCCAGAAGGATACACCACTAAGGATACGACCAGCCTTGCTATCAACAGTAATATCTTGAACCTTGTAGTCGTCTCCATAGACCAAGAACCATTCGTTGGTACAATCTTCACGATAAACACTAAAATAAGTCGAACGTGTCAAATCATTGCGGAACATATTTTTAAAGAGGTAGTTATCTGCATCAATAACATAGCTGTTAGCCAATTCTTCTTTTACAAGATAGAGAGAGTAAAAGTTATTGTAGTCAGCGTATCTATCATTGAAAACGAGGCGAACACCGTATTTGTCTTTTAAGTAATCGAATTGTTCTTTAAGGTAACCAACAATGATGATGATATCATGGATTCCCTTTTCTTTGAGAAACTCAATCTGGTATTCAATCAAAGGTTTTTGATTAACCTGAACCAAGGCTTTAGGGGTATTTTCAGTCATAGGACGCAAGCGAGTTCCCAATCCCGCTGCTAAGATAATGGCTTTCACACGAATCTCCTTTATTCTTTAATAATAATATAAACTCCAGCAATAACGACAAGTGACGTAATAATTGTCAGCATATCTAGCGGTGCACCCAAGAAAACAACTGCAAACAAGACAGTCCAAACTACATAACTCACGTTAAGACCTGTAGCCTTGGCTGGTTGCAAGCGATTGATAGCGATATAATAAGCCAAGTAGGAAATCATATCAAAGGCTGCAAAGACAATCATAAGACCTAGCAATTGTCCATTGGCCACTGCAGCAAATGACTGATGAGAGAAGAGCACAATCACAAGATAGGACAAGAATGAAGTTACTTGACGGATTAAGAGGGCTTCGATTTCACTCAATTCACTTTCCATGGCAAAGGAGCTAAGGACACTCTCACTCCCCCATGCAATGGCACAAACCAAAGCACAAAGAATCCCAATGTAGAAGGAATTGACCTGTTCAACCTTATAGGTCTGAGCAATAATCCCTCCAATAATCAAGACAATCCCAAACACAGTATTTTTCGAAATCTTGTGCTTCAAAAAGAAGAAAGCCAATAAAACTGAAATCGCAGGGTAAATAGCCGATACTGATGAAGCCAAGGAACTTCCGATATACTTAACCGCATAAAGATTGGCCTGCATACCGATAGGGCCTGCTAGCAAGGCTCCGATGATAACACTAACATTGCGAATATTTAAGAAAATTGAGAGGCGAACTTTCCCTTCTTTCACTAAAAGAAAAGCTAGTAAGATAAAGATGCTCAAAAAATCATGAGCAGCAGCCACTACAAAGGGTGACAAATCTGTAAAAATCGAAAAGATGTAAGCACTAATTGTTAGACCTAAACCCCAGAAAATACCTGAGAGTAGACCAAAAGAAACTCCATTTTTATTTTTCATCTGAACCTCCATAAGAAGCCAAACCTTTAACAGCTCTTTGGTAACGACTCACACCATAGTCACCAAAATCTGCACCTTGCTCTTCCTTATAGACAGTCCATAGACTCCAAATAGTGTCTTGTAAAATTTTATAAATGGCAATCTTTTCACGAGAGACAGGTGTTTGCTCACTCTCATAGTGAGACAAGAAGTCTTCTTCCTCTTGACGAGTAAATTCGGACTCTAAAAAGAGGGCTGCCAAATCCCACATTGGATCATTCATTGATGAATATTCCCAGTCAATCAGATATAGACGTCCTTGAGGTGATTCTATAAAGTTTTCAGGCACCAAATCGATATGACAAGATTTTCTGTCAACACCTAAGTCAGCCAGTCTTTTCTCTAAGGAGAAGACTTCTTCTCGAACAGCTTCATAGTTGGCATAAGGGATTTTCTCTTCAATCAAGGATTCGTATTTTTTGATTTCTTCAAAAGGAGCAAATTCTCCTCTTAATTCCTTGCCAGAAGCATGAATAGTTTGTAATATTGGAGCAATTTTATCAAATTTGGTCTTGATTGTAGTTGAATCAAGCGTAATCGCAGATTCGATATACTCATTTACTTTGATACCAGCTTCAATATCAAAAAGATAATTTTTTACATCTAAGTCTAAATCCTTTAGTAGTTCAAGATTGTACTTTTCATCTTGACGATTGATAAGCTTTTCTGTCCCTTTACCAAAGAATTTAACAATGTATTGCTTATTTGTTGTTTTGACCAAATAGTTTTGATTGGTCATTCCCCCCAGTTGTTCAACACTGAGGACTTCCTCTTCTTGACTAAGTAAGGAAGAAATTTTCTCTTTAATGATTTTCTCCACAATTAACCTCCAGCACTTATACTTCCCACTTAAACACGGTTTTAAAGGCTGTGTTTAAATCGGTCGCAAAGACACGGTGAATATCTTTAATTTCTCTTACAGGTTCTTCTAGATAAAGGATATTTTTAAGACGATTGGCAAATTTCTTGACTTCCATCATTTGGATGGCATTTTCAAAATCAATGCGACCAGAACGAGAGGAACCAACCAAGAGCAAGCCTTTTTCTAAGGCATCGCGAGTATTGAGATTGACTTTATATTCGCTAACTCCCATCATGAGAATCGTTCCCTGAGGACGAATGTAGCGAATCAGGTCATTTATAGCCGGTCCAGTACCATCACCACCACAACACTCAAAAGCATGGTCAAAGGCCAAATCTTCAGGAATATTATCAGTAATATAGCATTCTTTGGCAAAAGAGAAAAGTTCCAATTTTTCCCAATGACGACCAATAACCACAATCTCTGCTTCTGGCAAAGTATAATTGATAATATTGGCAACCACAAATGCTAGACTTCCATCTCCGATAACGGCGATTCGGTCCCGCTTGCTATGAGCAAGGGTCAATAAGCGATTCATGGCATGCATGCCAACACTGACAAACTCTGTAATGGCTGCAACCGTATCTTCAATAGCATCATAAGCCACCACACGATCTTTAGGAAGAGAAACAAACTCTCTCATAAAGCCATCAAATCCACTAGACAAGAAATGAGTCCCTGTCATGTAGTTCTCATAGAATTCTTCATCACTCTGCATAGGAGGATGATTGGGAATCATGACAACTTTTTGCCCAACCTCGTAGGTTCCTGTCGGGTCAGAAATAACGGTTCCACATGACTCGTGAATCATTGCCATTGGAAGTTTTTTATTCAAAATCTTTGGATCACGTTTTCCTTGGTAGTAACGCTGATCCGCATGACAGACCGCCATATAATTAGGGCGGATGAGGATATGATTCTCTTGGTCAATAGCCTCTTCCTGATATTTGACATTGATAAACTTAGGCTTAGTTAGTTGATAAATTTGATTAATCATTTTACTAGTCTTTCTCAATCATACTTTTTGCAATCTTCAAATCTGTTACGGTTGTAATCTTCAGATTTGAGTATTCACCCTTGGCCAAGGCTACATCTTTTCCTTTAATGACAAAGATTTTACATGCATCTGTCAAGATTTCTTTCTCTTCAGCAGAAAGAGAGCCATAAAGGTCCATGAAGTCCTTGCAACGGAATGTTTGAGGTGTTTGTCCTTGATAAAGGTGAGCACGATTTGGAATATCTGTAATGAATTGACCATTGGTACTTTCAACGATAGTATCAACCGCTTCTACCACTGTGTCCACTGCGTCATGATTGTGGGCAAGTTGGATATTGTCCTGAATCATGCGAAGCGTAATGAATGGACGAACAGAATCGTGGGTAACAACGATGTCCTCTGGAGTAAGCGGACGATAAGCATCGATAGCTTCAATGATTTTTTCAATACTTGTATTGCGGTCAGCACCACCCTTTGTAATGATGATACGTTCCTTATGAAGAGGCAGATATTTATCTACAAGATCTTCTGCATGAGAAACCCAGTCTCCATGAACCCCAACCACAATTTTTTCAATACTTGGTTCCAAGACAAATTTTTCAATTGTATGAATCAAAATAGGTCGATCACCTAGCTCTAAAAATTGTTTTGGCAAGTTACTGATTCCCATGCGTGTGCCAGTTCCACCAGCAAGAATTCCTGCATAAATCATCTATTTTCTCCTTTGTCTTACTAAAAAAACTTATTCTCTCTATTATACCACAATCTAGTTCTATCATAAAAGAAATACCGGCCCTCCCGTTCTAGAATAGAAGGATTAAGGAGTTCTATTATTCAAAGAAACTAGTCCACTTCTAGTAATGACTTGGAATTCTGTAGTCATTACCAATAAATGGCTGTGAAATTTTAGAGTTCTTCAGAATAATATACTTTCCTTAAAGAAAACTTAAAATTAAGATTTGAAACTTCAAAGTGATTACTTGACTTATACTCAATGAAAATCAAAAAGCAAACTAGGAAGCTAGCCGTAAGCTGTACTTGAGTACGGTAAGGCGACGCTGACGTGGTTTGAAGAGATTTTCGAAGAGTATTACTGCCCTTCATTTCTTATTAGCTGACTTTATGATATAATGAAAAACGAGGTAAATTGAATGAAAAGTATAAAATTAAATGCTCTATCTTACATGGGAATTCGTGTCTTAAATATTATTTTTCCCATCCTAACTGGAACCTATGTCGCGCGTGTCTTGGACCGAACTGGCTATGGTTACTTCAACTCTGTCGACACTATTTTGTCATTTTTCTTGCCCTTTGCGACTTATGGGGTCTATAACTACGGTTTACGGGCCATCAGTAATGTCAAGGATAACAAAAAAGATCTGAATAGAACCTTCTCCAGTCTTTTTTATTTGTGCATTGCTTGTACGATTTTGACTACCGCTGTCTATATCCTTGCCTATCCTCTCTTCTTTACAGATAATCCAATCGTCAAAAAAGTCTACCTTGTTATGGGGATTCAACTCATTGCCCAGATTTTTTCAATCGAGTGGGTCAATGAAGCTCTGGAAAATTACAGTTTTCTCTTTTACAAGACTGCCTTCATCCGTATCCTGATGCTGGTCTCTATTTTCCTGTTTGTCAAGAATGAACACGATATTGTTGTCTATACACTTGTGATGAGTTTATCGACACTAATTAACTACCTGATTAGTTATTTTTGGATCAAAAGAGAGATCAAACTTGTTAAAATCCACATAAGTGATTTTAAACCGCTCTTTCTCCCTCTAACAGCCATGTTGGTCTTTGCTAATGCCAATATGCTCTTCACTTTTTTAGATCGTCTCTTCCTCGTTAAAACAGGGATTGATGTTAACGTTAGTTACTACACCATAGCTCAACGAATTGTGACCGTTATTGCTGGTGTTGTAACAGGAGCTATCGGAGTGAGTGTGCCTCGTCTCAGTTACTATCTGGGGAAAGGAGACAAAGAAGCCTATGTTTCTCTGGTTAATAGAGGTAGTCGAATCTTTAACTTCTTTATCATTCCACTCAGTTTCGGACTCATGGTTTTAGGACCAAATGCTATCCTACTTTACGGTAGTGAAAAATATATCGGAGGTGGTATCTTAACCTCTCTCTTCGCTTTTCGGACGATTATCCTGGCACTAGATACCATTCTTGGTTCCCAAATTCTCTTTACAAATGGCTATGAAAAACGTATCACAGTTTACACAGTCTTTGCTGGGCTACTCAATTTGGGCTTAAATAGTCTCCTCTTTTTCAACCATATCGTGGCTCCTGAATACTACTTACTGACAACTATGCTATCAGAGGCCTCTCTACTTGTTTTCTATATCATTTTCATCCATAGAAAACAACTTATTCACTTAGGACATATCTTTAGCTATACTGTTCGATACTCGCTCTTTTCACTTTCCTTTGTAGGAATTTATTTCCTGATTAATTTATTGTATCCTGTGGATATGGTCATTAATTTACCATTTTTGATGAATACTGGTTTGATTGTCTTGCTATCAGCTATCTCTTATATTGGTCTACTTGTCTTCACCAAAGATAGCATTTTTTATGAATTTTTAAACCATGTCCTAGCCTTAAAAAATAAATTCAAAAAATCTTAGGAGTTTAGAATGAAACAACTAACCATTGAAGATGCCAAACAGATTGAATTAGAAATTTTGGAGTATATTGATACTCTCTGTAAAAAGCACAATATCAACTATATTATTAACTACGGCACTCTGATTGGGGCGGTTCGACATCAAGGCTTTATCCCTTGGGACGACGATATTGATTTGTCCATGCCTCGAGAAGACTACCAACGATTTATTAACATCTTTCAAAAGGAAAAAAGCAAATATAAGCTCCTTTCCTTAGAAACTGATAAGAACTACTTTAACAACTTTATCAAAATAACCGACAGTACAACTAAAATTATTGATACTCGAAATACAAAAACCTATGAGTCTGGTGTTTTTATCGATATTTTCCCTATGGATCGCTTTGATGATCCTAAGGTCATTGATACTTGTTATAAACTGGAAAGCTTCAAACTTCTGTCTTTCAGTAAACATAAAAATATTGTCTATAAGGATAGCCTTTTAAAAGATTGGATACGAACAGCCTTCTGGTTACTCCTTCGACCTGTTTCTCCTCGTTATTTCGCACATAAAATCGAGAAAGAAATTCAAAAATATAGTCGTGAGAATGGTCAGTATATGGCCTTTATCCCTTCTAAATTTAAGGAAAAAGAAGTATTTCCAAGTGGTACCTTTGATAAAACAATTGATTTACCCTTTGAAAATTTAAGCCTTCCAGCACCTGAAAAATTTGATACTATTTTGACGCAATTTTATGGAGATTATATGACCCTACCACCAGAAGAAAAACGCTTCTACAGTCATGAATTTCACGCTTACAAATTGGAGGATTAGGATGCAGTATTTAGAAAAAGAAGAAATTAAAGATATTCAACTAGCCCTGCTAGACTATATTGATGAGACTTGTAAGAAACATGATATTCCTTATTTTCTAAGTTACGGAACCATGCTTGGAGCTATCCGCCACAAAGGTATGATTCCTTGGGATGATGATATTGATATTTCTCTCTATCGTGAAGATTATGAGCGCTTATTGAAGATTATTGAGGAAGAAGACCACCCTCGCTACAAGGTTCTTTCCTACGATACATCTTCTTGGTACTTCCATAATTTCGCATCGATTTTGGACACTTCTACTGTTATCGAAGACCATGTTAAGTACAAGCGTCATGACACCAGTCTCTTTATCGATGTCTTCCCAATTGATCGATTTACAGACTTGAGCATTGTCGATAAGAGTTATAAGTATGTAGCCCTTCGTCAACTAGCCTATATCAAAAAATCACGCGCAGTTCACGGTGATAGCAAATTAAAAGATTTTCTAAGATTATGTAGCTGGTACGCCCTCCGATTGGTCAATCCTCGCTACTTTTACAAGAAAATTGATCAGCTAGTCAAAAATGCTTCAACCAGCACTCCTCAATATGAAGGAGGAATTGGGATTGGTAAGGAAGGTATGAAAGAAGTCTTCCCAGTTGATACCTTTAAAGAACTCATCTTAACTGAGTTTGAAGACCGTATGTTGCCCGTCCCTAAAAAATATGATCAATTTTTAACCCAGATGTATGGGGATTATATGACACCACCATCAAAAGAAATGCAAGAGTGGTATAGCCACAGTATTAAAGCTTATCGCAAAAGCTGATTAAGCAGTAGTTTACAAGAAAAAATATAACAAAAAAGAGAAGATCGTTACACCTTCTCTTTTTTCTATTTAAATTGCTTCTGTGACAAAACTACGGCTTTCAAGTACCTTAAGCATAGCATTAGCTGTATCTAGGGCTGTAAAGAGTGGCACACCGTGTTCAATGGCTGAACGGCGGATTTGCTCACCATCTTCGTCAGCAGTTCGTTTGGTTCCTACTGTGTTAATGATAGCCTGGATTCTTCCTTTGCGAACAAAGCTTGGAATATCCTGATCATCATCACCAATCTTTCCAACAGGCTGAGCATGTAATCCATGACTGGCAAAGAAGGCTGCTGTCCCTTCTGTCGCGAGGATTCCATAGCCAATATTTTGGAAACGACGAGCCAAGTTCAAGGCTTCTTCTTTGGCATCATCAGCGATGGTAAATACAACGTTACCAAAAGTTGGCAAGTGGAGGTAAGAAGCTTCAAAGACTTTATAGAGAGCTTTTTCCAAAGTCGTATCAGAACCCATAACTTCCCCTGTTGACTTCATTTCAGGACCAAGTAAGCTGTCTACCTTAGCTAGTTTGGTAAAGGAGAAGACAGGTGCCTTGATATGAACGCGAGTGCTTTCAGGGTAAAGTCCATCTTGGTAGCCAAGTTCTGATAAACTTTGACCAAGAATGAGCTTAGTCGCTACTTGAGCCATAGGAATATTGGTCACCTTAGAAAGGAATGGAACGGTACGGCTGGCACGTGGATTGACCTCAATAACATAGACTTTTTCATCCTTGATGACAAACTGGATGTTCATCATTCCAAGGCAGTTAAGACCGATTGCTAGGCGTTTAGTATAGTCTGCGATTGTTTCTTGCACCTTTTGCGACAAGGTTTGTGGTGGGTAAACGGCCATTGAGTCACCTGAGTGGACACCGGCACGTTCGATATGCTCCATGATACCAGGAATAAGGACATTTTCTCCGTCTGAAATGGCATCAACTTCACACTCTTGTCCAACGATATAAGAGTCTACAAGGACTGGATGGTCAGGACTAGCCTTAACCGCTGTACGCATGTAAGAACGAAGGTCTTCTTCGTTTTCAACGATTTCCATAGCACGACCACCCAAGACATAAGATGGGCGAACGAGGACTGGGAAACCAATCTTGCGAGCTGCAAGTACTGCTTCTTCTTCATTGGTAGCCGTTTGTCCTGGTGGCTGTGGAATATCCAAATCTTTAAGAGCTTGCTCGAAGAGGTCACGGTCTTCGGCGCGGTCTAGGTCAGCAACTTGCGTTCCCAAAATAGTCACACCTGCTTTTGCCAATGGCTCCGCAAGGTTGATAGCTGTTTGACCACCGAACTGAACGATAACTCCCTTTGGTTGCTCCAAGTCGATGACATTCATAACATCTTCGAATGTCAATGGCTCAAAGTAAAGCTTGTCTGATACAGAGAAGTCTGTAGAAACGGTCTCTGGGTTTGAGTTCATGATGATGGCTTCATAGCCAGCCGCCTGGATAGCCTTAACAGAGTGAACGGTTGCGTAGTCAAACTCAACCCCTTGCCCGATACGGATTGGACCAGAACCTAGGACAAGTACAGATTCTTTATCAGACTTGATAGACTCGTTTTCCCAACCATAGGTTGAATAGAAATATGGTGTTTCAGAGTCAAATTCTGCCGCACAAGTATCTACCATCTTGTAGACTGGGACAATCTTGTTTTCCAAGCGAAGCTGGCGAACTTGGTCTGCAGTCGTTTCCCAAAGTTCAGCAATCTTACGGTCTGAGAAGCCATTGAGTTTGGCTGTTTTCAAAACTTCCAGATCTTGTGGATGGGCACCTAATTCTTGCTCAATTTCAAAGATATGCAAGAGTTTATCCAGATAGAAGATATCAATCTTAGTTAATTCAGCAATTTCTTCTGGTGTGTAGCCACGACGAATGGCTTCTGATACATAGAAGAGACGATCATCTTGGGCTTTGACTACTTTTTCAATCAAGGCATCATCAGAAACTGATGCAAGTTCAGGCATTTCATTGTGATGCACCCCAATTTCAAGGGAACGACAAGCTTTAAGGAGAGATTCTTCAATGTTACGACCGATTGCCATGACTTCTCCAGTGGCCTTCATCTGAGTACCAAGACGGCGCTCACCCTTTTCAAACTTGTCAAATGGGAAACGTGGAATCTTGGCAACAACGTAGTCAAGGGCTGGCTCAAACATGGCATAGGTTGAACCTGTAACTGGGTTGATCACCTCATCCAAGGTCAAACCTACTGCAATCTTAGCAGCTAACTTAGCAATCGGGTAACCTGTCGCCTTAGAAGCAAGGGCTGACGAACGCGATACACGAGGATTTACTTCAATAACATAATACTTAAAGCTGTGGGGATCCAGGGCCAGCTGAACGTTACATCCACCTTCAATCTTGAGGGCACGAATGATGCTCAAACTCGCGTCACGTAGCATTTGGTTTTCATAATCTGACATGGTTTGGGCAGGGGCAAATACAATGGAATCCCCTGTGTGAATCCCAACTGGATCAAAGTTTTCCATGTTACAAACAACTAAAGCATTGTCAGCTGAGTCACGCATGACTTCGTATTCGATTTCCTTAAAGCCAGCAATCGAACGCTCAATCAAACATTGGGTAACAGGTGACAATTTCAAACCATTTTCAGCGATTTCACGCAATTCTTCCTCGTTGGCACACATACCACCACCAGTACCACCAAGAGTAAAGGCTGGACGGACGATGACTGGGTAGCCAATTGTTGCTGCAAAGGCAACTGCTTCGTCTACTGTGTTGACAATTTCAGATTCTGGAATTGGTTGGTTCAATTCTTCCATCAATTGTTTAAAGAGATCGCGGTCCTCTGCTTGGTCAATAGCAGACAATTTAGTACCCAGAAGTTCCACTCCTAGCTCATCTAAAATACCATTCTTAGACAACTCCATGGCCATATTAAGACCTGTCTGACCACCGAGTGTTGGGAGCAAGGCATCTGGACGCTCCTTACGAAGAATACGAGTCACAAACTCAAGTGTAATCGGTTCGATATAGACCTTGTCCGCAATCTCCTTGTCCGTCATGATAGTTGCAGGGTTTGAATTAACCAAAACAACCTCATAACCTTCCTCTTTCAAAGACAAGCAAGCCTGTGTCCCAGCGTAGTCAAACTCAGCAGCCTGACCAATAATAATCGGACCAGAACCAATCACCATAATTTTTTGAATATCAGTACGTTTAGGCATAGTTTATGATACAAAGCCCGTAAAGAACACAGTGAAAATAGGAAACTCGGTGCAGACGCCTTCAGCGTCAAGACGATGTTTATCTTTTTCACACGGTTCTTAGGGCGTGTTCACTTCCGCGAACAATGTATCTTCTCCTTTCTATTCGTCGCCTCTCAGGGCGACATTAAATAAGATACAAAGGACGAATAGAAAGCGATTGAATTTTAGGAAACCCAGGAAGGATTGACAATCCAAGTTGGTTTCTCTAAATTCCGAGCTTTCCGTCCGTGTTCAGTTACATAAATTCTCCGACGAGCTTTTACTCGTTCTTAGTTTGATTGTTTAAAAGCTTCCATCATCTCGATAAACTCGTCAAATAGGTAGCTTGCGTCGTGTGGACCAGGGGCTGCATCTGGGTGGTATTGAACAGAGAAAGCAGGTTGGTATCTGTGACGCACACCTTCAACTGACTTATCATTGATTTCTTCGTGGGTGATAATCAAATGCTCTGGCAAATCCTCACGGCTAACTGCATAACCATGGTTTTGACTTGTAAAATCCACACGTCCTGTAGCAATTTCACGTACCGCATGGTTGAATCCACGGTGTCCAAATTTCATCTTATAGGTCTTAGCACCATTTGCCATTGCAAAGAGTTGATGCCCCATACAAATACCAAAGATTGGAATTTTTCCTTGCACACCGCGAATCATATCGAGTGCCTGTGGAACATCTTCTGGGTTACCTGGACCATTTGACAACATAACTCCGTCAGGATTGAGATGGAGAATTTCTTCAGCCGTTGTCGAATAAGGAACAACGGTCACATTACAGTTGCGTTTAGAAAGTTCACGTAGGATTGAGTGCTTGAGACCAAAGTCCACTAACACCACGCTCAAACCAACTCCTGGAGCTGGATAGGAAGTTTTAGTAGAAACCTGCTTGATATTATCTGTCGGCAAGACTGTCGCTTGGAGCTGGTCCGTCACATGGTCCATGCTGTCCCCAACATGGGTCAAGGTTGCACGCATAGTACCATGCTTACGGATAATCTTGGTAAGGGCACGCGTATCAATTCCTGAAATACCTGGAATTTTCTTGGCTTTCAAAAATTCATCCAAGGTCATTTGGTTGCGCCAATTACTTGCTCTACGTGCTTCTTCAAAAACAACGACTCCCTTACAAGTTGGAATAATGGATTCGTAATCATCACGGTTGATTCCATAATTTCCTACCAAAGGATAAGTAAAGGTCAAGATTTGTCCATTATAAGACTGGTCTGTAATGGATTCTTGGTAGCCGGTCATCCCTGTATTAAAGACGATTTCGCCTGTAACATCAATATCTGCTCCGAAGGCCTTGCCTTCAAAAACTGTGCCATCTTCTAATACTAGAAGTCTTTTTATCATATTTTCACCTCTCGTGGACGCTCACTGGCGTCTTTTAACGTCTTGTGTTTTAGTTGGCGTTCCTACTCGCCAGTACGGATTCTAAGATTGCCATTCGAACAAAGACACCATTGGTCATTTGTTGGACAATCCGTGATTTTGGTGCTTCAACCAAGTGATCTGCGATTTCCACATCGCGATTGACTGGAGCTGGATGCATAAGGATTGCTGTTTCTTTCAAACGGTCATAACGTTCTTGAGTCAAGCCATGTTGGGCATGGTAATCTTCTTTTGAAAAGACAGCTCCACTATCATGACGTTCATGTTGCACACGGAGAAACATCATGACATCCACCTGATCAATGATTTCATCAATGGTTACAAACTGTCCATAGTCTGCAAACTCTTGACTTCTCCATTCCTCAGGTCCAGCAAAATAAAGTTCTGCACCTAAGCGTTTCAAAATCTGCATATTAGATTTGGCAACGCGTGAGTGGTCCAAGTCACCTGCAATCGCAACCTTGAGACCCTCAAAATGACCAAATTCCTCATAAATAGTCATCAAATCCAGCAAGCTTTGGCTAGGATGTTGTCCCGAACCGTCTCCACCATTGATAATGGAAGTCGTAATCGTTGGACTTGCAATTAACTCTCTGTAGTAGTCAACCTCAGGGTGACGAATCACACAGACATCCACTCCTAAAGCAGACAGAGTCAAAATAGTATCATAAAGTGTCTCACCCTTATTGACTGAACTAGTTTTCACATCAAAGTCAAGTCGTTCCAGCCCCAGTTTAATCTCTGCCACTTCAAAGGACTTATGCGTCCGTGTAGAATCCTCAAAGAAAAGATTGGAAACAATCGGGTGGTTTTCATAGGGAAGCTGAGCTCCGTTTTTAAACTCAATTCCTCGCTTGATCAATTTCATCACTTGATCGACAGTGAGGTCTTCCATGGACACCACATGGTTCAATGCTTGTTGATTTTCTGACATGGCTACTCCTTTAGCTTTCTAAGCTTCTTCAGTAATCAGAACTCTGTCTTGGCCATCAAGTTCTGCCATCTCCACGATGATTTCTTCAGAACGACTGGTTGGGATATTTTTTCCAACGTAATCTGGACGGATTGGCAATTCTCTATGCCCACGATCGACGAGAACTGCTAAACTCACGCGCGCAGGACGACCATGACCTACAATATTATCAATAGCAGCACGGATGGTACGGCCTGTATAAAGCACATCGTCCACCAAGATAACTTCACGGTCTGTCACATCAACAGAAACCAAAGAAGTATCTTCTCCACTTTTAACATCATCACGGAAGGGTTTAGTATCCAATACCACAACAGGAACTGAAAGATTTTCTAGTTGCTCCAAACGTTCTTGGATTCGGTGGGCGATAAAGACACCACGAGTTTTAATACCAGCCAAGACGATTTTATTCAAATCTTTGTTGCGTTCGATAATCTCATATGTAATACGCGTAATCGCTCGTTTGACGGTCAATTCGTCTACAACTTCTTTTGTCTTCATGACAAACCTCCAAAAAGAAAAGTCTCCTTAAACAAGGAGACTTGAAATGTATAGCTAAGCAAGCCCAACTGCTAACAGTATAGACTCCACCCTTCTACTTTATCGCGCTCCTTGCCTGCCTCACGGGACAGGTTTAAAGGAATATTTAGTTATCAAATACTATAGCACAAAGCATGCTTAAAATCAAGCAAAAACTTTTGAAACCCCATCTTATAAATTGCTAAAATCATATAATTGTGGGTACTGGTCACACTCTGGATTTTTAGGATGACAAATGGCTCTTCCAAAATAAATCATGGCCTGATGAGCAGCTAACCACTGCTCCGGTGGCAAGATATCCATGACCCGCTTTTCCACCTCAAGAGGTGTCGCTGATTTTTTGACGATATCGTGGTGCTTACAAATACGCTCCACATGAGTATCCACTGCAAAAGCTGGAATCCCAAATCCTACACTCATGACAACATTGGCTGTTTTGCGACCAACTCCTGCCAAACTCTCCAATTCCTCACGTGTTTGAGGAACTTGACCATCAAAATCGTCTAGTAACTGTTGGGCACATTTTTTAAGGAATTTAGCCTTATTCCGATACAATCCCAAGCGAGAAATGTGTGAAGCAATCTCACTCTCAGTCGCCACAGACATGGCTTGTGGCGTTGGAAAGGCAGCAAAGAGACCCGGTGTGGCCTTATTTACCGCTGCATCCGTTGTCTGAGCTGACAACATGACCGCAACCAAGAGTTCAAAATGATTGGTAAAATCAAGACTAGGCTTGGCATCTGGAAACAGAGCAATGATTTCTTCTAGCACCTTTCGTGCTCGTTTTTTTGACAAGACCATTATTCGTCTCCATCAAATAGTCCTTGTAAGCCAGCAAAAGGACTGTTTTCTTCTTTCTTAACTGCTTGTTGAGCTTGGTATTCTTCCTCAGTCATGATTTGCCAGTCATTTCCTGACACAAATCCTTGACCAGCTTCTTCTTCAGCCGTCAAGACCTTGATAGGAATGTTCAGCAGGATATTGTCTGACACGCTCTCAGCAAGATCAAGTTCTCCATTTTCGATAGGCAATACCAAGTCATCATCTAGAACTTCTTGATCTAGCTGGTTGGTTGCGCCTTCCATGAAAACTTCCGTTACTGGATAAGATTCAACTAACTCAACTGGCTCCATACTGCGACTTGAAGCAAGAACAATGGTATAAGATAGTTGATAATCTAAGAAATACATACGGTCTTCGTACTGTACTTTCCCAACAGCAAGGATATCTTTTACATCTAAAATTTCTTGATTACGTGCACGCAGGTCTGCGGCTAAGTCTAATGTTTGTTCAAAATGCAAGCCTTCAGACTGCTTGCGAATCTCTTGAATATTTAATTTCATACTTCCTCCATAAAGATTTACTCTCTTGATTATACCATGAAAAGGCTACAAATCAGCCCACCAAACTTTGTAATTAACATTCGATTTTTTAATATATTTATCACTATATTTTTTGGTCCTATACTATAGGCAAGAATACATGATAGCAAGGAGGATGCCCACATGAAAGACAAAGAACTCATTACTAATGCAACCCAACTCCTATCCGAGTTAAATAAAAGTTTCCAAAGCTGCAAACAGGGTAGGGCAGATGATATTCGACTACAAGAGCTACTAAACATTACTCTGCAAGAGCTCAAAAAAGCGGAAAAGTTAAACAACAGTATCTTAATCGACCTTGAGAAATTTTACCAACGCACCAGTCTTCTGATAGGCCTCAGTAGCCTAAAACTGAACGACCAAGCACGCATTGCTTGGCGAAACTACGACAAGTTCCATTACGAGCATGTCAAACACCTACTAACTCTCTATGGACCTGTTTTCGTATTTTAGAGCATAGAATTTCCAGTTTTCTATTGACAAAATTTCCTTAAAGGTATAGGATAAAGGTACTAATACTCGGAGGTAATGGAGACATGAACAACTAAGTCTATCAAATAAAGAAACTTTATTTAGTAGATCTTGTTTTTGTCTCTTTTTGTGTGCTCTTTTATGCTCTTTTTCTGGCATTTTAATAGAGTTTTTTTGACAGTGACTTTGGGCTCTACTAGGTAAAGTAGAGCTTTTTGTTATGCACTATAGACATTATAGAAAGGGCAATCATATGATAAAAATCAATCATCTGACCATCACACAAAACAAAGATTTACGAGACCTTGTCTCTGATCTAACCATGACCATCCAAGACGGGGAAAAGGTTGCTATTATTGGCGAAGAAGGAAATGGTAAATCAACCTTGCTTAAAACTTTAATGAGAGAAACTTTACCTGATTTCACTATCAGGGGAGACATCCAGTCTGACTATCAGTCACTGGCCTATATTCCTCAAAAACTTCCCGAGGAGCTGAAAAAGAAAACTTTACACGACTACTTCTTTTTAGATACTATTGATTTAGATTACAGTGTCCTCTATCGTTTAGCTGAGGAATTGCATTTTGATAGTGATCGCTTCGCAAACGACCAAGAGATTGGCAGTCTATCAGGGGGCGAAGCTTTGAAAATTCAGCTCATCCACGAGTTAGCAAAACCCTTTGAAATTCTATTTTTAGATGAACCTTCAAATGACCTAGACCTTGAGACGGTTGATTGGCTAAAAGGTCAGATTCAAAAGACCAGGCAAACTGTTATTTTCATCTCCCATGATGAAGACTTTCTTTCTGAAACGGCAGATACTATTGTCCACTTGCGACTAGTCAAGCACCGAAAAGAAGCTAAAACTCTAGTAGAGCATTTAGACTATGAGAGCTATAGTGAACAGAGACAGGCTAATTTTGTCAGACAAAGTCAGCAAGCTGCTAACGACCAAAGAGCCTACGATAAAACCATGGAAAAACATCGGCGAGTCAAGCAAAATGTAGAAACTGCCCTTCGAGCTACCAAAGACAGTACTGCCGGTCGCTTATTAGCTAAAAAGATGAAAAATGTTCTCTCTCAAGAAAAACGTATTGAAAAGGCAGCTCAGTCCATGACCCAAAAACCACTTGAAGAGGAAGAAATCAGACTTTTCTTCTCAGATATACAGCCATTACCGGTTTCTAAAGTCTTAATCCAACTGGAAAAAGAAAATTTGTACATTGACGACCGAGTTTTGGCTCAAGAACTACAATTAACTGTCCGTGGTCAAGAAAAAATTGGTATCATCGGCCCAAATGGTATTGGAAAATCAACTCTGTTAGTCAAATTACAACAACTTCTGAATGATAAAAGAGAGATTTCGCTTGGTTATATGCCACAAGATTACCACAAAAAACTGCAATTGGATTTATCACCAATAGCCTACCTCAGCAAAACTGGTGAAAAAGAGGAACTGCAGAAAATCCAATCTCACCTAGCCAGTCTCAATTTCAGTTATCCAGAAATGCAGCATCAAATTCGCTCCTTATCTGGCGGGCAACAGGGCAAACTCCTGCTTTTGGATTTAGTGCTGCGCAAACCAAACTTTCTCCTGCTGGATGAACCCACACGAAACTTTTCTCCCACTTCTCAACCCCAGATCAGAAAACTCTTTGCCACCTATCCAGGCGGTATCATCACTGTTTCGCATGACCGTCGTTTCTTAAAAGAGGTCTGTTCGACTATCTATCGCTTGACAGAACACGGTTTGGAGGTAGTTAATTTAGACGATTTATAAATTTGCAACATAGTAAAAATCCAGAGATGACCTCTGGATTCTTTTTACATATGTTTTAAACGTTCAATCCGTTCTGAAATAGGTGGGTGGGTGTAAAAGAGTTTTTGGAACCCTCCCCCTTTCTTGGGATCATTGATATAAAGTGCACTGCTGGCATCATCTATAGGACGACTCATTGGTTTACTATTATCCAACTTACGTAGAGCATTAATCATCCCTTGAGGATTGCGGGTCAACTCGACACTGGAAGCATCAGCTAGGAATTCCCTCTGACGAGAAATAGCTAGTTGCACCAAGGTTGCAGCGAGAGGTGCCAGCACAATAGCTAGTAGGGAAACCACTAGCATAATGATTTCAAGACCATTTCCATCTCTATCATCGTCACTTCGTCTGCGACCTGCGCCACCCCACCACATCATACGACCTGCCATACTAGAAAGCATGGTGATAGCACTAGCAAGGGCAACAGCAATAGTCGAAATGCGGATATCGTAATTACGAATATGACTGACTTCATGTCCCATAACAGCTTCTAGTTCTTCACGATTCATGATAGCTAGGAGACCTGACGTCGCAGCAACCGCCGCATTTTGAGGGTTAGAACCTGTCGCAAAAGCATTTAAGGCTGGATCATCAATGATGAAAACACGAGGCATAGGAATCTGAGCCACCATAGCCATATCTTCCACTACATGGTAGAGGTCTGGTGCCATTTGCTCATCAACCTCACGCGCTCCATTCATGGACATGACAATCTCTGTCGATTGAAAAATCATGGACAAGGCATAGATAAAGCCGATAATCAGTGCGATAACCAAACCACCAAGCCCAGACCGCATAAAGAGATAACCAACCGCATAGCCAACCAGAGCTAAGAGTAGGAAAAATACCAGCAACAAAATCCACGTTTTTCGTTTATTGCTTGCAATTTGATCAAACAACATCTTAGTCACCTAAACCGCTAAAATCAACTTTAGGAACTGCCTTTTCCTCTTCTGGTGTTTGAAGGAAATCTGCTGCTTTAAATCCAAACATTCCAGCGATAATATTGCTTGGGAAAGTTTCTAATTTTACATTGTAGTTGCTAACAACACTGTTGTAGAGTTGACGAGAGTAAGAAATTTTATTTTCTGTGTTTGTCAACTCCTCTTGCAATTTAACAAAGTTGGCACTAGCTTTCAAATCTGGATAGCTTTCTGCAACTGCGAAGATACCTGAAACCTGACGAGTGAGTGCATCACTAGCTTTCATAGCTTCTGCTGGTGAAGTCGCTGCTGCCACTTGGTTACGTAGTTCTGCCACCTTTTCAAGGGTAGAACCTTCATACTTAGCATAACCTTTTACAGTCTCAATCAAGTTTGGCAAGAGATCATTTCGACGTTTCAACTGAACATCAATCTGGCTCCAAGCCTCCTTGGTTTGCATACGATTTTTAACCAAACCGTTATAGCTAACAATCACAAAAATAACAATAAGAGCGATAACTCCAAGAATAATCCAAGTCATTATATAAGTCCTTTCTACTTTTAGATTAGTACCAGTATATCAAATTTTTAATGATTGTGGTAAAATAAGATGATACTAAAGAAGGAAATAACTATGAAACCAGAAACATTTTACAACTTGCTTTCCGAGCAAAATATTCCACTTTCGGACCAGCAAAAAGAACAATTTGAACGTTATTTTGAACTCTTGGTCGAGTGGAATGAAAAGATTAATTTAACAGCTATTACGGACAAGGATGAAGTTTATCTCAAACATTTTTACGATTCGATTGCACCCATCCTTCAAGGCTTGATTTCAAATGAAAATATCAAACTTCTTGATATTGGAGCTGGGGCAGGATTTCCTAGTCTGCCGATGAAAATTCTCTATCCTCAGCTAGATGTGACCATCATTGATTCACTCAATAAGCGCATCAACTTCCTGCAACTTTTGGCCCAAGAACTGGATTTGGACGATGTTCATTTCTACCATGGACGTGCAGAAGATTTTGCCCAAGACAAAAACTTCCGTGCTCAATATGATTATGTAACAGCTCGTGCGGTTGCCCGTATGCAGGTCTTGTCTGAATTGACTATTCCTTACCTTAAAGTTGGCGGAAAACTATTGGCACTCAAGGCCAGCAATGCGCCTGAGGAGTTGTTAGAAGCTAAGAATGCCCTCAACCTCCTCTTCAGTAAAGTCGAAGATAATCTCAGCTATGCTCTACCTAATGGAGATCCGCGCTACATCACAGTGGTGGAAAAGAAAAAAGAAACGCCAAATAAATATCCAAGAAAGGCTGGCATGCCCAACAAACGCCCGCTTTAAATTTTTAAGTAAAAAAATATTTACAAAGTCAGCCTCGCTCTTTTATTTTTAGGCTCGGGAAAAAATGATTTACAAAATCATTTTTTTCTGCTATACTATCCTAAGCAAAGGTTTTTAATGTCATCCCGTGAGGTGACGAAGACGCAGAAATACTTGAAACTCTTTAAAGTCTAGATTTTAGAGAAGTCTTACTCTGAGGGCCTATTGCTGTAAAATAATGGGCTCTTTTTTGATGCCCAAAAGTGAGGTTTATATGAAACAAGAATCAACTGTTGATTTGTTACTAGACGTTGACCAACGTCCTTCGGCTGGAAAAGGAATTCTCCTTAGCTTCCAACACGTTTTCGCCATGTTTGGTGCGACCATCTTGGTACCCTTAATTTTGGGAATGCCGGTATCTGTTGCCCTTTTTGCTTCAGGTGTTGGAACACTCATCTACATGATTGCCACTGGATTTAAAGTTCCAGTTTATCTAGGTTCTTCATTTGCCTTTATCACAGCTATGTCACTGGCTATGAAAGAAATGGGTGGTGATGTATCTGCTGCTCAAACAGGGGTTATCTTGACTGGTTTGGTCTATGTCCTTGTTGCTACCAGCATCCGATTTGTAGGAACAAAATGGATTGATAAACTCTTACCACCAATCATTATCGGTCCTATGATCATCGTTATCGGTCTTGGACTTGCAGGTTCAGCTGTTACCAATGCAGGTCTTGTAGCAGACGGAAATTGGAAAAATGCTCTGGTAGCCGTTGTTACGTTCTTGATTGCTGCCTTTATCAATACAAAAGGAAAAGGCTTCCTACGAATCATTCCATTCCTCTTTGCCATTATCGGTGGTTACCTCTTCGCACTAACCCTTGGCTTGGTTGATTTTACACCAGTTCTTAAAGCTAACTGGTTCGAGATTCCTGGTTTCTACTTGCCATTTAGCACAGGTGGTGCCTTTAAAGAATACAATCTTTACTTTGGTCCAGAAACCATCGCCATCTTGCCAATCGCTATCGTAACAATTTCTGAACATATCGGAGACCATACTGTTTTGGGTCAAATCTGTGGCCGTCAATTCTTGAAAGAACCAGGTCTTCACCGTACTCTTCTTGGTGACGGTATCGCAACTTCAGTTTCTGCCTTCCTTGGTGGACCAGCCAATACAACTTACGGAGAAAATACAGGGGTTATCGGTATGACTCGTATCGCTTCTGTCTCAGTTATCCGTAACGCTGCCTTCATCGCGATTGCCCTTAGCTTCCTTGGTAAATTCACTGCCTTGATTTCAACCATTCCAAATGCTGTACTTGGTGGTATGTCAATCCTTCTCTACGGAGTTATCGCAAGTAATGGTTTGAAAGTCTTGATCAAAGAACGTGTTGACTTCGCTCAAATGCGTAACCTAATCATCGCAAGTGCTATGTTGGTACTTGGACTTGGAGGAGCTATCCTTAAACTTGGTCCAGTCACCCTTTCAGGTACTGCCCTATCAGCCATGACAGGAATCATCTTGAACTTAATCTTGCCATACGAAAATAAAGACTAAGAATCTAAACACCAAATCCGCTCAGACAACTGAGTGGATTTTTTCGTACACTATAATACAAATATCTGTAAATTGTTAAAATCAAAAAACGTATAATATCAGGTATTCTAAAAACTTGATACTATACGTTTTATCATAGAAATTTTTACTTCATTTTCTCATCAAATGAGATTTGCATCAATCCCTTGTCTTACTTACGTTTCTTCTTTGCTTTTTTCATTTTATTCGCCATGCGTTTCATGGACTGTTTCATGGCAAATTCACCGATTTTACCTTTGAGTCCGCCACCAAACATCTGGCTCATATCTGGCATTCCTGCTCCTCCGAGAGCTGACAAGTCAGGCAGACCACCTTGTCTCATCATTCCTTCAAGGGCAGACATATCCATTCCTCCCATATTTGGCATATTTTTAGGAAGGTTGTTTGGATTGATCCCCATTTGCTTCATCATTTTGTTCATATCCCCAGACATAACTCCTTGCATGAGTTGTTTAGCCTGGTTAAAGTCTTTGATGAATTTATTAACTTCGACAAATGTATTCCCAGAACCTGCGGCAATACGACGACGACGGCTTGGATTTAACAAATCTGGATTTTCACGTTCTTCAGGCGTCATTGAAGACACAATGGCACGTTTGCGCGCAATCTGACGCTCATCCACCTTCATGTTTTGAAGGGCTGGATTGTTAGCCATACCTGGAATCATCTTGAGCAAGTCTTCCATTGGCCCCATGTTTTGCACCTGATCCAACTGATCAATGAAATCATTGAAATCAAAGGTGTTTTCACGCATCTTCTCAGCCATTTCAAGGGCTTTTTGCTCATCGTATTCCTGAGAAGCTTTCTCAATCAAAGTGAGCATATCCCCCATACCAAGGATACGGCTAGACATGCGATCTGGGTGGAAGGTTTCAATGTCCGTAATCTTTTCACCAGTACCAGTGAACTTGATTGGTTTTCCAGTAATGTGACGAACAGATAGAGCAGCACCACCACGAGTGTCCCCATCAATCTTGGTAAGGATAACCCCAGTCACTTCCAACTGAGCATTAAACTCACGCGCAACATTAGCCGCTTCCTGACCAATCATGGCATCAACGACAAGGAGAATTTCATTTGGTTGAGCCAGTGCTTTTACGTCACGAAGCTCATTCATCAATAGCTCATCAATCTGCAAACGACCTGCCGTATCAATCAAGACATAGTCGTTATGATTGGCTTGGGATTGTTCCAAACCTTGACGAACAATCTCAACAGCTGGTACTTCTGTTCCAAGTGCGAAGACAGGCACATCAATCTGTTGCCCCAAGGTCTTAAGCTGGTCAATGGCTGCTGGACGATAGATATCCGCCGCAATCATCAAAGGACGAGCATTTTCTTCTTTCTTGAGTTTGTTGGCCAATTTACCAGCAAAGGTTGTTTTACCAGCCCCCTGCAAACCGACCATCATGATGATTGTAGGAATCTTAGGTGACTTGATAATTTCTGCCGTATCAGAACCCAAAACAGCCGTCAGTTCCTCATCAACGATTTTAATAATTTGTTGCGCAGGATTAAGGGTATCAATGACCTCATGCCCGACTGCACGCTCACGAACTTTCTTGATAAAGTCCTTTACAACAGGCAAGGCAACGTCGGCCTCAAGCAAGGCCAAGCGAATTTCTTTGGTTGCCTCTTGGACATCAGATTCAGAGATTTTTCCTTTTTTACGTAGATTTTTAAAGACGTTCTGCAAACGTTCTGTTAAACTTTCAAATGCCATTTTTCTTCCTCTTATTCTCTATTATCAATGCTTGTTAAAATTTCTATCTGCTCCTGCAGAAAGTCATCCTTGGGATAGCGCTCTAAAATCTGGTCAAAAATCTGACTTCGGACAATGTAGTCCGAGTACATGTGCAATTTCATCTCATAATCTTCCAGAATTTTTTCTGTCCGCTTGATATTATCATAGACAGCCTGACGACTAACACCAAATTCCTCGGCAATCTCAGCAAGGCTGTAATCATCAGCGTAGTAGAGCTCGATATAATTCATTTGCTTGTCTGTCAAAAGCGCTGCATAAAATTCAAAGAGCGCATTCATACGATTGGTTTTTTCAATTTCCATAACTTTTATTATACCAAAAATTAGCCTAATCTACCACATTAGGAAGCCAATCCGAGAAGATAGCCAGGTAAATTTGAAAAAGACATAAGCCTAGCCCCAAGTAATTTCCAATTGATAGCTGGCAAAGGGATGTCCCTCTTGATTTTGTAGTTGATAATCTAGTTCAATCTTTTGCCCATCAACTTCATAGCGACTGGTTTGGATAACAAATTCCTGCATGCCCATTGGTGTAGGAATGTAGGCTAAACTATCGCTATTTTTTAGAAAGCGCATAATGGTCTTGGGATTTGAAAAACGGCTCATCACCAGTTCTTGACCATGGAATTTAATCACTACTTTTTCCTTTTCCTCATTATAGAAAAGCAGGTAGCTATAATCTCCCTTTTCATGCACTTCAACATCATAAAGCTGGTCAATCACTTCCAACTGTTCATCAAACTGAATCCTATTTCGCATCCGAATCTTCACATCAAGTCCTCTTTCTTGTCTCTTGTCCTACTATTTTACCAAAAAGAGCAGGATTTTGCTATAATGGTCATATGAACGAAAAAGTATTCCGTGACCCAGTTCACAACTACATCCATGTCAACAATCAAATCATCTATGACTTGATTAATACAAAAGAATTTCAGCGTTTGCGTCGTATCAAACAACTGGGAACTTCCAGTTATACCTTCCACGGTGGAGAACATAGTCGCTTCTCTCACTGTCTAGGAGTCTATGAAATTGCACGACGTATCACGGAGATTTTTGAAGAAAAATATCCTGAAGAATGGAATCCTGCCGAGTCTCTCTTGACCATGACCGCTGCTCTCCTACATGACCTTGGACATGGTGCCTACTCCCATACTTTTGAACATCTCTTTGATACAGATCATGAGGCCATTACTCAGGAAATCATCCAAAGTCCTGAAACGGAGATTCATCAAGTCCTGCTACAAGTGGCGCCAGATTTTCCAGAAAAGGTAGCCAGTGTCATAGACCATACCTATCCTAACAAGCAGGTCGTGCAACTCATTTCTAGTCAGATTGATGCGGACCGCATGGACTATCTCTTGCGCGACTCCTATTTTACAGGAGCATCCTATGGGGAATTTGACCTGACTCGCATCCTCCGAGTCATTCGTCCTGTCGAAAATGGTATCGCCTTTCAGCGCAATGGCATGCACGCTATCGAAGACTACGTCCTCAGTCGCTACCAGATGTATATGCAGGTTTATTTTCACCCAGCAACACGCGCCATGGAGGTCCTCCTTCAAAACCTTCTCAAACGGGCTAAGGAACTTTATCCAGAAGATAAGGACTTCTTTGCACGAACTTCCCCACATCTCCTGCCTTTCTTTGAAAAAAATGTGACCTTGTCTGATTATCTGGCTCTGGATGATGGTGTGATGAATACCTACTTCCAGCTCTGGATGACCAGTCCTGACAAGATACTCGCAGACCTGTCGCAACGCTTTGTCAACCGCAAGGTCTTTAAATCCATTACCTTTTCACAAGAAGATCAAGACCAACTCGCTAGCATGAGAAAATTGGTTGAGGACATCGGCTTTGACCCCGACTACTACACTGCCATTCATAAGAACTTTGACCTCCCTTATGATATCTATCGTCCCGAATCTGAAAATCCACGGACACAGATTGAGATTTTACAAAAAAATGGAGAACTAGCCGAACTCTCTAGCCTGTCTCCTATCGTCCAATCCCTTGCTGGCAGTCGACACGGAGATAATCGTTTCTATTTTCCAAAGGAAATGTTGGACCAAAACAGTATCTTCGCAAGTATCACCCAGCAATTTTTACACTTGATTGAGAACGATCATTTTACTCCAAATAAAAACTAGAAGAGGAAATTTATGAGTATTAAACTAATTGCCGTTGATATCGACGGAACCCTAGTCAACAGCCAAAAGGAGATCACTCCTGAAGTCTTTTCTGCCATTCAAGATGCCAAAGAAGCAGGTGTCAAAGTCGTCATTGCAACTGGCCGCCCTATCGCAGGTGTTGCCAAACTTCTGGACGACTTGCAGTTGAGAGACGAGGGTGACTATGTGGTGACCTTCAATGGTGCCCTTGTCCAAGAAACTGCTACAGGACATGAGATTATCAGCGAATCCTTGACCTATGAGGATTATCTAGATATGGAATTCCTCAGTCGTAAGCTCGGTGTCCATATGCATGCTATTACCAAGGACGGTATCTATACTGCCAATCGCAATATCGGAAAATACACAGTTCACGAATCAACCCTCGTCAGCATGCCCATTTTCTACCGTACACCTGAAGAAATGGCCGATAAAGAAATCGTCAAGTGTATGTTCATCGATGAACCAGAAATACTCGATACTGCTATTGAAAAAATCCCAGCAGAATTTTACGAACGCTACTCCATCAACAAATCCGCTCCTTTCTACCTCGAGCTCCTTAAAAAGAATGTGGACAAAGGTTCAGCCATCACCCACCTAGCTGAAAAACTCGGATTGACCAAAGATGAAACCATGGCGATCGGCGACGAAGAAAATGACCGTGCCATGCTGGAAGTCGTTGGCAACCCCGTTGTCATGGAAAATGGAAATCCAGAAATCAAAAAAATCGCCAAATACATCACCAAAACAAATGATGAATCCGGCGTTGCCCATGCCATCCGGACATGGGTACTGTAAAAGTATCATTTTTCAATAAGAATTGATTAGCAATAAAATCCAATGAATTTTTTTAGCAAACTATTTAATTTAAAACAAAATAATCATAATAGAGACACAAATTCTGATTGTAACAATTTTTACCTAAACAAATTAGAGTGCGGCCTTACTCCTGGACAACTCATACTCATAGATTGGACTCAAAAAACAGGGAGAAATTATAATTTCCCAAGATATTTTAAATACTCTCTTCAAATTGACCCTGAATCTACACACAATCAATTATACAAATTAGGATACTTCACTAAAAATAAGACTTTATCATATCTTAAAGTAGTAGAATTAAAAACTATATTATCTAAACATAATTTACCTACTTCTGGAAAAAAAGCAGAATTAATTACAAGAATAATTAATAATATCAACGTTGACAAATTAGATATTCCGTTCGAATTTAAACTAACAAAAGAAGCACAAAATCTTATTATCGAACATAGTGACTATATCAAAGCATACTATGATAAAGACATAACTATGGAAGATTATTGTAAAGAAAAAAATAATATCTCTTTTAAAGCAACTTTTGGTGATATAAAATGGAGTCTTTTAAATAAACAAGCTCATAGGAATACTGTATCAGGAGATTTTGGATGTTTATCTAACACACGAAAGGCTCAAGGAAGACATTTGGAACAAGAAGGTAATATTAAACATTATTTAATATATTACATAGAATCTTTGATAATTACTAGTTCAGGATTAGAAAACAATTTTTCAGCCACTGATTATCCAGTATATTATCCCGATTCGATACCTGACTACTCACTAAAACATATTCAAACATTAATGGAATCATTATCTGATGACGATTACGATTTTGCTTTTGATGAAGCATTATTTCGCTTCTCAATTTTGAATGCAAATCATTTTTTATCTAAAGAAGATATTGACTATTTAAGAGTTAATTTACCTTGTTCTACTGCTGAAGAAATAAACAATTACTTAAAGAAATATGAATGTTATAGTCCTTTAAATAATTTAGAACTTGACGATTTTGAATAAATTGATTATACAAACATTTATATACTCGATATAGTCTCAATTTTATCTGATGATTGCCCAAATTTTTCAATAATAAAACGCATAATATTATGGAGATAATGAACTGCACCCCAAAAGTTAGACAGAAAAAATCTAACTTTTGGGGGTCAGTACATAAATCCCCTATATTATGCGTTCTTTTAATATCAAAGACTTTTTGACAAACTTCTTTGATATCTAATTACATGCCCCCTGCAGGAATCGAACCTGCAACTACTCCTTAGGAGGGAGTTGTTATATCCATTGAACTAAGGGGGCTAGATAAAAACTCTGCTGAAAAAGCAGAGTTTTTTAGTCGAATTAACGACGGATTTCTTTGATACGAGCTGCTTTACCTTGAAGAGCACGCAAGTAGTACAATTTCGCACGACGTACTTTACCGTAACGAACAACTTCGATTTTTTCAACACGTGGAGTGTGGATTGGGAAGATACGCTCAACACCTACACCGTTAGAGATTTTACGAACTGTGTAGTTTTCTGAGATTCCAGCACCTTTACGTGCGATAACAACACCTTCAAAAATCTGGATACGTTCACGGTTACCTTCGACAACTTTCGCGTGTACACGAACAGTGTCACCAGGACGGAATGATGGGATATCTGTACGAAGTTGACCTTCAGTCAAGCTTTGGATTAATGGATTCATTTTATTCTCCTATCTTTGTCAATCTTGAGGAATCTTCCTCAGCGGATAAACTGTATTTTTGTGCGTCCATTACACACAAGATACAGTTTACCAAATTTCCACAAAAAAGTAAAGAAATTTATAGCAGAATTCCTAAAAAAATCGCAACTAAACCACCTATGTAGGTTAAGGCTAGGTAGCTATAAAATACCTTCTTATCACTTAACAGTCTTTGGAGTTCGTCATTCAAGGTAGAGAAAGTCGTTAAACCGCCACAAAATCCTGTTGCTAGAATAGCATAGACTTCCTTAGACTCTACATGATTATAGAATAATCCAATCAAAAAACAACCTAAAAGATTGGCTATGAGAGTTCCGAGGGGCAATTTAGATGCTTGATTATAGCGGGAAAAGAAATAACGTACGAGCGCTCCTAAGCCACAAGCAATTGCAAGATAGACGATTACCATTTCTTCCTCCCTAGAAAATAAGCCAAGAGTAGACCTCCACCAATACTCAAAAGCAAATACATAACTAAACTAAGATAACGCCCTGTATCAAGCAGTTTCACAGCATCAAGCATGAGACTGGAAAAAGTTGTCAGCCCCCCACAAAAACCTGTCCCCAGAGCTAAAATAACGCCTTTACTGGTTCCCTTATAGACCAAATAACCCTTGACAAGATAAACCAAGCAGAAAATGCCCAGATAGTTGACAAAGAGAGTGCCCCAAGGAAAGTCTGGACTGGCTGGTAACCAAGTGGAAACTAGGTAGCGGACAAGTCCACCCAACATAGCAGCTAGAAAAATCCCTAGCGGATAAAATTGTTCTTTTTTCATTTGATGTTTTGATCCTGATAATCACGCGAACGTTTGAGTATGTCCGAAAAAGTCGCGACAATAGTCTCCTGATAGCGCTTGTCCTCTACACGACTTCTAACCTTTTCAAAAATAACTTCTTCTCTCTTAGTATCTAAAATCGGTTTACCTGAAGCTTTCTTATAGGCAACTACCCCCTCAACCAAATGCATTCGTTCTTCTAAGAGCTTGACGATTTGGTCGTCGATTTGATCAATTTCTTGACGAATAATATCTAAATCCATACAGTCTCCTCCTTTATTTGAATTATTGTATCAAAAAGCAACCAAATAGGCTAGTAAAATCCCAACTAACGATAAGAAAAATGCACTGATTGATTACATCAGCGCACTCTTATGCTTATCCTACTTTAGCAGCCAATTCTTCTGCGAATTGTTCCAAGCGTTCAATGTCTTCTTCCTCAGCAGAGAGATCAACTTTGACACACTCTGAACCTTTTTCTGCTCCTGTCGCTACAAAAACACGGTCAAAGTCATCAACAGCCTTACAGAATTCATCGTAGAAGGTATCTCCTGAGCCGACCACTCCGTAGATTTTACCATTCAAGTTGAGATCTGCTAGGTCTTCGTAGAAGTCCATCATCTCATCTGGCAATTCTCCATCACCGTAAGTATAGGTCGCAACGATAGCGATGTCTGCTTCCAAGAAGTCTGAAGCGTCAACAGTTGTACATTCATCAACATCGACATCCAAGCCCAAGTCACGTAATTTGTCTGCTACAATATCTGCAATTTCTTCGGTATTACCGGTCATACTGGCAAATACAATTTTTGCTAATGCCATATCGTCCTCCTCAATTTATCTTTCTCCATTATATCACATCTTTTTCATTTTAAAAATAAAAATTCTTGTGCTACAATGAAATGAGAAAGAATTGAGGTTATTTATGGAAATTTGCCATCAAATTTTAGAAAAAATTAAAGAATACGACACGATTATCATTCACCGTCATATGAAACCAGACCCTGATGCCTTGGGAAGTCAGGTGGGATTGAAAACTCTTCTCAAACATCATTTCCCAGAAAAAACCATCAAAGCCGTTGGTTTTGATGAACCAACTCTTACTTGGATGGCTGAAATGGATCTTGTTGAAGATAGTGCCTACCAGGGAGCACTTGTCATCATCTGTGATACAGCTAATACTGCTCGTATAGATGATAAGCGCTATAGTCAAGGTGATTTTCTCATTAAGATTGACCACCATCCAAATGATGATGTATATGGTGACCTATCTTGGGTGGATACTAGTTCAAGTAGCGCTAGTGAGATGATTACCCTATTTGCCCAAACAACCCAACTGGCCTTGTCAGATCGCTCTGCTGAGTTGCTCTTTGCAGGAATTATCGGTGATACAGGTCGCTTCCTTTATCCTTCTACGACTGCACGGACTCTTCACCTTGCTGCTTATTTGAGAGAACATAACTTTGACTTTGCAACTCTCACTCGCAAAATGGACACTATGAGTTACAAAATTGCTAAACTTCAAGGCTACATCTACGACCATCTGGAAGTGGATGAAAATGGTGCAGCGCGCGTTATCCTGAGTCAGGAAATCTTAAAACGATTCAATGTCACCGATGCTGAAACTGCAGCTGTTGTCGGTGCACCTGGACGTATTGATAGTGTGAGTCTCTGGGGAATTTTTGTAGAGCAGGCTGATGGCCACTACCGCGTTCGCTTACGCAGTAAAATTCATCCTATCAATGAAATTGCCAAAGAACATGATGGAGGAGGCCACCCTCTAGCAAGCGGTGCTAATTCCTATAGTCTAGAGGAAAACGAAATCATCTACCAAAAGTTAAAAAACTTGCTTAAAAACTGATAAAATACTTGCCAAACTTTTCAGAATCTGATAGACTAGTATGGTAACAATCTATGGCTCGCAAAGAGACCATGGCAGAAAGGAACTATTGCAAAATGAAAAAAGATATCCATCCAGAATATCGCCCAGTTGTCTTCATGGACACAACTACTGGTTACCAATTCCTTAGCGGTTCAACAAAACGCTCTAACGAAACAGTTGAGTTCGAAGGCGAAACTTACCCATTGATCCGTGTGGAAATTTCATCAGACTCACACCCATTCTACACTGGACGTCAAAAGTTCACTCAAGCAGATGGACGCGTGGATCGTTTCAACAAAAAATACGGTCTCAAATAATGATAGAAAGACAGCTTCGGCTGTTCTTTTTTATTTCTTGAAATCAACTGCTGTTTTCATGTTCCAAACTAAAAAACTTTGCACTCTCGGTAGTTTCTAGAGTACAAAGTTTTCTCTTGCCTAAAAAATATAAAAGATATATACTAGCTATATATAGTATAGATTGGAGATATACCATGACGACATCACTTACTAAACAGTACAATTTTAAAATCAATGAGTCATCAATGGAACAAGCTAGAGCTATCATCAAGGAAAAAGGAATGACTATGACGGATGCTATTAGTCTTTTTATCGAGCAGATTGTTCTCGAACAAGATTTGCCAATAAAAACTGCAGAAGATTTACACCGTGAACGATTGATTCAGGAGCTACAAGCCCAATCTGAACGCGCCTTAAGAGAATATGAATCCGGACAAGGAACTCCCCTAGATGACATGAGGCTACGATATGATTTATAAAGTGATTCTATCTACTGAAGTGAGTCAGGCAATTGACAGTATCCATAACTACATCAGCACTGTTCTTTTATCACCCCAGTCGGCTAAGAATACTGTAGCCAAAATTTTAGACGGCTTAAAAAGTTTAGAAACTTTTCCTGAAGCTGGCTTTGATGCAGATGAAAAAATAGGACTAAAAATCAACAGTAAGTACCCTACGCGAGGAAAAATTATCGGTCAGTATATCTTGCTTTACTTTATCGACCAAACTCAAAGAACTTGTTTTTCTTTCCCACTTATTCCACACAAAGAGCGACTACGTCACTTTGCTACAAAAATGCAATAAAAAAAGCTCAACTGATTGAGACAACTTTCATTATTTTATAAGCTCTGAAACCTTAATTTTTGGTACCTTTTTGGTACCGTCTTGGTTTAACAATACGGTATATATATAATATTTTACAGCTATATCCCCTTTAGAAACGTTGATTTAATAAGGATTTAAACACTATAGAGTATATCTTTGTAAAATACGGTCTCAAATAATGATAAAAAGAACAGTTTCGGCTGTTCTTTTTTCTTTCTTGAAATCAACTGCTGTTTTCATGTTCCAAACTCAAAAAAACTTTGCACTCTCGATAGCCACACAATGGTTTCTAGAGAACAAAGTTTTTTTATTAGAGCAGATTTACTCTTTCTTATCTTGATTTTCAGTTCCTTTAGTTGTATTGTCTTCCCAAAGGATACGCTCGATACGGTGGAAACCAGACCATCCTTCTTCAGTCTTGTTTTCGTCCATGTAGTCTGCCAAACGGAAGTCAATCTTGACATCTGACTCACCAAAACTTTCAGCAATCGGTTCTGAACGCTCATAAGACATACGAATCAGTGGATAAACCTTTTTGGCTTCTTCTAACTTACCTTCTTTCAACAGTTTGACAAAGCCTTCCGTATCTGTCAAGAGTTTATCGATTTGCTCTTGCACAAAAGTCTTATAGTCAGCAGTGGCCTTATCAAGCATTTTCTGCTTGTCTTCAGACAAGGCTGTCACCTTAGATGAATCATTTGTCTCGGTTGATTTTTCAAACCTAACAGCACAAGCTGTCAATAGCAAGACTGAAGATAAAAGGACAAAACCTAGTTTTTTCATTGTATACTCCTATCGGTTCAGGAAACCTGAATTAATTTTACCTTTCATTATACCATGTTTTCACTCATTTTTCAATAAATTTTCAGACAATTTAATGTTATGAATAGCATTACAAATGTAAAAAACTAAGCCTAGGACAATCTCCAAAGCTTAGTTTGATCTAGTTTCTTAATTTCCAGCGTAATATTTTTGAATTCCTTTAATAATACCTTCAACCAACTTATCTTGGTATTGTTCACTACGGATTCGTTGGTTTTCTTCTGGATTATCCATATAACCCAACTCTAATAACACAGCAGGTTTCGCAGTCTCACGAAGAACAGCGAAGGTGGCTTGCAAAAGCCCAGCATCTCTAGCTCCTGTCTCGGTCAAGAGAGATGAATGAAGATCAGCTGCCAAACGATTACTTTCACTTATACGGTCTGGATTATTATGCCAGTACTGGTTAATCTTGCTCGGGTAACCTGCATCTTCCTTATAAGAATAAGTCTGTATTCCCAGATTCAGTGTTGTGTCATTCCCAGTAGCATTAAAATGAATACTAATAAAGAAGTCTGCATTCGTCTTATTTACCATACGAGAACGCTCTGTCACAAAGTCAACATCCACATCACTATCACGAGATGTTAGAACTGTATAGCCCAATTCTTCTAAACGTTTCCGTAATTTACGAGAGACCTGTAGATTCAAATCTTTTTCAGCTATTCCATAATAGTAAGCGCCCGAATCACGTCCACCATGCCCTGGATCTAGGAAGATAGTTTTACTATAGCGCCCCTTTTCAAATCCTTTTGGAAGTTCTTGCACCCATTTACCATTATCTTTGAAAAAATGACTACTTCCATCAATAGTATAAGTTCCAGTGACATAAACGCCATCTTCTTTAAGATAATACCAAGCTTTATAATCTTGATCATAAAGCCACTCTTTGTGAGCCATGTAGCCACCAGATTTTAGATAGTAAGAGCCAACCCATTGCTGCTCAGCATAATGCCCACCTGACTTGAGATAAAACCAGCTAGAATAGTTGGGATCGTACACCCATTCTTTATCTGCCATAGCCCCACTGGATTTCAGGTAATAGTTTCCCTTCCAAGTATTAGCCATCATGGCACCATTTTGATCAAATGCATACCATTTACCATTGATTTGACTCCATTGGTTAGACAGATATTTTCCTGAGCCATTGGCGTAGTACCACTTGTTAGCCATCTGATACCAGCTATTTTCAAGTAAGTAACCATCCTTATCAAATAGGTAGCCCTCATAAAGAGTATCTGTAAATTTGACACCTGTTTGACTATAATAAGTCCACTTCCCGTCTTCTTTTACCCAACCAGTTTGTAGCTTAGACTCAGTAGGAAGAGTTGGCTTTGTCTCCTGCTTACTCGAACTAGGAGTCGTTGGCTGATTTTCTGTAGCTACTTGAAAAGGACTTGCAGAGCTAGTAGTTGAACCACCGATAGAGTTATTCGTAGGATGACTAGCATCATTAGCTAAAACTGTTTGGCTAGTGAATCCAAGAAGAGCCAGAGCAAGAATCGTAAATTTCTTATATGATTTCATTTATTTAACCTTTCTAGGGGAATGGAATCCCTGTATTATTGAGTTATTTTACTTCCTTGATGAAAGAAGAGTTGTTCTACATCCTCTAAACTATAATTTATATGATATTATGGAGTGTTTAGCTTATTTAAAGATGTGAAACCTAAAAAGTATGGCTAAGTTGGAACCTTAAAAATTCAATTTCTGAACACCTAATCTCGCTTCAGATAGTTATCGAACAAGTCGAGTAGATTCATTAAAATCATCTATTTATATTATACACCAAATTTAAGAAAAATTTTTGCAAACATCTAAATTTAAAATAAATCTAGTCCCTAGCTATACCGAATTTTAGTTTACTCTGCCCAGTAGAGATGTTATAATAAAAATAGGAGGACACAAAATGAACAATAAAACTAAAAAGTTCACACTTGCTACAGTTTTAGTACTTTCCTTGTTAGGAGCTGGAACTCTTACATCACAATCAGTAGCTGCTAATGATAGGCTGGTTTCCACTCAAGCAATCAATGGTCAATCCTACAATATCTTAAACTCTGAGGTCACTAGTGCTTCTTCTGGTACTACTCTAGTTGGGATTGAAGGGACTTTCTTAACGCCAGATAAACAAGCTATCTTAGACCGTATCAATGCCATTCGAAAAGAGGCGGCAGATGAAGGTCTAGTTACTAGCTATGTTCCCATCAAATGGTCAACTGCACTAGAAAAAACTGCCTTCGTTCGTGCAGCAGAAGCTTCGATCACCATTGATCACACACGCTTGTCTAGTAAGGATATTTGGAGCGCTTGGCCTACAGGAAATTTCTCCCTTTCAGAAAATTTGGCTTGGAACTACAATGGATTTATGAAGGCCATCCAGCAATGGTATGATGAAAAAGCCGATTATGTTAAATCTCGTAGTGGTGTCAGTGTTACAGGTCAAACTGGACACTATAAATCCTTAATTGATCCAAAACTGACCTATATGGGGCTTGCAGCCTTTGAAAACCCTGCCACTCAAAATGGATGGATTACTGTTGCACAAAGTCTCGGAACAGCATCTGGTGGCTCTGAAGAATTAGCTGGTGGTTATGGAAAGGCCATTCAATATACAGAAGCAAATGCTTCTCAGATTCAAACATTTGCGACTAAGGCAAATCTTTTTGACAAAGACTTAAAGGCTATCGGAACTCATAAAACCAAAAATGAAAATACAAATTCAAGTCAGAAACTAGACGATGAGACCAATGACCCTGCCGAATTTCTTAATCGACTAAGAAGTTGGTTCAATCATTCCCAATACTTCGGAAGTTGGATTCAATCAAACGGACGTTGGTGGTTTAAACACAATGACGGCTCATACACGAGTAATGGATGGGAAAAAATAAATAGAACTTGGTATCGCTTTGACAACTCTGGCTGGATGCAAACTGGCTGGGTAAAAGACGGTAGCTGGTACTATCTCGACGGTTCAGGCGCTATGAAGACTGGTTGGCTCAAAGATAATGGTAGCTGGTACTACCTTCAAGATTCAGGGGCTATGAAAACAGGCTGGATGAAGGTATCTGGTAAATGGTACTATGCCTATAGTTCTGGAGCCCTAGCAATCAATACGACTACACCTGACGACTACCGTGTCAATGACAATGGTGAGTGGGTAGGATAATTTAACTACAACAAAAAGGCTCTATACTATCTCACAGTGAGTAATCTTCACTTTCAGATAGTATAGAGATTTTTATTTACCTAGTATAGCTCTTATCTTAGGCGTTTATAACAAACTGAAACAAGAACAATACAAAAGAGCCTCGTAAAAGGTCTTGCAACTTGGTAATACCTTTTTGATATGAGTCCATATTTTCTCAATAGGATTGTACTCAGGTGAGTAGGGAGTAAGAGGTAAAAGTTTATGCCCAAACTCTTCACACAAGAGTTCTATCCTAGCTATTCTATTGGAATCTTGCATTATCCATAATAATAACCGATGGTGTGGTTAATGTTGGTAAGAGAAACTTCTGAAACCATGCTTCAAAAAAGTCGCTCGTCATCGTCTCTTCGTAAGTCATTGGAGCGATTAACTCACCATTTGTTAGCCCTGCAACCAAAGAAATCCTCTGATATCTTCTTCCAGATACTTTACCTCTTATTATCTGACCTTTTAATGAGCGACCATACTCTCGATAAAAATAAGTATCGAATCCTGTTTTATCAATATAAACAGGTACTAGATGCTTTAAACTATTAAAATTCTTAAGAAATAAAGCTACTTTTTCTGGGTCTTGTTCATAGATAGTATAGTACTTTATGGTTACCGAACAAGTCTAATGAAAAAATTCTGATGATAGTTCTAAATCTCAATAACCGCTTGGGTTCCATGATCCAACTCCAGCAAGACATCTATACTTGTATAGAAAATCCTGCCCTGAATAAGGAGATGTAAATATTTCTTTCCTCCAAAATGGTCATAGTTTTGCTGGCAAATCTAACATATCATGGATAAATTAACAAGTGATTTCTGAATTGCTAAACATTTTCTTTTCTTATAGCATATTTTCAGATTTTCTCTTTGAGAAAGATATTTACAAGAAAAAGGTTCGTTTTTTGTCTATTTTCAAAAAGTCTTAAAACTAAATTGAAAGAATTTTTAGAAAATTTTTGTTTTTCTCTTTACAGTTTAAAAAAATTCTGCTATAATAGCTCATGTAATAAAATATGACAACAAAAGGAGAACGATATGACATCTGCTAAAGAATATATCCAAAGCGTGTTTGAAACTGTAAAAGCTCGTAATGGGCACGAGGCTGAATTCCTCCAAGCTGTTGAAGAATTTTTCAACACTTTGGAACCTGTATTTGAAAAACACCCTGAGTATATCGAAGAAAATATCTTGGCACGTATTACTGAGCCTGAGCGCGTAATTTCTTTCCGTGTTCCTTGGGTTGACCGTGATGGAAAAATTCAAGTAAACCGTGGTTACCGTGTTCAATTCAACTCAGCTGTTGGACCATACAAAGGAGGACTTCGTTTCCACCCAACTGTAAACCAAGGGATTTTGAAATTCCTCGGATTTGAACAAATCTTCAAAAACGTCTTGACTGGACTTCCAATCGGTGGAGGTAAAGGTGGATCAGACTTCGATCCTAAAGGTAAAACAGATGCTGAAGTGATGCGCTTCTGCCAAAGCTTCATGACTGAGTTGCAAAAACACATCGGACCATCACTTGACGTACCTGCTGGTGATATCGGCGTAGGTGGACGTGAAATTGGTTACCTTTATGGTCAATACAAGCGTCTTAACCAATTTGATGCTGGTGTCTTGACTGGTAAGCCTCTTGAATTTGGTGGTAGCTTGATTCGTCCAGAAGCAACTGGTTACGGTTTGGTTTACTATACTGAAGAAATGCTGAAAGCTAACGGTAATAGCTTTGCTGGTAAGAAAGTGGTTATTTCAGGTTCTGGGAACGTTGCTCAATACGCTCTTCAAAAAGCGACTGAACTTGGCGCTACTGTCATCTCTGTATCTGACTCAAACGGTTATGTCATCGATGAAAATGGTATCGACTTCGATCTTTTGGTTGATGTTAAAGAGAAACGTCGTGCTCGTTTGACTGAGTATGCAGCTGAGAAAGCAACTGCAACATATCACGAAGGTTCTGTATGGACTTACGCTGGAAACTATGATATTGCGCTTCCATGTGCTACTCAAAACGAAATCAACGGTGAAGCAGCTAAACGTTTGGTTGCTCAAGGCGTTATCTGTGTATCTGAAGGTGCCAACATGCCGAGCGACCTTGATGCCATCAAAATCTACAAAGAAAATGGTATCTTCTACGGACCTGCCAAAGCTGCCAACGCTGGTGGTGTAGCCGTTTCAGCCCTTGAAATGAGCCAAAACAGTCTTCGCCTCTCATGGACTCGTGAGGAAGTTGATGGACGTCTCAAAGACATCATGACAAACATCTTCAACACAGCTAAAACAACTTCAGAAACATATGGTCTTGATAAAGACTATCTTGCAGGAGCAAACATTGCTGCATTTGAAAATGTAGCAAACGCTATGATTGCCCAAGGTATTGTTTAAGATTCATTTGCTTAATCCTCAATCGCTTCGATTGGGGATTTTTATCTTGAGTTAAACGGTTGGGAAATTCTAATTTAATTAAATTAAATGAAATAAAAACCGAACAAATTGATTGCGGAATTCAAACCAATTTCTAACAATGTTTTATAAAACTCAGTGGACTATTCTAAATTCAATCTATTTTATACTTTTCGAAAATCTCTTCAAACCACGTCAGCGTCGCCTTACCGTATGTATATGATACTGACTTCGTCAGCTCTATCTGCAACCTCAAAACAGTGTTTTGAGCTGACTTCGTCAGTTCTATCTGCAACCTCAAAACAGTGTTTTGAGCAGCCTGCGGCTAGTTTCCTAGTTTGCTCTTTGATTTTCATTGAGTATTACTTACTCGCCAACTTCTTAAACAAAAAGAAAAACCACTACTCCTAAGAATAGCGATTTAATCATGTTTTTAAGCTACTAATGTAGTCGCTCTATTATTTAAGAGTAACTGAAGCTCCAGCTTCTTCCAATTTAGCTTTGATTTCTTCAGCTTCTGCAGTTGCAACGCCTTCTTTAACAAGTGCTGGTGCACCGTCAACAAGTTCTTTAGCTTCTTTAAGACCAAGACCTGTGATTTCACGTACAACTTTGATAACGCCAACTTTTTTGTCGCCTGCAGATGTCAATTCAACGTCGAATGAATCTTTAGCAGCACCAGCGTCAGCAGCACCAGCTGCAGCAACAGCTACAGGAGCAGCTGCAGTTACACCAAATTCTTCTTCGATAGCTTTTACAAGGTCGTTCAATTCAAGGATTGAAGCTTCTTTAATTTCAGCAATAATGTTTTCAATGTTCAATGCCATTGTTATTTCCTCCAAATATGTTTTAAATTTATAATAGATTTTCGTAGCTAGGCTACGCTACGTAGCTTAAGATTAAGCTGCGTCTTCTTTGCTTTCTGCAACCGCTTTGACTGCAAGAGCAACGTTGCGCACTGGCGCTTGAAGTACAGAAAGGAGCATAGAAAGAAGTCCTTCGCGGTTTGGAAGAGTTGCAAGTGCAAGAATCTCTTCTTTAGATGCGACAGCGCCTTCGATTGCACCACCTTTGATTTCAAGTGCTTCAGCGTTTTTAGAAAAGTCGTTCAAGATTTTCGCTGGTGCAATAACATCTTCGTTAGAAAATGCTACTGCAGATGGTCCAACGAATACTGATGCAAGATCTTCAAGACCAGCTTTTTCAGCTGCACGATGCAAGATTGAGTTTTTAATGACTTTATACTCAACTTCGCTTCCACGAAGCTCACGACGAAGAACTGTATCTTGCTCAACTGTCAAACCACGAGCGTCTACAACGACGATAGATGCAGCAGCTTTCATTTTTTCAGCTACTACGTCAACTAGTTCCGCTTTTTTAGCAATAATTGCTTCACTCATTAGTGTGTTCACCTCCGTAATTATTTTGCTTGGGGAATTTTTCCAAAAGAAAAACGCGCCCAAACCTAGACACGAAAGTACAATACGCTTCTTTTTACATGATACGTTTTGTCCTCGGTAGGATATTTATGAGTCGAGCTCCCCTACTGTCTTAGGCAGTTTTTTCAAACCGTATATAAGTATAGCATAGTCAAAAAAAGAATGCAAGATTTTTACAAACTTTTTTTAAAATTTTTCGTGATTTTTCTTCTAAAGTTCTACTGTCAGAACTTGACCTTGCTTAACAACCTGTTCTCCAGCAATATAGACATCATCAACATCACTGGATTTGACAGCATAAACTAGGTGAGAGAGCATATTTTCTTGAGGTTGGAGATGGATTTTGCCTTGTGGTTGAATAACGAGAAAATCTGCCTGCTTGCCGACTTCTAGACTTCCTATCTGATTTTCCATTCCTAGAACCTTAGCCCCTTCGATTGTCAGTGCCTTGAGAGCTGTTTCGATAGGAAATTGGCTGGCATCTCCACTTTTCATCTTCTGAAGAAGGGCTGCAGTCCGTCCCTCCTCAAACATATCAAGATTGTTATTGGAAGCGACCGAGTCAGTCGCAATTCCGACTGCTACTCCTGCTTTTTGGAGCTGGATAATTGGAGCAATTCCTGATGCCAGTTTGAGATTACTGATAGGATTGTGAGCAATAGCCACTTGAGAAGTTGCCAAGCGTTCAATTTCTCGCTCGTTTAATTCGACCCCATGAGCAAAGACAGACGGATGATCTAAGTAACCCAGTTCTTCTAGAAAGGCGAGGGGGCGTTTGCCGTATCGTTTCAGGATAATGCCTGATTCTTCCTTGGTCTCCGCCACATGGATATGGATTGGAATAGCAAGCTCTTTTGCCATTTCCAAACTCGCTTCCAGCAAGTCTCTACTGCAGCTATAGGGAGAATGAGGTGCTACCATAACCTTGAAATTTGGATTTTTATATTTTAAGATTTCGTCTATGATGGATCGAGTTCTGCTTATAGTCTCAGCAGTTGTTTCTGTCTCTGAAGAAAAAAGAGTCGGAGAAAAATAACAACGCATCTTGGAATCTTTCACTGCCTGATAAATCTGCTCAATATTCACACCATTGGGATTATACATATCATTAAAGGTTGTTGTTCCTGACTGGAGCATCTCTGTCAGAGCTTCTTTGACCGCCTTAGTAGTCATGTCGGGAGTAAACTCAGCTTCTGCTGGCCAGATATAGTCATTGAGCCATTCATGGAGATTGCTATCATCCCGAATTCCTCTCAAACCTGTCATAGCAGAATGGGTGTGGCAATTGACCAACCCAGGCATAATCCAAGCTCCCTGATAGTCTATAATCTGCTCAGCTTGCTCTAAAAACGCTGGCTTATCTTGACCGACATAGACGATTTGAGAATCCTTGACTGCTAAGATTCCATCAAGATAAACATGGAAATCTTGATCACAAGTCACGATATTTACATTCTGAAAGACTTTCATTATAGGCTCCTTTTCTAAAAGACAAGTTATACTCTCTTCAAACTACTTCAGATTCACTTTGCCGTAGGTGTGGTTACTGACTTCGTCAGTTCTATCTGCAACCTCAAAACAGTGTTTTGAGCTGACTTCGTCAGTCTTATCTACAACCTTAAAGCAGTGCTTTTAGTAACCTGCGGCTAGCTTCCTAGTTTGCTCTTTGATTTTCATTAAGTATTACAGTGAACAATTTTTCTAGCTATTGTAACAAAAAAGTCACCCGAAGGCAACTTTTTTCGTCCATAAACTTTCAAAAGAGAATGGCTTATTCAGAGCTAAAAGCTGCTGCTTGCTGCATTTGGTAATACTTACCCTTTCTAGCCATGAGATCCTGATGATTGCCATGCTCCACGATGTCGCCATCTACCAAGACAAGAATCAAATCCGCATCCTGAATGGTTGACAAACGGTGGGCGATGATAAAGCTTGTGCGCCCCTTCATGAGTTTTGCAAAGGCATCCTGTACTAGCACTTCTGTCCGTGTATCGATGGAGGAAGTTGCCTCGTCTAAGATAAGAATCTTTGGAATAGCCAAAAAGACTCGCGCTATAGTCAAGAGCTGGGTCTGACCGACAGAGAGAGATTCTCCTGCATTTTCTAACTTGGTATCGTATCCCTGTGGCAACTGTTGGATGAAAAAATCTGCATTGGCTGCTTTGGCAGCAGCAATCACCTGCTCCCGACTGGCTTCAGGATTTCCAAAAGCAATATTGTCATGAATGGTTCCTTGCTTGAGCCAGGTTTCTTGGAGCACCATGCCAAACTGCTGTCTCAATGATACTAGGGTATAATCATAAATGGATTGCCCATCCAGCAAGATATCTCCTGAGTTAATAGGATAGAAACGCATAAGAAGATTGATAAGGGTTGATTTTCCTGCACCTGTCGGACCAACGATGGCTACCTTGCTACCAGCTGGAATATCAATAGATAAATCCTTAATCAAAATCTTTTCAGGATGGTAACCAAAAGAGACATGTTTAAAGGAAATAGCTCCCTTAACTTGGTCACTGGTCAAGACTTCCTTGCCTGTTTCAGCAACCTCAGGACTTTCTAAGACAGCATAGACGCGCTCTGCGCAAGCCAGAGCACTTTGCAACTCAGCTAGCACTGAAGAAATATCGTTAAAGGGCTTGGTATACTGTTGGACATAGTTCAAAAAAGTCACTAAACGCCCAATGGTCAAGGTTGACCCCATCATGATACGATAAGCTCCTACTCCAGCTAGAATCGCATAAATGAGCGCATTGACAAAGCGAGTCGAAGGATTGACCGTTGAAGAATAAAAGATGGCCGACTGCGAATAGCCTGCGTAGTTGTCATTAGCCTCACACAGTCTTTTGATAAACTCTACCTGAGCATTAAAAGATTGAATAATAGTCTGCTGGCTAAGCGATTCTTCAATCAACTGAGTCTGAATTCCCCTTGTCTCTGTTTGCTTCTGGAAGAGATGATAGGAGCGTTTGGCAATAAAGCGTGAAACCACCATGGAAAGTGGCGTCAACAGCAAGACTAAGAGAGTCATGAGGAGGTGAATTTGCAGCATGGCTAGAATGCTAACCAAAATCATCAAGACACCAATGAAAAATTGGTTAAAAATCATGGTCAAGCCAGCTGCTAACTGTTCGATGTCCGTGGTTACCCGACTGACCATCTCTCCACTTCCTTGCCGCTCCACAAAAGCAATCGGTAAACGATGGAGCTTATAGATGATTCGCTCTCGCAAGTCTCTGGTATAAGAGAAGATTAGGCGATTATAAAGAAGAGGATTGGCCCATTGTACCAGAGTATTTCCTATAACTACCAAGATCATCTGGAGAAAAATCTGCCAAAAAACTGGTGAAGAACCAGCCACTAGGACTTGGTCGATGACCTGCCCAATCAAGATAGGTAGGTAGATTGATAAGCCAACCTGGGTAATAGTTCCTAGAAAGGCTAGGAAAAGGAGGAAGGGATTGCTTGCTAAATCTTTTGCCAAGCGTGTGAGCGTCTGGTTTGCAGTTTGTCGTCTCATGCTAGTCCTCCTTTCCATGTTGGGATGCATTGATTTCGCGATAAACTTGACTAGATTTCATCAAGTCCTCGTGCTTGCCGATAGCTAGGAGCTCTCCTTTTTCTAAGAGGAGAATCTGGTCAGCCATCTGTAAAGTCGAGGTTCGTTGAGAGATCAAGATTAAGCTCGTATTTAGCAAATTTTCTCGGATAGCTTTCAAGAGCTTAGACTCGGTAATGGTGTCGAGGGCCGAGGTCGCATCATCTAGGATGAGAAATGGAGCTTGGCGCAAGACTGCGCGAGCAATAGACAGCCTTTGTTTTTGTCCACCTGAGAAATTTCGACCTCCTGCCTCAACAGTGGCATCCAAGAGCCCTTCCTTTTCACTAACAAAATCCTTAGCTTGCGCAATCTCCAAGGCCTGCCAGAGTTCCTGGTCAGATACTTCTTGATGTAAACCTAGAGTCAAGTTAGAACGAATGGTTCCCTTAAAGAGTTCGACTTTTTGGGGCACATAGGCAATCCAAGACCGCCACTGCTCCAAATTAAGAGGACTACGTCCATTTCGATAAAGGTCTATACTCCCCTTGTCTGCTGGATAAAGTCCAAGTAAGACTTGCACCAAGCTTGATTTACCAGAACCAGTTCCTCCGATGATACCAAGGATTTGCCCTTGCTTCATATTAAAGGAAATGTCTCTCAGAGAAGGCTGGGCCGCATCAGGATAGGTAAAGGTCAGTTCTTGAACTTGTAAAACCTGATCACTGCTAGCTTGCTTTTGTTCTAATTCTGAATGAATATCTTCTGGAGCCTCAGCAAAAACTTCCTCGATTCGCTTAGCTGAGATGTAGGACTGGTTGAGGGAATTGATCAGCATGGCTAGCTTGACCAATTCCACCAAAATCTGTAAGAGGTAATTGATAAGAGCAATGAGAGCACCTTGACTGAGCACTCCTCCTTGAATTGAAATATAGCCTTGCCAGATAATAACGAGAAGAGTTCCATTGACAATCAGATAGGTCAGAGGTGTTAATAAACTAGACCAGAAACCTGTCTTTTCTTGTAATCTAGCATAAACTTGGTTAAGGGTTTGAAAAATCTGTAACTCTCGTTTTTCTTGACCAAAAGCACGAATAACCCGCATCCCTTGCAATTGCTGGCGCGTTTCCTGAACCAGTTGGTCCGTTTTCTTTCTGAGACTACTGTAGAGAGGATTGACCAATCGAGATAACCCTACAATGACAATGGTCAAAATGGCAACCATGACTAAGAACCAGAAAGTCAACTCAGCTGAGATTCGATAAGCCATAAAAATGGCACCAAAAACGATAATGGGCGCTCGCAAAAAGAGACGCAGGAATTGATTGATACCAGTCTGAATCTGGTAGGTATCCGAAGTCAAGCGAGTGACCAAACTAGAAGTTGTCAGACGGTCTCTGCTGTCCTTGGACAAGGAAAGAATATGACGATAAAGATCGTTTGTCAATTCCTTAGCAAAGCCTACTGCTGCCTTTGCTGAGTAAAATTGAGCTATCAAGGCCACTAAAACGCCAATTACTGCAAAGATAAGGAGCAGGCCAATCTGCATCCAGAGATGACCTTGATCTCCCTGAGGTAAAGATTGGTCAACAATCCCAGCAATCACCATGGGAACCAAGAGCTCAAAAACAGCTTCTAACAGCTTGAACAAGGGGGCTAAAATTGATTCCTTGATGTAGGGTTTGAAGTAAGATAATAGGTGTTTCATAAATCCCTTCTATTCATATTCTAGAAATGAAGAAAGTGGGAAGCCCCACTCTCTGTTTTATTTGTTTAAGTAAGGCAATAGATAGCCATATCCTGCTTTTTCCATCTCATCCTTGGCCACAAAGCGTAAAGAAGCAGAATTGATACAGTAACGGAGGCCGCCTAACTCCCGCGGTCCATCTGTGAAAACATGACCCAAGTGAGCGCTGCCTGAACGAGAACGAACTTCAATTCGCTCCATTCCATGGCTCAGATCCTTGTAATAATGAATCAACTCTTTGGAAATCGGACGGCTAAAACTTGGCCAACCACAACCTGAAGCAAACTTATCCTTGGCAAAAAAGAGTGGCTCACCCGTCGTAATATCTACATAAATCCCCTCTTCAAAGGTTTGGTCATAGGCATTGGTAAATGGAGCCTCTGTAGCAGCTTCTTGTGTGACACGATAAGACTCTTCAGATAGACTGGCCTTTAACACTTCTTGGCTAGGCTTTTCATAGTTTGCTGCATCAATCAATGGCTTATCAGCATCGGTCACATCGATATGACAGTAACCTGAAGGATTCTTCCTGAGATAATCTTGGTGGTAGTCTTCAGCCAGAATGTAGTGGCGTAATTGCTCCACTTCTACTGCAATCTTTCGATCCAGCATGCGTTCCTGCTCCTGTACCACTGTGTAGATAGCTGGCAAATCTGCTTCATCCTGATAATAAATCCCAGTTCGATATTGGCGACCACGGTCATTCCCTTGTTGATTGATAGATAGAGGATCGATAACTCGGAAATAATAAAGTAAAATCTCTCTGAGTGACACTTCCTTCTCATCGTAAATCACTTGGACCGTTTCTGCATGGTCTGTTTCCTTGATCAACTGGTAATTGGTCGTTTCGACTTGACCATTAGCGTAGCCAACACTGGTTTCTAGCACTCCAGAAATGCGTGAAAAATATTCCTCTAGGCCCCAAAAACAACCACCTGCTAGATAAATTTCTGCCATCTTTATTTCTCCTTTATCACGTTTTTAACTAATACTCTTCGAAAATCTCTTCAAACCACGTCAGCTCACATCTGCAACCTCAAAACAGTATTTTGAGCTAACTTCGTCAGTTCTATCCACAACCTCAAAACAGTGTCTTGAGCTGACTTCTTCAGTTCTATCCACAACCTCAAAACACTGTTTTGAGCAGCCTGCGGCTAGCTTCCTAGTTTGCTCTTTGATTTTCATTGAGTATAAACTTCTTTTCACAAAAAGGATATGAAACCCTCTGGTCAAGAGTTTCCCCATCCTATCTTCTATTCTTTATTTTGCTTCTACACGGACACCTTGGGTATCAACTCTCAAGTCATGCAGTTTTCCTTTGAAAGGTTGCTTTTCCAATTCTGCCTTAATCCTTGGCATCTTGTCATGAGAAGCCAGAACCATAACTGTCGGCCCAGCACCAGAAAGGTAGGTTGCATAGGCCCCATTTTCTTTGGTCACTTGCTTAATCATCGCAAATTCTCTTACCAAGTCCTGACGATAGCGCTCATGGAAGAGGTCTCCCTCGATTGCTTGCCCAGCGGTCACCATGTCTCCTGCCAACAAGGCAGCAACCGCTACATTGGCGATAGAACTTGCAGCAACAGCTTCCTTATAAGACAATTTTTTAGGCAAGACACTACGGCTGTCGCGAGTACGTAATTCATAGTTTGGAATGTAAGCTAGAAAATCACACTCTGGAAAGTCTGCTACGATAGCAGAGACTTGCCCTTCAACAGAACTTGCAATAACGAGATTACCATAAATGGCTGGAGCCACATTATCAGGGTGTCCTTCAATCTTGGTCGCTAACTGCAATTTTTCATGATCAGACAAGTCGAGTTTCCCCAATTGGTTGGCTAGTTCAATCCCAGCCACAATAACTGAGCTGGAAGAACCCAAACCACGCGCCAAGGGAACATCACTGGTCATTTTCAAGCGTCTAGGTGGTAAATCTGGCACAATTTGCAAAGCAATTTTGAGCAAGAGATTACGCTCGTCATGTGGAATCCATTTGCCAATCTGGTGTTCAATCAGCCACTCATCTCGTTCTTCACAGACCTCAATTTGAAGATACTTGGTTACAGCTACACCGACCGAGTCAAATCCTGGCCCGATATTGGCACTGGTTGCAGGTACAATAATCTTCATTTTATTCTCCTAGCACCTTGAAGGTATTCAAGAGGTCGAATTCTGAAACCTTCTTCAATTCAGCTGAGACATTTTCAAGCTGGGCTTTATTAATCTTGTGTGTAATGATGACAACACGCGCCTTGTCACCATCTTTTCCATCTTGGAGGATTTGCTTGAAGGAAATATCTTGAGCGTTGAAGATTTCAGCCAATTTCAAGACCTGACCTTTTGAGTCTGGAGCCAAGATTGAGAAGTAGTAGTTTGCCTTAACATCCTCAGGATTTGCCAAGACCAAGTCACGGCTGTATTCGTTGAAATCTTTGCCAATGGTACCGTCATTTAAGCGACGAACGATACGGACAATATCCGCCACAACACTTGTTGCAGTTGGTTTTTGACCAGCACCTGGTCCGTAGTACATAGACTCACCAATACCGATAGATTCTACAAAGACAGCATTCATTACTCCATTCACACTGGCAAGTGGATGCGCTTTAGGTAGGAAGGTTGGAGTTACTTCTGCAGCAATACCTGAAGGAGTTTCCTCGATAGAACCAACCAATTTCACTACATAACCAAGGTCTTGGGCTACAGCTACATCTTCTGGTGTGATGTTACGAATTCCCTTGTGAGCCACATCGTCAAAGGCAACCTTCATGCCAAAGGCAAATTGGCTCAAAATCACCATCTTGTAGGCTGCATCAATCCCATCTACGTCATTTGTAGGGTCACTTTCTGCAAATCCAAGTCTTTGTGCTTCTGCAAGAGCATCGTCGTAAGACCATCCTTCTTCCACCATCTTGGTCATCATAAAGTTAGAAGTTCCGTTGACTACTCCAAGCACGCGCGTGATTTTATCAGAAGCCAAGGAATTTGCCAAGGTACGAAGAATTGGAATACCACCAGCTACTGCTGCTTCGTAGTAAAGTGCTACATTATGCTCTTTAGCGATTTCTAACAATTCTGCACCATGGACAGCCAAAAGGTCCTTGTTAGCAGTAACAACATGCTTTCCAGCTTCCAAGGCACGAGTGATAAAGGTTTTAGCAGGTTCGATACGCCCCATCAATTCTACTACGATAGTAATATCTTGGTCTGATAAAATATCATCCACATTGGTTACAAAGTTAAAGTCATTCCCTGCTGCAAGCAAGCGATTCTTTTCATCTTCATCCTTGACCAATACCTTAGCAACTTCGATCTCTGAATGTGCTAATTGATTGATTTTTTCTCCATTTTCCTTTAGGAGGAAAGGCACACCACTTGCAACGGTACCAAATCCTAGTAAAGCAATTTTAACTGTCATGTTTGTCTCCTCGAAATTTTCTAATATAGCCATTATAACAGAATTTTGTGAAAATTCCTATTATAGTAAATCACTATTTCAGTATAAAAAGAAAAAACGAATCCCATGATTCGTCTTTCTTGATAGATGAAAATTGATTTTAAAAATTATGAACCAATCTTTTGCAAATTAAGCACTGCATCGTGATTCATCAAGACTTGACCATACTCTTGTAAGACTGAGCGACTGATGTCACTATCGTCTGCAAACTCGCGCATACGAGCCAACAGCCAAGCTGGATATGGACTTGGATGATTTTCAATATCCACTAAAATGGTCAAATAATAGCGCTCATTCATCTTGTAGAGTTCAGAAGTTTCCATCTCAAAAGTCACTGTCTTGGCAAAAGCCACCAAGTCAGCTAATTTTGCAAAAGAAAGGATGTAGTAGATGTAAGGCTCTTTCTTACTTTCAACTTCTTGTTCAGCCTGTTCCTGCTCTTCTTCCTTGGCTTCGACTTGCTCAAGAGATTGAATCGCTTCGATATCATCCTTAGTTTTATCCGCGATGCTTTTTTCCAAGGTTTTGATAAATTCATCTGGCGACATTTGGGCTAATTCTTCCATATCTGGTAAATCCGATAAGTCTTCAAAATCTAGATTTTGATCAATCTTTGATTTGGTTACAAAGACATCGACCTTATCAGGTTTTGGAGTCACACGGAAACTCAACATGCCTGTATCCAGAAAGCTATCAGGCATCTCTAACTCATCCAAGATAGCATAAAAGAACTCTTCTGTTTTTTCTTGAGGAACGAGAAAGTCAGCAATCTCCATGCCACGATCCATCAAATCCTCTAAAGACATCGTGATTTTCAAAGTTGTATCACTAATTTGTTTCATTTTCATTGCTAGTAACCTCATACTTTCAGTTCTATCTATTATACTAGATTTTTACGATTTTATCAAAAGAAGGCTTCTCTGTCGGGATAGATTTTCCATAGGATAACTTCTGTAGAAGGCTCTAATACTCTTCGAAAATCAAATTAAAACCACGTCAGCTTTATCTACAACCTCAAAGCGGTGCTTTGAGCAACCTACGACTAGCTTCCTAGTTTGCTTTTTGATTTTCATTGAGTATAAAAGAAAATTTCTGCAGACAAATAGAAAAAGCCTTCAAAATCGGCTCTTAGCCAACTTTGAAGACATGATACATCAGAATACTTATAATTTAAAGGTTGCTACACCGAGGATAGAACGATTTAAGTTTCGAAGAATTTGAAGACTTTGCTCAAATTTCTTATAACGAGTTACTCCGTATTCTTCAACAAGAAGGACTGTATCTCTTTCTAAAAGCGATGGCACATCTTGTAAATCGACAAAATGCATTCCTTTTAAAGCCTCTTGACTCTGTTTCAATTTATCTAGGATAGCTTTATTTGAGCTAACGATGGTCAATTCCTGTCCAGCATTTTTGTATGACAAGACATCTGCTAGGTTAGCAATTGTTGTAATCTCTGTTACAAAATCAATTTGATACTGAGAAAAATCACCTGCTCTATTGATTGTTGGGTTAAAGAGATAAACCAATACATTTCCCATCACAACCAAAATCACACAGACTACTCCAATAACAGCTAAACGGAGAATCAGATTTTTCACATTTAATCCAAGCGCTGTCTCACCATTTGCATTCAATTCTTTAGAGTTGATGGTTTCCAATTTTTCAATTTTTACATTTGCAAAAGTGTGTTTAAATTTCTCAATCAATCCATCAATTTTTCGCTCCAACAAGTCATTAGTATCTTTACTTGGTGTCAAAATTTTCACACCAACCCCTGCATCGTCAATCATATAGTAGACAGTCAGTTTTTTCCACCAATAATCATTCGTAGAATTTTTCAAGGTTGTTTCTGTCGTATCTAATTCACTGGCAATTTTTTTCAACTCACTGGGCTCTACATCATTGAAAAGATAAGCTCCATTCAAATTACCATCAATCAATTTCCCATAAAAATCACTATAACCACCAATTTGATGATTCAAAATCGTTTTAGCTGAATCTTCTGGAGGAGTGATTTTATAGCTAAGATAAGTTGAATAACTTGTTGTGTCTTTGACAGTGTTTTTATTCCTAACTGCTTTAATTGTAAATGGTACAGCAATGAGAGCAAATAAAGCGATAAGAGCTAAAATATTTGCTTTTCGTTTTTTGTAAAGATTTGCAAATAAATCAGCTACTGAATAATGTTCAAACATGATTTTTTTCTCCTTTGTTTAGTAGATACTGGTTTTCTTTTGTAAGCATTTTTGCTACAAATATAATCACAAGAACAATTCCCCAGAATTGCATTGTAAATAGATTGAAGAAACTTTCTGAAAAGCTACTTCTTGGCATAAAGAATAGATTATTCAAGATGAGTAGGGACAAAGCAAATAGGATTGTTCTTGAACGATAGGCTACTTGCAGCATGGCTATGAATAGCATACCGAGCAAGAGACTAAGTAGAAAGACTCCTATCATACCATAGTCGGTATACAACTCCATAATATAGCTACTTCCGATACCATGTCCTTTTAAATATTCCTTGTTCAAAACAAGATAGGACAAATTGTGGGCATAACTATTACTATCAATAGCTAGCTCCACACTATTGGTTGTATGTTCAAAGGCTTTTCCTCCGAAAATGGCCCCCAAACTTCCCCTTGCAAAATAATCAAGGACAGGACCAAAAGTAAAATTACGGAAATCTCTGTAAGGTAGGCTACTGTTAAATAGAAAACCTCGAGCCAGAACTCCAAAACTAGTCCCTTGTTTATAGATAAAGTCAAGCAGGATATCCCAGAAACCTGTATGGGAAACTTGAACATTATCCCGTACATAATTGAGCACTCCCATCGCTAACATGAGAATAGGAGAACCTACAAAAATCGCTAACTTTTCTTTAAACCCAATCCATTTTCCCTTTTCTGTTTGCTCCCGCATAAAGTAATAAACAAAAGCAAATAGAATACTTAAAATAAAGGGATTTCGTGTCCCGATTGCCAAATGAATGATATTAGCTGCAATAAAGGAGACAAGCACTGCTGTTGCCTGCAATTTCTTTGGCTTGGTTGCCAGATACATACACATTGCATAGACTGTAAAGGTAGACAAAATGTAGGTAAAATAAGGCAGTTTACTTTCAAAATTTGCATAGTAGGCATAGTAGGAAGTCTGCAAGCGATACAGGAGTCGTTCAAATAACCGAATGAAATAGAAAGGATAGGTTAGAAGAAAAACTCCTAGCGATACAAAGCGCAACCGCTTGATATAGACCTCTTTTAGAGAATTTCCTATCTTGGGTACTTTTATTTTCTTCCTAGCTATAAAATAACGAGCCAGGACGCCTCCTGTTGTCAAGCCCAGAATCGAAACCATGACGACTATAAAGGCAAAACGATAGGCTATTGGATGATAGGTATCTAAAGCACCATCCCTAAAATAATCAATGGTCGGTCTTGATACTAGAAAGATAAAAATAGTTAAAAAGAAAATAAAATGGATTAAGTAATACTTGATATCATTCCAACAAGCAATTAAGCTACTAACCAGTAAGAACAATAAAGTAGAAAGCAAGCTAACATTGTTATTATTAAACAGATACACAATTCCACTTACTAGCGTCAAGGCATAGCTGACTATGGTCAAACTAAATAATAATCGTTTTCCATCAATCACTTGTTCACCCCCGTTCTAATGTAATTTTTTAGATTTTTCAATATTTTTCAGTAATAAGAATCGGTATAAGGAAATATTTATGAATAGGGCTAAAGCACTAATTCTTCTCCCCTTACGGAAAATTGAATTCCTAGAAATATCAAAGGCACTGCCTTTTAAAAAACGATGAATCTGGGAATAGGCTTCAAACTGTTTATACTGATCATCTAGCAACATCTTATCCAGAATAAAGAAGTGGGCATAGGCCAATCTGAAAAAAGCGACCTCTTTCAAGTCAGGATAGTTTTTCACAACTTCATTATAAAACTTTTGGTAGATATCAATATAGGCTAAATCCTTCTCTGCATAGGGTTTGGTTGTAATACTATCCCCTCTATGGAAATAGTAATAATAGGGTTTAGTATTAACCACATACTTCTTGGCCAACTTGATTAAATCAAAATGGTAATAGGCATCTTCGTAAATCAATCCCTTTGGAAAGGATAGGGCAGTTGCAATCTGTCTCTTGATTAGCTTATTGCAAATAGTCCCAGGTATTTTTTCACCTATGAGGTATTCCCTCAGAAATGTTTGGGAATCACAGACAAAATAGTCATCCTGATTGGCTGACTGTGGGCTTTCATCATTAGCATAGACATTCATGACACCACAGCTCGAAACATCGGCATCTTCTTGCATTATTTGCTCATATAAGCTCTGAATCATTTCTGGATGGATATAATCATCTGAATCAATAAAAATCAGATAATCCCCATGAGCCTGCTTCATTCCATCATTTCGTGCTTGTGACAATCCTTCATTCTTTTTATGAAGCACTGACACCCTATCATCTTGTTCAGCGATTGAATCACACAAGCGACCACTTTCATCTGTTGCACCATCATCAACAAGAATGATTTCCAGATTTTGATAGGTCTGCTTCTGAATGGAAGCTATCGATTTTTCTAGGTACTGCGCCACATTATAGACTGGCACAATGACACTAATTAATGCAGTTTCCATGCTACTCCTCTAATAGTTTTTCTACTTGTTCGATTTGTTTGGCAATTGTAAATTGTTGAATGAATTGACTAGCCTCATCGACATCAAAGTTTGAGGCAGAAGTCATATAGTTCGTAATTGCCTGAGCTGCCTCTTGATTGCTCTCAATGATTTGTCCAAATCTTCCTTCTTGGGATAGTTCCTCAGCACCTCCAACATCCGTAGAGACAAAAGGGATTCCAAGGCTCAAGGCCTCCACATACACCCCAGGAAAACCTTCTTGTTTAGACATAGACAAGAGGATCTTCATCTGAGACAAATACTGGTATGGATTTTTTTGATAACCAAGGAAATGCACATAGTCTTCAAGCTCATACTCTTTAACTCGTTTTTTCAGTTCCTCTTCCATATCACCAGCCCCGATAAAATAGAGATGATAGTTTTTCCCCTCTTGGTGCAATAACCGTATCACTTCCACCACACGGTCAGAACCCTTATTTTCCTCAATCCGTCCGATGGTACAGATACTTTGAGGAGCAATCTCGATATCGATCTTCTCTTGAGATTTTTCTAAAATAGTCTTAAAATCATATCCATTGTAGACTGTCTGTAATTTAGAAGCATAATCTGGATAGACTTCCTTGATAGAATTGCTGGTCTTTTTTGAAATTCCTACAATGGTATTCGCAGCATCCAACTGGCGTCTATGTGATTCTCTTTTGGAGCTATCCTTAAGAAATTCTTCGATACTTCCATGAATCCAAGAGATTTTCTTGACTTCTTTTCTTTTAGAGAACAACAGTGGTGGATTCATAATGGTAAAGGAAACTTCAACATCATAATCATCTTCTACAAGCAAACGACGAGTCAGTCTTGGAAAATAAATTCTCATTCTCCACAAAAAAGCTCGTAACCATCTAGCTTGGCGATAATCTTGAAGAGATTTTAAAATGCCTACATGCTTGGGAACAGATTCGTATCCCTTGTCAAAGTGCTCCATTTCAAGAATATCAATATCATACTTTTCTGGATCCAGATTTGAAACAATGGTAGACAGAATCTTTTCTGCACCGCCTCCGAGAGAAAAAGACCACATAAAAAATAAGATTTTTTTCTTAGCCACCATATTCTCCCTTGTATTCTGTATAAGACTTATCCATATCAGCGATGACAGCATCATGATGCGGCATCTGCTTGTCTGCTGGCGGAGGCGTCATATAATCCCCAAAAGCAGTGCTGAGATAGGCATCATAGCCGATTGGAATAGGCATCTCTGTTCCTCCAAATGGCAAGAAAAGATTGTCTTCAAAAGATGCGATTGGGTACTTGTTTCTCATATAGCCAGGACCTGAGCATAATTCTGTAACGCCATCACTCTCAGACAAATCATACTTGGTCATTTCTTTCTCAGCTTTTTTCCAAATGCGATAACGGAGAGATTTTGGAGTCACACCCAGTAAAATACGGCTTCCCCATTTCATAAGTGTACCATGCTTTTCTGGGACAGTTTGCGCACAAAAAAGAGAATAAATCAAGGCCCAGCGAACCTGTTTCTTCCGCTCAGCTGGATTTTTCGGATAATAATCCAAAGGCAAAACGTCCAAGGCCAAACCATGTGGCAATTCTAAATCCTGCTGATAAGGCTTGATACAGGTGGTTTCCTTGTCACGAATGGTAATAAAAAGATTGCGGTCAACAAAATCCTTGTGACTCTTTGACAAGAAATAACGTTCATCTGCATAACGAGGCCATAATTCTGCTAATTTCTCATAATCTTTACGAGGCATAAAAAAGTCTAGGTCGTCATCCCAAGGAATGAAACCCTTGTTTCGAAGGGCACCAATAGCACCCCCTCCACAGAGATAACAAAGTAAATCATGCTCCTTGCAAAAGGCCACAAAGTATTCAGCCATCTCCAGACTACGAGCCTGAATTGCTTTTAAATCAGTCATATTATTCATTATTCTTTCTATCGTATCGTTTCATTATACCACAAATAGGGGGTGAAAATCTATTGCAGACTGTAAAAAATCAAAGCCTGATTGCTATCCAAATAGCTATCAAACTTTGATTTTCATTGAGTATTATCTTATCTCAAGCCCATCTGAGCTAATTTATTCTGATACTTGTTTTGATCGACCAGCAAGCCTAAGCCTCCATAAACATCGTAGGCATCTACCCAGTCACCCAGTTCTGGAATCGTCAATTTTTCAATACCATTTTTTGCTCCATCCAAAACAGATAAACCGTTTGTTAGGAGGAAAGTATAGGGTGCATTGGTTGAGGTCATAGCAAAAACCTTTCCAAGAGCTTCAGAACCAGTGAAAAGTTTAGTAGGATCTTTAATTTGCTCTAAAATTGCTGTTAAAACTTGCTGCTGTCTTTTTGTACGGCCGTAATCCGCCTCATCATCATCACGAAAGCGTGCATAATTGAGCAGGGTCGAGCCGTTCATCTGCTGTTTTCCGACTTTGATGGTTTGGGTTGGAGACTCAGTCTCAGTAGCGTGTAAATCATCTCCGACTGTAGCTTCTGTTAGTGGACGCCCATTTAATGTTGAAAATTGGGCATCAATTGTCACCCCATCAGGGAAAAGGGTGTCAATCGCTGTGGCAAAGGCCTGAAAATCGACCAAGGCATAGTACTTAATGTCCAAGTCAAAATTATCTTTCAAGACTTGACGAACCATTTCTGCCCCTTTTTGTCCTTCTTGTTCCCCTAGTTCATAGGCTACGTTTAACTTGTTATCCGTCTGTTTTCTACCGTTAATGACTTGGCTGTAACCGTCTATATAAACCAAATTGTCACGCATGAAACTGACTAGCTTAATTTTCTTATCTGAACCTCCGACATTTAATACCATAATAGAATCAGTCCGCGTCTCAGCACTATTTTGGCCGATTCGACCATCCGTCCCCATAATCAAAATATTAACACCATCTCTGGTATCTTGACCATTAAAGACTTGAACCTGTGCTGCCTTGGCATCAGCAGTTTTCTTTGCACTAGCATCTTGGTAACCACGTAAAAACATGAATACCATGGCCAAAGCCACACAGACCAAAAGTGAAAAAATCACCATAAAAATGCGTTTAAGACGGAGCTTCCGTCTTTTCTTTTTGGGAGGAGCAGAGAGTGCTTGTGATTTGTATTGTGAGCGACTCCGGTTCGCATAGCTTGGTAAGTCAACCTGCTCTTCTCTTTCTTGTTCCAAGCTGGAACTACTATTTACCCTAGCAATAGTTAGCTTTTCTTGCAAATAGGCAAACTCATTTTTTTCTCTCTCATTGAGATAGTGAATATTTTTTAGCAAATAATCATAACGTAATTTTTCATGATGACTGAGAGGATTTTCTTTACTCATCTTCTCTCCTTTCCATGGTCTGATATTGGATAAATAGGATAGGCACCCAGAACTTTATACTGGATTCCGATGGCTTCTAGTTCTTTTTGGGCAAAGTGAACCAAGTCCTTATCAGTATAGTCCACATCGATAATGAAAAAGTATTCGCCTAGCGCTGTCTTGAGTGGACGACTTTCAATTTTTGTCAGGTCAATTCCTCGCCAAGCAAAGGTCGAAAGAGCCTTGTAGAGTGCACCTGGAAGGTTGTCAGGTAAGGTCAGGGCCAAACTCATTTTCTCAGTTTGTGCTTGCAAGGGAATACTAGGCTTTTCAGCTCCCAGAACCCAGAAGCGTGTGAAATTGGCTTCCATTTCCTGAATATCCTCGGCAATCAGTTCTAAGCCATATTCTTCAGCAGAACTTCTAGGTGCAATTGCTGCAAAGGGCTGATCTGGATGTTCGGAAATAAAGCGGGCCGCATAAGCTGTACTAGCAGTCACCTCTATTTGAGCCTCTGGATACTGTTCATCGATGAATTTCTTTCCTTGAGCCAAGGCCTGTGGATGTGAAAAAATCTTTTCAATCTTAGTATGGCCTGGAACCACCATCAACTGCTGATGAATAGGCTGAACGATTTCTGCAACTGCTTGAATGCGAGCCTGATGAAAAAGGTAGTCCAAGGTTTCATGAACACTACCCTCAATAGAATTTTCAACTGGCACCACAGAATAGTCCACTAATCCTTGCTCATAAGCCTTGATGACATCTGTAATATTGGCAAAGGCCTGCAATTCCTCATGAGGAAAAGCTGTCTGCACAACGTGGTGTGAAAATGATCCCTTGGGACCTAGATAAGCAATTTTCATCTCAGTTCCTCTATAATTTCCTCTGGGCTTAACTTGGTCACATCCAAAACCCGACTAGCCACTTCCTCATACCAAGCCTGTCTTTCTTGGAAAATTGTTGCTAGTTCTTCCTTACTATTATTTAGAAAAAGCGGGCGCTGATTGTCCTTATCAGCTGCGATACGATGGTAGAGGGTTTCAAAATCGGCTTTCAGGTAGATGTTATCTGTATTAGTCTTGAGTAAGTCACGATTTCGCTGAGAAATAACCACTCCCCCACCAGTTGACACAACTTGATCTGTTTGTAGTAACTCAGCTAGAACTTCTGATTCTATCCGACGAAAGGCTGATTCTCCCTTTTCAGCAAAAAAATTCGCAATGGACATACCTAGGCGCTTCTCAATCAGGGCATCCATATCAAGGTAATTAGGATCCAAGCCTCTTGCAATAGTCGATTTGCCAGCCCCCATAAATCCTAGTAATACCTTAGCCATGAATCAAGCTCTCCAAATCATCAAAGAAGCTAGGATAACTGGTATTGATGGCTTCTGCACGGTCAAGCTCCACCTCTCCATCTGCAACCAAAAGGGCTGCAATGGCTGTCATCATTCCGATACGATGGTCTCCAAACGTATTGACTCTAGCACCGTGAAGGGCTGATTTTCCTTTGATAATCATTCCATCTGCTGTAGGAGTAATATCTGCTCCCATGCTATTTAAGGCGTCTGCCACAACCTGAATGCGGTCTGTTTCCTTGACCTTGAGCTCCTCAGCATCCTTGATAACTGTAACACCTTGGGCTTGGGTCGCAAGTAGGGAAATAATAGGCAATTCATCAATCAAACGTGGAATCAAAGCGCCACCAATCTCTGTTCCTTTTAAATCAGAAGACTCAACAGTCAAAGTAGCAGATTTAGCGACTGGATTGATTTCAGTTATTTCCAATTTTCCACCCATGGCGCGAATGACATCAATAATACCGGTGCGCGTTTCGTTGATCCCCACATTCTGCAGCACTAGACGAGAGTTTGGAACAATCAAACCTGCGACCAACCAAAAGGCTGCACTGGAAATATCTCCTGGAACAACCACCTTTTGTCCTGTCAATTTTTGTGGCCCTTGGACTGTGATTTTCTTGCCGTCCACACTTAAATGACCACCAAATTGTTGCAACATATCTTCAGTATGATTACGGGTGCATTCTTTTTCGATAATAACTGACTCCCCCTTAGCTTGTAAAGCTGCAAACATCAAGGCTGACTTAACTTGGGCAGAGGCAATTGGCAACTCATACTGAATAGGTCTTAGGTTTTTCGTCCCTTTTAAGTGAAGGGGAGGCAGGTCTCGCTCAGCTTGCCCAGAAATGTTAACACCCATTTTTTTCAGTGGAATCGTCACACGGTCCATAGGACGTTTGGATAGACTGTCGTCTCCGAACATTTCTACTTCAAAGTCTGCACAAGCAAGAACACCTGAAATCAGACGAATCGAGGTTCCAGAATTTCCCATATCAAGAGCATTTTGCGGAGCTTTTAGGCCGTCCATACCGACACCTTGAATGGTAATAACCCCATCTTTATCCTCAATATCAACACCAAGGTCACGAAAAACCTGCACGGTCGAAAGAACGTCTTCACCTCGCAGAATATCATAAACCTTGGTCTCACCCTCAGCCAAACTTCCAAAGATAATGGAACGGTGGCTGATAGACTTATCACCTGGAACGCGGATACTGCCATGTAAGTGGCGAATGTTTGTTTTTAGTTTCATACTGGACCTCATACTTGCAATACTTTTACTTATTTTATCATAAAAAGTCAGAAATTCCTTAAAAATTCCTGACTTTATGATAGTTATTTTCTTATTTTAGCAATTCTGAAACTGGTTCAAAAACAATTTTTTCAATGTCAGAAAGGTAAATTGCCAATTGTTGTTGCTTAGTAAAGAATTCTGACAAGAGGCTATTTCCTTGAATCTGTTTACCAAAGCCTTCCATTTTCGCTTGGAAGGATGCATCTGGCATTTGACCTGTCTGCGCTAATCTTTGAATTTCCTCTTGGAAAGCAACATATTCTGTAAAGATTTTGCTTGCCTCAGCATCTGCTGAAATCGCATCTTTAGCCGCTTTGACAGCCTTGTATTCTGGTAATTCGCGTAGGCCGCGACTGAGTTCGTTTGCACTATCGTAAATATTTGACATGATGTTCTCCTTATTCATTTCTTTTAAAATTACTAGTCACTCTGTGGTCTTTATTATTGTGCAATCACTTTTATATGACCTCTTGAATGTCCATTCCTTAATTCCTTATCTGGTATATACTCGATCTTCAAAGTTCCTAAATTAGAACCTGTTTTTATTTCATTTGACATAAGATTATCAAAATAGTTCTCTATCTCATCATCAGATAAGGATGATTCAATCGATTTAACAATATCATGAAATACTTCTTTCATTCCTGCAACACCAGATTCACTATTTTCATTTGTCTGATTTATTGTTACGTTGATTTTAGCAGTATCATTTGCATGTAAAAGTTCCAAGTAGTATCCGTAGCTTGATGCGAAATATTTTATTTTTATATTTCCTTTTTTGATATTTTCCAATGGGCTATTAGAATTTTGATTATAGCTATTGATAAACTCATTAATAATTCTATCGTCTACATACTTTGAATTGGTTTTCTCTTAACTTATTTCCTTGTTGGATGGTTCATTTTTTGTCTCAACACTAGCTTCTGAAGTAGTTTTCACATCTTTTTTAACAGCGTAAGCTCTAAGTAAGATAAAAGAAATAAAGATAATACCAAATATGAATCTAGGCTCTATTTTAGGCATATTTTTCTCCTTATTTGACAACGACTGTGTAGTCGGTATTTTCTGTTATTAGATGCTCAGCTCTTTCCAAGTCTTGAGCATTTTTAAATGAAATTTGTAGAATCCCGTGAATATCCTCACGGTTTTCCTCGTTGATATGAATATTGACCAAGGAAGTTCCACGTAGTAGTTCCAAAATCCTCAAGATGACATCTTCTTCATCGGGAACGTCGACATAGAGGTCGTAAGAACTATCCACACCACCACGCTTATGAATTTCCATGGCCTGACGTTGCTCACGCGCTTGGTTGAAAAAGTTCCAGATTTGGTTTTCATCACCCTTACTGATAGCTTGTCCAATCTCGTCCAAACGCTCCTTGAAATCCCCAATTCTATCTAAAATTGTTTCACGATTGGACAAGAGAATGGAGGTCCACATACCTGGCTCGCTTTCCGCAATTCGGGTCATATCTCGAAAACCACCGGCAGCAAAACGCCTTGCCATCTCATGTTCTTGAGCATAGACCACGGTCTGTTCCATGAGACTAGAAGCCAGAATATGAGGAAAATGGCTAATCTGAGAAGTGACTCGATCGTGCTCCTTGGCATCAATCTCGATAAAACGAGCATGAAGACCTGAAAGTAAGTCCTTCATTTCCTCAAGTGTGTCAGGACTTGTCAGCCTCGAAGGTGTAAAGATATAATAGGCATTTTCAAAAAGATTGACATCCGCAGAAGCAGCCCCTGTCTTGTGACTACCAGCCATGGGATGGGCCCCGACAAAGCGAACAGGCTTACCAGCTAAATAGTTCTCCGCCGCATCTACAATGGCTGACTTGGTCGAACCAGCATCTGAGATAATCACGCCTTCTTTTAAGTCCAAGTTGGCCAACTCCTTAATGAAAGCAATGGTTTGCTTGATTGGCAAGCTGAGAATGATGATATCTGCCAAAGGAGCAAAACTAGCAAAATCATCCGTTGCACGGTCAATCATGCCTTCTTTCAAGGCAATATCTCTCGAAGCTTGACTGCGATTATAACCTAAAATTTCATAATCTGGATGATCGCGTTTGATACCAAGGGCCATCGAGGCACCAATCAATCCAAGGCCCGCGATATAGACTGTTTTTGCCATAGAAACTCCTTAATAGTTCTTTGTATAGTCTCGGTGCTTGACCACTGCTTCTTTTAATTCCTCTAGATTGTCTGATGAGAATTTTTCGAGGATTTCTTGTGCTAAAACCGTTGCCACAACAGCTTCCATAACTACACCTGCTGCTGGAAGAGCAGTCGGGTCACTTCTCTCAACGGTTGCCTTGTAAGGTTCGTGGGTTTCGATATCCACACTCATAAGTGGTTTGTAGAGAGTAGGAATGGGCTTCATAACTCCACGAACAACAATCGGTTGCCCATTGGTCATACCACCTTCAAAGCCACCTAAATTATTGGTGCGACGGGTATAGCCGTCTTCTTTAGACCAGAGAATTTCATCCATGACTTGGCTGCCTTTACGGTAACCAGCTTCAAAGCCAAGACCAAATTCTACTCCTTTAAAGGCATTGATAGAGACAACTGCCTGGGCCAATCGCGCATCCAATTTTCTGTCCCATTGGACATAGGAACCAAGACCAACTGGAACACCTCCAACGACTGTCTCCACAACCCCACCGATGGTATCACCGTCACGTTTGATTTGGTCAATATAATCCTTGATTTCCTGTTCTCTTTCTTGGTTGACAATAGAAGCTTCAGACTGGGCAGCTCTTTCCTTAATCTCAGCCACTGTCAGATTCTCAGGAACATCGATTTCCTTGCCACCAAAGACTACGACATGGTTGGCAATCTCCATATCCAGCTCAGCCAAGAGGCGTTTGGCTACTGCCCCAACTGCCACCCGCATGGTAGTTTCACGAGCTGATGAACGCTCCAAGGAATTTCGCAAATCATCAAAACGGTACTTGATACCCCCAACCAAGTCGGCATGACCTGGACGTGGATGAGTGATTTTTCGTTTGCTTTTAAGACGGTCTTCAATGTCCTCCGCAGACATGATGTCCAGCCATTTCTGGTGGTCCTTATTGATGACATCCATAGTAATAGGCGCCCCTGTCGTCTTCCCGTGGCGAACGCCCGAAGTAAAGATAACTTGGTCGCTCTCAATCTTCATACGACCACCGCGGCCGTAGCCACCCTGACGACGTTTAAGGTCTCCATTAATATCCTCAGCTGTCAAAGGTAGTCCAGCTGGAATTCCTTCAATGATAGCTGTCAGACGGGGACCGTGTGATTCTCCTGCAGTTAAATATCTCATACACTCTCCTTATTTTACCAAGTAGTCTTTCATCTCTTCCAGAGAAACTGGGTGAATGATCGCTGAACCAAGCTCTGGCACCAAGACCAATTTCAAGGTGTTGCCACGCGCCTTCTTATCATGAGTTAAAGCCTGATAAAGCTTGTCAACATCCCAGCTCTTATAGTCAACAGGCAAGCCAAATTTCTGACACATTTCTGTGATGGACTGGGTAATACCAGCTGGCATAAGGCCTTTTTCCTCAGCCACCTTGGAAATCTGAACCATACCCATAGCCACAGCCTCTCCATGCATGACTTTACCATAACCGGCAGTCGCTTCAATGGCATGGCCAATAGTATGGCCAAAATTGAGGTAAAGGCGGACACCATTGTCCAACTCATCCTCAACTACCATCTTGCGCTTAACCTGACAAGAATGTTCAATCAAAGTCTCTGCATGTTCCAGAATGCCCTCTACAGAACCATCTAGCTCCGTCAAAATTTTCCACAGTTCTGGATCCTCAATCAAGCCATACTTGATAACTTCACCCATCCCTTCAATCAACTCTCTCTTTCCAAGCGTTTCAAGAACAAGTGGATCAATCAGAACCCCATCTGGTTGGGCAAAGGTACCCACCATATTCTTAGCAAATGGAGTGTTAACGCCTGTCTTTCCACCGATAGACGAATCCACCTGGGCAGTTAAACTGGTCGGAATCTGAACAAAGTGAATACCCCGCATATAGGTAGAGGCTACAAAACCAGCCAGGTCACCAACAACACCGCCACCAAGAGCCACGATTCCATCGCTACGAGTCAGTCCTTGCTTGACTAAAAATTCATAGACTTTCTGAACAGTGATTAAATTCTTTCTTTCTTCCCCTTCTAAAAAGTCAAAAACTGCTACCTGAAAACCAGCATCTTCTAGGCTGAGCTTGACCTTCTCTGCATAAAGAGAAGCTACATGGTTATCTGTCACAATGACTATCTTTTGTGGTTGCCAGAGTTCTCGCAACCATTGACCAGCCTGAGCCAGACAACCTTTTTCAATCTGAATATCATAAGGATGATGAGGAATATCAATTCTGATTTTCATAGGAGAATCTCCCTTTCTTTATTGGTATTTTTCTGTTAAGGACTGCCAAATCTCTTCTGTCGGCATTTCCTTGCCTGTCCACAGTTGAAAAGCTTCTGCAGCTTGATAGAGCAACATCCCCAGACCATTGACGGCTGAATTACCCTGACTTCTGGCCCATTTTAAAAATGGCGTTTCAAAGGGTTGGTAAATAATATCTGCCACCAAGATAGTTTCTGGCAAATTGATGCTTTCAGGAACTGGGGATGATTGACCATCCATGCCCACACTGGTGGCATTAACCAGTAGATCCGACTCAGCAATCCTTTCCTGCAAGACAGAAACATCTTCTAAAGCATACAAGTCCACCTTAAAGCCTGTCTGCTCCTGTAACTTGTCTAGGTAAGGTCTTGTTTTTTCCATAGAAACTGAACGAACAAAGACCGAAATCTGACTGACGCCGTCCAAAATAGCTTGTGCCAAAATGGACTTGGCCGCACCACCTGCACCCAGCAGGGTCATCTTCTTACCTGTAATTGTAAAAGAAGGCAAGCTCTTAAAAAATCCCTTGCCATCTGTATTATATCCAATTAAATTGCCATTCTCATTGACGACCGTATTAACCGCACCGATCAAGCGCGCTTCGTCACTCAGCTCATCCAAATAAGGAATCACCTGCTCCTTATAGGGCATGGACAGGTTGATACCAAACATCTGGTAGCGACGAATATTGGCCACTGTTTCTGCCAAGTCACTCGCTTCAATCTCCCAAGCCACATAAGCACCATTGGTAGCTGTCGCCTCAAAGGCGTTGTTGTGAATAAAGGGAGAAATAGAGTGCTTAATAGGATTGGCAACAACTGCAGCTAAACGTGTATAGCCATCAAGCTTCATTCAAAATCTCCCTGATTTTTTTCATGTTAGCTAGGGAAATCTGACCAGGGGCACTGGCTTCATCCAGACTGGCAAAAGACCAACTCGAACCAGTCACACCCGCAGTGATACGAGAAACCTTGCCCACCTTGCCCATAGAAATGGTCACATATTCCTGTTCAGGATTGAGGGTTTTAAAGCCTCGTGTATAGTTCATCAAGTCTAATACATCCTGCTCCGTGTGAGCCATCACCGCAACCTTGACAAGTTTTGGATTTAGGCTCGTCAACTCTGACAAGATTTCCATCATATTTTCAGGTGTTTCTTGGAAATTGTGATAACTCAAAATGAGATTTGGAAAGTCCAACATTTCCTCAAAAACATCCTTGTAGCTATAGTACTCAAAATCAATATAGTCTGGTTGATAGAGTTGCGCCACTTCCTTGATTAGATGGATATATTCTTCTGGAGAAAGTTCGATTTCTCCCCCTTCAGAGCGAGTTCGCAGCGTGAAAACCAACTCACGACCTGCGAATTTTTCAAAAATAGCTGGAGCTACCTGCAAAATTGCTTCCTTAGGCAGATAGTCGGCACGCCATTCAATGATGTCGGCATCCAGGTACCTCGTGGCGTCCAGAGCCTGGGCCTCCTCTAAACTTCTTGGCATTACTGAAACGATCAATTTCATTTACTAACCTTCATACTAATCACCTTGAGGTAATTACTACTTTCATCTTTTTTATTATAGGCGAAGTCTGCTGGAAGACCGTATTTATTTAAAATCTGGTAACTTCTTCCTGCAAAGCCTTTATCAATTTGTTCTGTAAATTTCTGGCGGGAAACATTGGCAGCATTAGTACTGGCAATGATAATCCCTTCCGGATTTAAAATCTCAAGACTCTGGGAAATCAACTTGTGATAATCCTTGGCCACAGAGAACGTTTGTTTTTTGTTCCGAGCAAAGCTAGGCGGATCTAGGACAATCACATCGTAGGTCAAGCCTTTTCGCTTGGCATACTTGAAATATTCAAAGACATCCATGACTATAAAACGATGGTTGTCTGTGCTAAGTCCATTTGCCTGAAAATGCGCTTGAGACAATTCTCGTGAACGTTTGGCTAGGTCCACAGAAGTTGTCTGACTTGCTCCTCCCATGGCCGCAGCTACTGAAAAGGCTGCTGTATAAGAAAACATATTGAGCAAGGATTTGCCCATAGCCAAACCGTCAACTAAGCTACCTCGAACTTCATGCTGGTCTAGGAAAATTCCTGTCATCAAGCCATCATTCATAAAGACTTGATACAGGACTCCATTTTCCAGAACAGTGAAAAAGTCAGGTGCTTCTTGACCATAAACATGGGCTGATTCATAGTCCAAACCCTTAAAGCGTATCTTCTCATAGACCCCTAACACCTCAGGAAAAACCTGTCTAAAAGCTTCTGAGATAACCTTGCGAATCTGATAAACATAAGAGTTATACCAAGAAAAGACAGCATAGTCGCCATAAAGGTCCACTGTCAGACCGCCAAAGCCATCTCCCTCTTGGTTGAAGAGACGAAAGGCAGTTGTCAAATCATCTTGATAGTAGGCTTTTCTCTTTTCTTTGGCTTGTCTAAACAGTGTTTCAAAGAAAGCTTGATTGAAGGTCACCTTGTCCTTGCTAACAAACCAGCCCAAGCCCTTGTTTTGCTGCGAAAGGTAGGCAGTTCCAAGAAAGGTTCCTTCCTGACTCTGCACTTCTACTTCCTGATCCTTAAGATTGACATTCTCAAGATCACTGGCTTCTAGTAAAACTAGCCCCTTAGCGAGCTTCTTTTCAACCCTTTTGCTGACTCTTATTCTATTCATAACTACCATTATATCAAACTTTTAGACAATTCTCAAAAAAGAAACTACCCTTGCTTTTTTACTCTTCTTTTAAAAAATGGTATACTAATACTAATAAAAAATTAGGAAGTAAATGTGTGAAAAGCAATTTTAACAAAATCCAAAAAGCCATCGGTACCAGACTGGGTTTTGTCCTAACCCTTTTAATCCTATATTGGCTCAAAACCTTATTAGCCTATGCCGTTGACTTTAATTTAGATATTCAAGTGGGCAAGTTGCAGGGAAATTACCTTGCCTTTATCGCCTTTTTCAATCCCCTTCCTTTGGGGCTCCTCCTGCTAGCTTCAGCCCTCTATGCTCGCTCAACCAAGATCTTTTATGGTCTTAGTATAGCTATTTATAGCCTTTTATTCATTTGGCTCTATTCTAATGTCTTTTACTATCGAGAATTTAGCGACTTTATCACGGCTAATACCATGAAGGTGGTCAGCAAGGTGTCTGTCGGCACTGCAGAACTAGAGTTACTGCGTCCTTGGGATTTCATCTATTTTATGGATTTCCCACTGCTGACTTTCCTTTTCTATAAAAAATTCATCCATTTGGATAGGAGACCTTTCAAATTTCGCTCCAGTATTGCCATCACTGCTCTCTCAGCCCTGCTCTTTTCAGCTAATCTTTTTTTGGCTGAAATCGAGCGTCCCGATCTCCTATCGCGAGGATTTTCGAATTATTATGTTGTCCGCGCCCTTAGTCTACCCGCCTTTTTAGGCTATAGTGCCAACCAATCCTACAGTGCAAACAAGGAACGTGCCAAGGCTTCTGAGACTGACCTTCAACCTATTACAGATTATATTCAAGAGCATTCGGCTAAGCCCAATCCAGACTATTTTGGCTTGGCCAAAGGAAAAAATGTGATTTATCTCCACTTGGAGAGTTTCCAACAGTTCCTGATTGACTATAAACTCAACCTAGATGGAACTGAGCATGAAGTCACTCCCTTCCTAAATTCACTCTACCATTCGCAATCAACCCTAGCCTTTTCGAATATCTTTAACCAAGTCAAGGCTGGTAAAACCTCAGATGCGGAAACCATGCTGGAGACTGGTTTGTTTGGACTTGACCAAGGTTCCTTTATGGTTAACTATGGAGGTACCAATACCCAGCAGGCAGCTCCTTTTATCCTATCAAAAAACGGCTATCAATCGAGTGCCGTCTTTCACGGTAATATCGGGACCTTCTGGAATCGAAATACGACCTACAAACAATGGGGCTACCAATACTTCTTTGATGCTTCCTATTTTACCAAGCAAGACAGTAGCAATTCTTTCCAATATGGTTTAAATGATAAAATCATGATGAAAGATTCTATCCAATATCTGGAGCATTTGCAGCAGCCTTTTTATGCTAAGTATATCACGGTGTCCAATCACTATCCTTATGCTAGCAATCTGACAGGCGATGAGCTTGGTTTCCCACTGGCTAAAACCAAAGATGAAACAATCAACGGCTACTTCCAAACAGCTAACTATCTGGATAGTGCTATCAAGGCCTTCTTTGACTATCTCAAAGAAAGTGGCCTCTATGAAAAATCCATCATCGTCATCTACGGAGACCATTATGGTATTTCCAACTCCCGAAATCCTGAGCTGGCTCCCTTGATTGGCAAGACTTCTGAGAACTGGTCTAATTACGACAATGCCATGTTGCAACGAGTGCCTTTTATGGTGGTCATTCCTGGCTATGAAAAAGGACAAATCATCAATACCTACGGTGGACAAATCGATATCTTACCGACTCTCGAACACCTCCTTGGCATTGAGTCCAGTTCCTTCCTTCAAGTCGGCCAAGACCTCCTATCACCAGACCACCAAGAAATCGTTGCCTTTCGAACTGCCAATTCCTTCGTCACACCAAAATATACCAACTACGACGGACGAACCTACTATACTGAAAGCGGTCTTGAAATCAGCAATCTTGATGAACAAGCTCAGACCGAACTGGAAAGCGTTCGACAGGCAGCCAGTCAACAGCTGAAAATCAGCGACCAGATTCAAACTGGCGATTTGATACGTTTTTACCAAAAAGATCATCTTGGAAAAGTTGATACTGAAAGTATTTCTTACCTCAATTCTTTACCAATTCTTCAAAAGATTGAGCAGGAAAAAGGTAGTCAATCAAACAGTCTCTTTAGCCAACGACAAGGTAAGACCAGTACTGACCTTTTCAAGGCACCAAGTTACCAAGAACTCCATCCCGAGTCGGCCGAAACCGAATCAAAATCACAATAAAAGATGCTCTTCCATCGTGGAGGAGCATTTCTTTTTATAAAATAAAATTCAATGAAAATCAAATAACAAACTAAGAAACTAACCTGTAAGATTGTAGGTAGAGAGGTTGTACCTGCAATATATGTCTGTCAAGTTTAGTGACGAAGATAGTAGAAGAAATATTAGGATATAAATCAGCTTCAGCAGGTATCTGGAAAATTTGATTTTATAGAAAAGCCTTTTGTTACAAACTAAATATACTATCAATAAATAATATTATAGAAGCAACAATAATTAAAATTTCACCTATTTGCATCATTCTATTTCGAACTTTAAATATATGTTCTATCAAAAATACTTGGATCACACACATTATAGGAATGAACGTTTTTGAAATTGAAAAATATCCCAATAAATAAACTATAAACAACAATAATAGAACTAGATTATATTTCTTATTCAAAACATTCCTCCCTATATATTTTTGATTACCAATCTTAATCATTTACAACTACATTCTAACAAACTATAAAAGCGTTTGTCGAATTAAATTTATCAAGATAGTAACCAACTAGCTCATCTTTTTTCTATTTCTGTCAATATGCGTGACAGGTAGTAATGATAGCCAAAAATAGCAAGAGCAAGCAAGACGATAAGAGTTCCTACTCCCAAGCTGATGGCAAGGACAGGGGAGAGAGACCGAACCAAGAATAAGCTCCCTATTACAAGGGCCATTAAGATTGCACTATAAATAAAAATCAAAACAATTGCTACTATACGATTTGAACGGTTCACCAAGTCCGTAATGCTACTCCAATTGGTTGACAGATTTTTCACGTCCTTAAGGTAATGGTGGCAAGAAAGGATGACACTGGCAAGGATCCATGCCACAAGAAGGTAAATCATCGAAAGGATGGGCAAGCCTAGATATAGAGAAAGGCCAAGTAAAGTCAGAACTGGTAAAAAGGACTGGACAGCAAATATAATCCAAAATTTCACTTTCACATAACGAGCAAAGTCAAAGGGTAAACTCTTAAGAAAATCAACATTTTCTCTCTCCAAGGACAAGGCAATTGAATGCAGGCTGGTGATATTGTTATTGACAACTGCTATAAACACTCCTACAAAAAACAAGGGTAACCAGTATGGAGGATGAATGTCTGGAACTATCTGAGAATCTCGGATTTTGGAAATCAGACCGATCATCATGAGATAAGGAAGGAAAGCACTTGTAAAAAGCACTGTAATCACGCCAGTCCCCTGTCCCAAGAGGGTGAGGTGGTAGCGTAAAACCATACGGAAAAATCCCTTTTTAGTAGTTGAAATTCTCTCCTTACTGCGACGTTCTTTCTTGACCTTCTCCTCACTGTTAAGCAGAATCACGTCATAAAAACGAGGAAAAACCTTCTTTTTGCTCAAGTAAAGCAAGAAGAGAGTTAGTCCTATCCAAGCGAGCAGACCCAGGATGGCTTCTGTCGAAAAAGGCTCCACTGCTATTTTGTAAAAGAGATGAATAGGATAAAGGAGAAATGGAATGTCTCTAACTTTGTCAACAATACGTCCAGAAGTCGACTGTAGAAAGAAGACATATATTAAAGGTATGAGAACTCCTATCCCAATCATCACATTCGAAAAAATAGACTGATACTTTCTGAAGACCCTAGTCTGAGCCAAGAAATGTACTGCCACTACCATCACTAAAGTAACAGAGACAAATAATAAGGCCAAGGACAGTAGCATCAAAGGCAAGCCCAGCCAAAGAGAAGGTGCTAGCCTAATATAGAGGACTAGAAAATAAGCTAGGATTGGTACAATTCCAGTTAGAGCTGGCAAGAGAACAGACAGTCCTTTAGCAATTATAATCTCTGATTCTTTAAAGGCATAGGGTCTATACGATACCAAGTCCTTACTCTCATAAAAGACATTGTAAAATGCAGTGAAAGAAGTTGAAAAGGCAAGCACTAGTAAAATAGCAACCATGCTACTAAAAAAACTTGGTATTTCCTCAAAAGGAAAACGAAAGGCTATATTTATAAACATGAAAAGCATCAAGAGACTAGAAAAAATGTAAGAACTTAGGACTCTAGCGGAAACATTTACTTTTTTCTCAGGATTCTTAGCTTGCTTCTTTCGTAGGTTAGCCAGATTAGCTTCTTGAGATGAATAGAGGATATTGATATCAACTAATTTTTTAATGACCTTGAGACGCATCTGAAACCTCCTCTTTTCTACCAGCAAGGCTAAGATAGATACTTTCTAAAGACTGGTTTGGGTGGTCTTTTCTCAAGTCCTCTACGCTACCACAATAAATCAAATGCCCCTTTTTCAAAATGGCAATCCGATCACAGACTTGCTCTGCCACCTCTAGGACATGGGTTGAAAACAAGACTGTCTTGCCTTTTTGCGCATGCTCCTTCATCATTTGCTTCAAATCAAAGGCAGCCTGGGGATCCAAACCTGTCAAGGGTTCGTCCAAGACCCAAATATCGGGATCGGACAAGAGTGCTCCGATGACAAAGACTTTCTGACGCATTCCGTGAGAAAGGGTTTCAATAACCTGATAGCAGTTTTCAGCAAAATCAAAAACGTTCAATAGCCTAGCTAGACTAGCCTCCAAGTCAGAGCTGCTCAAATCATAGGATGAGGCAATCAATTCCCAAAATTCATTGGCCGTTAAGCGTAAAAATAAGTCAGGCGAGTCTGCAACGTAGCCAATCTTTCGTTTAATAGCCAAGCGATTTTCCGATAAATCCTGACCATCTACCAAAATACGACCACTGCTGGGCGAAATGATACTGACTAGGGATTTTATGGTAGTCGATTTTCCAGCACCGTTATGGCCAATCAAGCCCATAATCTCCCCATTTTCAATCTGCAAATTGAGATTGCTCAAAGCCTCTTTATCACCATACAACTTACTAACATTTTGAAATTCAATCATGGGATGACTCCTATCTTTATCTATATTACATACTATTATACTAGCACTTTGATACAAAAAAATCAACACTTTATTTTAAGTAGATACAATAGTTTCCTTCTATTCTTACGCAAACGTTTGCGCCAAGAGATACTTTATGATAGAATAAAGAACAAGATTGACAAGTAAGAGGAAACATCATGCAAAATCAAACACTCATGCAATACTTTGAATGGTATCTGCCCCACGACGGTCAGCACTGGACGCGTCTGGCTGAAGATGCTCCACACCTAGCTAATCTCGGTATCAGCCATGTCTGGATGCCACCAGCTTTCAAGGCTACCAATGAAAAAGATGTAGGCTATGGGGTCTATGACTTATTCGACCTAGGAGAGTTCAACCAAAAAGGGACAGTCCGTACCAAGTATGGTTTCAAAGAAGACTATCTTCAAGCCATTCAAGCCCTAAAAGCACAGGGAATTCAACCTATGGCCGATGTGGTGCTCAATCACAAGGCGGCGGCTGATCACATGGAAGCCTTTCAGGTCATCGAAGTGGATCCTGTAGACCGTACAGTCGAACTTGGAGAACCTTTCACCATCAATGGCTGGACTAGCTTTACCTTCGATGGTCGCCACGATACCTACAATGACTTCCACTGGCACTGGTACCACTTCACAGGTACTGACTATGATGCAAAACGCCGTAAGTCTGGGATTTATCTCATCCAAGGGGACAACAAGGGCTGGGCAAATGAGGAATTGGTCGATAACGAAAATGGTAACTACGACTACCTCATGTATGCCGACCTAGACTTTAAGCATCCTGAAGTTATCAAAAATATCTATGACTGGACTGACTGGTTCATGGAGACGACTGGTATTGCTGGTTTCCGTTTGGATGCCGTTAAGCACATTGACTCTTTCTTCATGAGCAATTTTATCCGCGATATGAAGGAAAAATACGGTGAGGATTTCTATGTTTTTGGTGAATTTTGGAATCCAGACAAGGAAGCCAATCTGGACTATCTTGAAAAAACGGAAGAACGCTTTGACCTTGTCGATGTTCGTCTCCACCAGAATCTCTTTGATGCTAGCCGAGCAGGTTCCAACTATGACCTTCGTGGTATTTTCACAGATAGCCTGGTTGAACTCAAGCCTGACAAGGCTGTGACTTTTGTCGACAACCACGATACACAACGAGGTCAGGCTCTTGAGTCTACCGTTGAAGAATGGTTTAAACCAGCAGCCTATGCCCTCATTCTGTTACGCCAAAATGGCCTTCCATGTGTCTTTTACGGAGACTACTATGGGATTTCAGGACAATATGCTCAACAAGATTTCAAAGAGGTCCTTGACCGCCTCCTAGCCATCCGAAAAGATTTGGCCTATGGAGAACAAAATGACTACTTTGATGATCCTAACTGTATCGGTTGGGTACGTTCAGGTGCTGAACATCAATCCCCAATCGCAGTCCTTATCTCAAATGACCAAGAAAACAGCAAATCAATGTTTGTCGGCCAAGAATGGGCTAACCAAACTTTCATAGATTTACTTGGAAACCACCAAGATCAAGTTACAATCGATGAGGAAGGTTATGGACAATTCCCAGTCTCAGCTAGATCCGTAAGTGTCTGGGCAGCCAATACAATCTAATAACTCATAATAATCCAGCCAGGTCCAATCGGATTTGGCTTTTTTGTATTCACAAAAAGACCTACCCAAATGGATAGATCTTTAAACAACCTATATTTTTGTTAAAAATTATATCACTAATTGACACGTTCTGTTCTCAAACATTATAATTTTCATCTAAATCTATAAAATTTTATCTGATTTTGTTCTATTACATTTCCAGCATAATGTTTGTAAATTACTTTCCGTAGACATTCCACCCTTTGAAACTGGAATAATATGATCCACTTCTAGCAATAATAAATCTTGTTGAGCAGTAGATGCTCCGCAATATTGGCAAGTATAACAGTCCCTTTCTTTGACATACTCACGTAATTTTTTAGTCATTAATGCACGTTGAGCTTTAGCACTTTTCTTATACTTAACTTGCTCATCCATATAAGTAATTAATAATTCAATTATTTCCTCATTTAGTGTAATTGAAGTAACTTGACTAGAATTACCACCTGCACTAACATATTGAAAAGTATAGGTAGGAAAATTAAAATTAATTTGGGGAACTTCAATGTTGGTATAATATAAAAATTCTTCTTTATAATACTTTAAAATAAACTGTGGAGGATTTAAACTATTTAAAATTCTTGCTAATCTATTATCAAGATTCTCTTTAGCATTAAGAAATCGTGATACTTGTTCACCAATTTCTTGAATACGCTGTAGATTTTCTTCGTTAGGCTTAAAATCAAAATACTTACATAAATACTTAAAAGGTTCTAACTCTGCATTTCTCACAACTTGTAGTGAAGCATTATAAATATATTTAGATTGATAATCAATAACGTTCCTATCACGTTGAATATTATACAAACTTGTATTTTGTCCTTTAGCTACATGAGCATACTTATATTTATCAAAACTTGTAGATTGTAAGCTTACCTCATCAAACTTCTCAACATATTTAGCTATTTCATTATATTCTGTAACAAAAGAATCGATTTGTATTTTATTCCGAATAAATTCATCACTTAAAAAGTAATGTTTTTTCATATTATAACGAACAAGCCTATAAATTAAATAAATCCAACCAATCCAAGGAATAAAGAACGCAACAATAAACTTGAGAATTTCATTATTTTTTCTTTTGAATTTATTTAATTTAATTTTATTTCGCTCTTCTTCTATTACACTTATTGGTATTTCAATCGATGAGGTCGATGAGTATATTTCATCTATCGGTTTATTTATTGTATCTCTGTTACTATTAACAGCTATAGCTTTTTTACTATCTTTAATATACAACCAATAGAAAAGGAAAGTAAATACGGAACTAAAAATAATTTGAGATATAAATTGTTGGAAGCCTAGTTGGTCAATAATTTTTTTGGAATCAAATATAAATCCAATTGTTCCCATACCAAAAAATATACTTAAAGCAACATAAATTTTTCTTTTCATAAGAATACTCTCTTAACAATATCTTTTCAACTCTTAATTTTTAAAATTATCAAAGAATTAATAATCGAGTTTACAATTTACCTGCTACTGCATCCAACAATTCTTGGATTTTAGCTTGGTTGCTTCCTCCTGCCATGGCCATGTCTGGTTTACCACCACCACGTCCATCGACGATTGGTGCTAATTCTTTGACAAGGTTTCCTGCATGAAGGTCTTTTGTCTTGCTTGCTACAAGGACATTGACTTTGTCACCGATAGCAGCAACTAGGACAAGAAGATCAGAGTAGTCTTTTTGTTTCCAGTTATCCGCAAAAGTACGAAGGGCACCAGCATCAGATACAGACACTTGGCTAGCAATGTAACGGTGACCGTTGACTTCCTTAACATCCTTGAAGATGTCGCCTGCAGCTGCAGCTGCGGCTTTTTCTTTCAACTCAGCATTTTCTTTTTGCAATTGACGAAGTTGTTCTTGAAGTCCTTCTACCTTGTGAGGTACTTCTTTAAGTTGAGGTGCTTTCAAGGTTGCTGCGACAGCTTTAAGAGCGTCTTCTTGTTCACGGTAGGCTTCAAAGGCTTCCTTACCAGTCACTGCCAAGATACGGCGAGTTCCTGATCCAATCCCTTCTTCTTTGACAATCTTGAAGAGGCCAATTTCAGAAGTGTTGCCAACGTGGGTACCACCACAAAGCTCGATAGAGTAGTCACCGATAGTAACAACACGAACTTCCTTGCCGTATTTCTCACCAAAGAGAGCCATAGCTCCCATTTCTTTGGCAGTGTCAATATCCGTTTCAACTGTCTTCACTTCAAGAGCTTCCCAGATCTTCTCGTTGACTTGCTGTTCAATGGCACGCAATTCTTCAGCAGTCACCGCTTGGAAGTGGGTAAAGTCAAAGCGAAGGAATTCAACTTCGTTAAGAGATCCTGCTTGTGTCGCGTGGCTTCCAAGGATGTTGTGAAGGGCAGCGTGAAGCAAGTGAGTCGCAGTGTGGTTTTTCATAACACGGTGACGACGATTGGTATCGATTGCCAAGGTATATTCTTGGTTTAAGGCAAGCGGTGCAAGGACTTCAACAGTGTGAAGAGCTTGTCCGTTTGGTGCTTTTTGAACATTGGTCACAGTACCCACGACCTTACCTGACGCATCCAAGATTTGTCCGTGGTCAGCGACCTGTCCACCCATTTCAGCATAGAATGGCGTTTCCGCAAAGATAAGTGAGGCAGTTCCTTCTGATACAGCTTCTACTTCTGCATTGTCAGCCACGATAGCCACCAATTTAGAAGACAATTGGCTAGCATTGTAGTTGAAGACACTTTCTACAGTGATGTTTTGAAGGGTTTCATTTTGCATCCCCATTGAGCCACCCTTAACAGCTGACGCACGCGCACGTTCTTGCTGTTCTTTCATGGCTGCTTCAAATCCTTCACGGTCTACAGTCATACCAGCTTCTTCAGCGATTTCTTCAGTCAATTCAACTGGGAATCCATAAGTGTCGTAGAGTTTGAATACATCTGAACCAGCAATGACAGATTGACCTTTTTCTTTCAAGTCTGCTACGATGCCTTGAGCAAAGTGTTGACCTGAGTGAAGAGTACGCGCAAATGACTCTTCCTCGCTCTTAACGATTTTTTCGATAAAGTCACGTTTTTCAAGCACTTCTGGATAGTAGCTTTCCATGATTTTTCCAACGGTTGGAACGAGTTTGTAAAGGAAAGGCTCGTTGATTCCCAATTTTTGACCATGCATCGAAGCACGACGGAGAAGACGACGAAGGACATAACCACGACCTTCATTTCCTGGAAGGGCACCATCACCGATGGCAAATGAAAGTGAACGGATGTGGTCAGCGATGACCTTAAAGCTCATGTTGTCGCCATCTTGGTCATAGACCTTACCAGACAATTTCTCCACTTCACGAATGATCGGCATGAAGAGGTCCGTTTCAAAGTTGGTCTTAGCCCCTTGGATAACGGCCACCAAACGCTCCAAACCAGCGCCCGTATCAATGTTCTTGTGTGGCAATTCCTTGTACTCGCTACGAGGAACAGCAGGGTCTGCGTTAAATTGTGACAAAACGATGTTCCAGATTTCGATATAGCGGTCGTTTTCAATATCTTCTGCAAGCAGGCGAATACCGATATTTTCTGGGTCAAAAGCTTCTCCACGGTCAAAGAAGATTTCTGTATCTGGTCCAGAAGGTCCTGCACCGATTTCCCAGAAGTTGTCCTCGATCGGAATCAAGTGACTTGGATCCACTCCCACTTCAATCCAGCGGTTGTAAGAATCTTTATCATCCGGATAGTAGGTCATGTAAAGTTTTTCAGCTGGGAAGTCAAACCACTCAGGGCTTGTCAAAAGCTCATAAGCCCAAGTGATCGCTTCGTCACGGAAGTAATCTCCGATAGAGAAGTTCCCCAACATTTCAAACATGGTATGGTGACGTGCAGTCTTCCCTACGTTTTCGATGTCGTTGGTACGGATAGCCTTTTGGGCATTGGTAATACGTGGATTTTCAGGGATAATAGTCCCATCAAAGTATTTCTTAAGCGTTGCTACTCCAGAGTTGATCCACAAAAGCGTTGGGTCATTTACAGGAACCAAGCTCACTGATGGTTCTACTGAGTGACCTTTGGTCGCCCAGAAATCAAGCCACATTTGGCGTACTTGTGCACTAGATAGTTGTTTCATATTGTCTCCTTATTTGCTTGTTTAATGTGATTGGCTTTCCAGCATTTCCACATAGTCAATCGCGACACAGAGGGAAATGACTAGGTCTGCATAAGCATCCTCAAGAACCGTTACGGTATAGGTAGAGGTCAGATGGAAGAGTTCCTTCTTAATTTCCGCAATCAGCTGATCGCGATCATCCAGCAATTTGAAATTCAAATCCCAGATATTGCCCTCGATACGAAGACCTAGATTATCAAACTCATACTTATCTCGCCAGAAGGTCAACTTCTTGCGAATGACAAAACTCGAGCCATCCCGAAGCTGAATCTCAAAACGAGGAAGCAAGGTCAAGATTTCTTTACTAATCTGACTGACCTGTTCACCAGCCGCATCATAGATGGTAAAAGTTTTGGGAATCTTAAAAAATGATCCCTCCACCTGATAGGCGATTTCTCCCCTGTCATCCTTGATAGCGAAGCGTTCGCCTCCAAGACGAAACTTTTGTTTGACAAGAAATGTTTTCATCAACACCTCCAAAAATCAAAAGACAAGCTCATATCACGAAGGGCGAAAAACCGCGGTACCACCTTCATTCAATGAACTTGTCATTCTCTTGTTCTTATGCAATTGTTAAATTGAGTAGCATGACTTTCTAGCTTAGATGGCTCGCAGCACCGCCATTTCTCTGGACTAAGACAAGAGAAAATCAATTCTCAACTTTCTTATTATAACGTTTTTTTAAGTTTGCGTCAACTGGAAATGATTCCTATTTAAATAACCCATTCCCTACATCTCAGATTACTTTTTCAGAATATACTTTTTCTTACTGCCATTTTTCTTTTTATCCCAACTTTTATCCCAAGTTTTTGAATATTTCATAATAAAAGACACCAAATTATTTAATTTTGGTGTCTTTATCTGCTCTCTAAATATTTTAAATTGTTTATTTCTTAAGATTTTTTACTATTAAAAAAATGATGATTAGAAAGAGAGTTATAGTAAGAGCGACTGTCATCAAACCAAACATTCCCATTTTACTTCACCAGTGTAACTAGATAGTCTGCGTCGAGCTCTGCTCGAAGAGCTCCGTCCCAACTTGGGCCGTTAATCCAAGGAACACTGAGTTGAAATGTGAAATATGCTGTTGCTCTCCTATTACTTTCATGCACTAAATTTGCGGAGTTTGTGCCTACTAGATGGAAATACCATAAATCATATGCGCTGGTAATGTTACGAGTATCTATTGTGATATAGAAGCCACAGTTAAATATCCCGCGTCTGTAACTTATATGATAAGTTCCGTTACTAGCTTTTTCACTACCAACTTGTGCCCATCTAAAACTGGTTCTAGGTCTGTCAGCAACCTTTGTAACGGTAATTACATTTTCTTCCCCAGAATTATCTGTAAATACTTGTGTAGCAGAATCCCCGACTTTCATTACTAAAGATGTTCTTGTTTCATAACTACCGTTATTGTCAATATTTTCATCTGCCTTTGTAGTTGAAAATGTTGTTAAAAACAATAAACTAGCAACTGCTGTTAAGAAAATCATAAACTTCTTTTTCATGATTTATTCCTCCTATCTTTTTTAAAAGCATAGAATATTTAGAGAGTTTCTTGTGTTTGTGTTTACGCTTACATTATACCATAAAATATTGTTATTGCAAAGAAAAAGAGTTAAAAAAACGAACCAGCTCTAACTGATTCGTTTCGTGACTGCTAACTCCTACTTCCGATACATTTTAAACTGCAGGAAGAGGTCGCTATATTTTCCTGTCCATTTATGGTCAAATTTCTCATAAACTTCTAGGTGTTTCATAGTTTCAGCGTCTGGATAGAAGGCTTTGTCTTCTTTTTTCTCCTCTGGTAGCAGTTCCTTGGCTGGTAGGTTTGGAGTTGAATAGCCGACATACTCCGCATTTTGGAGAGCATTTTCAGGTTTCAACATAAAGTTGATAAAGGCATAGGCTGCATCTTGGTTTTTGACTGTTTTGGGAATGACCATATTGTCAAACCAAAGGTTGCTGGCTTCTGTCGGTACCACATAGCGTAGATTTTCATTTTTTTCTAGCATTTGGCTGGCTTCACCAGAGAAGGTCACGCCGATAGCAGCGTTATTCTGAATCATGTATCCCTTCATCTCGTCCGCCACAATAGCCTTGATATTTGGAGTGAGCTTGTAAAGCTTGTCCACTGTCTCTTCCAACTGCTGGGTATCCTTGGAGTTGAGGCTGTAGCCTAGCGAATTGAGTCCTAGTCCCAGCACCTCACGCGCCCCATCAAAGAGCATGATAGAGTTCTTATACTCTGGCTTCCAGAGGTCATCCCAATGCTCAGGCACTTCATCGACCATAGTTTCATTGTAGACAATTCCCAGTGTTCCCCAGAAGTAAGGAATAGAGAATTTATTACCTGGATCAAAGGATTGGTTGAGAAACTCTGGTCCGATATTTTCGATTCCTTCAAGTTTTGAATAATCAAGTGGCACCAAAAGGTCTTCGTCCTTCATCTTGTTAATCATGTACTCACTTGGGATGGCAATATCATAAGTCGTTCCACCCTGCTTAATCTTGGTATACATGGCTTCGTTGGAATCAAAGGTCTCATACTGGACTTGGATTCCTGTTTCTTCTGTGAATTGCTCCAAGAGTTCTGGATCGATATAGTCTCCCCAGTTGTAGATAACCAGTTTTTGACTATCTCGGCTATTGATTTTACTATCGAGATGAGTCGCAATTCCCCACAAGACAAGGATAATGGCTACAATTCCTGCTAAAAATGAATAGAGTTTTTTCATGCTTGCTCCTCCTTCTCACGTGAGATAAAGTAATATCCAACAACTAGGATAATACTAAAGAGAAAGACAAGGGCAGACAGGGCATTGATTTCTAGCGAAATCCCCTTGCGAGCTCGAGAGTAAATCTCGACTGAGAGGGTTGAAAAGCCATTTCCCGTTACAAAGAAGGTCACGGCAAAGTCATCTAGCGAATAGGTGAAGGCCATGAAATAACCTGCAATGATAGACGGTGTCAGGTAAGGAAGCATGATTTCCTTGAACATCTGAAATTGACTGGCTCCCAAGTCGTAAGCCGCATGAATCATGTCGCCATTCATTTCCTTGAGTCGAGGCAAGACCATCAAGACCACGATAGGAATGGAGAAGGCCACGTGACTGGAAAGAACTGTCAAGAATCCAAGTGAAAACTTGAGTTGGGTAAAGAGAATCAAGAAGCTAGCACCAATCATAACATCAGGAGCAACCATGAGGATATTATTGAGGGAAAGAAAGGCTTCTTGGTATTTCTTACGAGACTGATAAATGTAAATAGCACCGAAAGTCCCGATAATGGTCGCTATCAAGGCTGACAGAAAGGCCAAGAAAAAGGTCTGAGTCACAATCAACATGAGACGACCATCGCCAAACATGGTTTTAAAATGGCTCAAACTAAAGCCTGTAAAGCTGTTCATGTCGTTGCCTGCATTAAAGGCGTAGCCAATCAAGTAAAAGATTGGCAGGTAGAGGACAAGAAAGACCAGTCCCAGATATAGATTGGCAAATTTTTTCATCGTTCTCTCCTTTCCTTGGTCACCCACATGGTGATGAACATGGTCAGAATGAGAATCACACCGATGGTTGAACCCATACCGTAGTTGTCATTGGTCAGGAAGTTCTGCTCAATGGCTGTCCCCAAGGTGATAACGCGGTTCCCACCAATCAAACGGGTCAGCATGAAGAGACTCAAGCTTGGAATAAAGACCGACTGAACTCCACTTCGCACGCCGTTCATCGATAAAGGGAAGATGACATGACGGAAGGTCTCCCACTTGGTCGCACCGAGGTCATAGCTGGCATTGATGAGATTGTTATCCATATCGTCCAAGACATTGAAAATCGGCAAAATCATAAAGGGAAGCTCGATGTAGCTTGCGACAAAGATGAAGGAGAAATCGGTAAAGAGCAATTGCTGTGAACCGATTCCGATAAATTCCAAGAATTGGTTAATAGAGCCATTCTGACCAAAAATCCCGATAAAAGCATAGGCTTTAAGGAGCAAATTGATCCAAGTAGGCAGGATAATCAGCATAAGCCAGAGTTGACGGTGCTTGAGACGGGTCAAAAAGAGGGCTGTTGGATAGCTGATAAGCAAGGTCACAAAGGTCACAATTCCTGCATAGAGTACAGAGTTGAAACTCATTTTTAGGTAGGTCAAGTTTTGTGACGCAAAATAGGACTTATAATTTTCTAAACTGAATTGTCCTTCAATGTTGAAAAAGGATTGGCCGAAAATCAATACCAAGGGTGCCAGGACAAAGAGTGCAATCCAAAGCATGTAGGGCACTACAAAGAGTTTAGAGCTTGTTTTCTTCATCTCTTTCCTCCTCGATTGCATTGATCAAACCTGCTTCTTGCTCTTCGATTTCCACGTATTCTTCGATACGGGCATCGAACTCTTCTTCGGTTTCATTGAGACGCATGATGTGGATGTCTTCTGGTTCAAAGTCCAGACCGATTTCCTCACCCACAATGGCCTTGCGAGTCGAGTGGATCATCCATTCATTTCCAAGTTCGTCATAGGCAATAATCTCATAGTGAACCCCACGGAAGAGCTGGGTATCGACCTTAACTTGGAGCTTGCCTTCTTCAGGAAGGGTAATCCGCAAATCCTCTGGACGAATAACAACCTCAACAGGTTCATTTGGCTTCATCCCACCATCAACCGCTTCGAAGCGTTTGCCGTTGAACTCAACCAAGTAGTCCTCAATCATGATTCCTGGCAAGATATTTGACTCACCGATAAAGGTGGCAACAAAGTGATTGATCGGCTCATCGTAGATATCCACAGGTGTTCCAGACTGGACAATCTCGCCATCATTCATAACGAAAATCCAGTCACTCATAGCCAAGGCTTCTTCCTGATCGTGAGTGACAAAGACAAAGGTAATGCCCAATCGTTGTTGCAGTTCACGCAGTTCGTACTGCATATCTGTTCTTAATTTCAAGTCCAGCGCTGACAGAGGCTCGTCCAGCAAAACCACACGGGGTTGGTTGATGATGGCACGGGCAATAGCCACACGCTGACGTTGTCCTCCAGAGAGTTTACGGATGGAACGTTTTTCGTAACCTTCCAACTGAACCATCTTGAGAACTTCCGCTACGCGTTTCTCGATTTCTTTCTTGTCAATTTTACGCAAGCGGAGCGGAAAGGCAACATTTTCAAACACATTCATATGTGGAAACAAGGCATAGGATTGGAAGACTGTATGGACGTCTCGCTTGTTGGTTGGAATGTCATTGATACGGACACCATCCAGCAAAATATCTCCTGTCGTCGCATCCAGTAAACCTGCAATGATGTTAAGGATAGTTGATTTCCCTGAACCAGATGCGCCTAGAAGGGTGTAGAATTTCCCTTCTTCCAACTCAAAGTTGATGTCTTTGAGAACCTTAGTGTTGCTGTCTTCAAAAACTTTTGAGACGTTTTTGAATTCAATAATTGGTTTTTTCAATTGTCATTTATTCCTTCTTTTTCATAGATTAACAGATCAGGGCTCTGTCAGGCCGCTACTACCTCGTGTAGGAGATTGAACTGCCTACATTCTTCTGCACTAACGATAGGCTTTCACCCCCTTTCCATGACATAGCAGCAGCTTTTCAACTACAGCTTCCTACTTGCTTTCACCTAGAATACGGACTTCTCTCTCAAGAGTAACGCCAGAGTGTTCCTTGACTTTTTCGATAACAGACTCAATCAAGTCTTCGTAGTCTTTGGCCGTTCCGTCAGCAACATTGATCATAAATCCCGCGTGCTTTTCAGACACTTCTACGCCACCGATACGATAGCCTTTCAAGCCAGCTTCTGAAATTAATTGACCTGCAAAATGACCTACTGGACGCTTAAAGACCGAACCACAAGATGGATATTCTAAAGGTTGCTTGAGTTCGCGTAGGTGCGTCAAACGGTCCATTTCCTGCTTGATAACCTGATGGGTTCCTGGAGCAAGGGCAAATTTAGCTGACAAGACAACTGCACCAGACTCTTGAATGGCTGAGTGGCGGTAACCAAAAGCCAAGTCCTTGGCAGACAGGGTTTCGATTTCTCCATCCTTGGTCAAGACCTTACAAGACTGCAAGATGTGGGCAATCTCGCCACCATAGGCACCGGCATTCATAAAGACAGCACCACCAACGCTTCCAGGAATGCCACAAGCAAACTCAAAGCCAGTCAAACTATGACGAAGGGCAATGCGAGTTGTCTCAATCAAGTTGGCTCCTGTTTCTGCTTCGATGGTATATCCATCAACTGAAACGTTATTGAGCTTGTCACACAAGATGACAAATCCACGAATCCCACCATCACGAACGATAATGTTGCTGGCATTTCCAAGAACCATCCAAGGAATATTTTCTTGATTGGCAAATTTGACAAGGCGAGCCAACTCAAAACGATTTCGTGGAAAGACCAGATAATCAGCCTCTCCACCTACTTTTGTATAACTATAACTATGCAAGGGTTCCTTAAAACGGATATCAATTCCTTCTAAGATTTCAAGCATTTTTTCTCTTACAGACATGTCACTCTTCCTTTTACAAAATTCATTCCATTATACCATTTTTAAGACCATTTGACGACCCTAAAAAAATCTTGGGCTTATTTTAAACAAAAAAGAGGTTTCCCCTCTTTTTATGATTTTTTACAAAAGATTGCCTTGGTTCCATAGGCAACCAGAACGAGCTCCAGTGCTAGGACCACTTCAACCAAGACTGGATTTGTCAGCCAGCCAACTTGGACTAGAGATGGTGCCAGATCAAAGAAGGCATGTAGGCCATAGGCTGCTAGGAGATAAATCCATTTCTTCTGGCGAATAGCTTGGTAAACCCAAACTGTCAAAAGTAATTGGAAACCTAGCGCCAAGATTCGCTCAAAACCAAGCAAATAAATCTGCCAGATTGATAGCGACTGGATGGTTTTCAACATATTTTCAGACAGTAATTGCATAATCTGTGGATTTTGCGTTTGAACTGCCGAAAGAACGATGTAGAGATTGATCAAACTAGTAAGGCCTAGGAAAATCAACTCCAAGCCACCATGCCCCAAGCCATAGGCCAAGGCATCTGCCTTTTCCAAACTTCTCTTTTTCTCCAACCATTTGAAAAAAATAAGGCGAGCTGTTTCCTCAAAAAATGCTGCCATGGCTAGACCATAAATGATATAGACAAGCGGATGATCCTGCAAGAGGGCAATACTACCGTCTTTTTGAGGATGCAAAACCAAGATATGCACCAGTTTTTCCAAAATCTGTGAAGAGACAAAGAAGGCAACAGCCCCCAAGCCCAAGACAGCTAAATTGATCTGGTATTTCTTTTTGGCATACCAAATGCTCCCAAACAGAAAAGCTAGCAACAGCACCATGGTAATGATAATATGAATGGTCATTTTCTTCTCCTATTCTGCCTTTTCAATATCTTTTTTCATCTCGTCAACATTGAACTTAGCAAACAAGTATTGACGGTCTTGGACTGGGAAACGTTGGTCCAACTGGTCAACTGCTCCCACCTCGATAATGCCTTCCTTGATGACAAAGTCCATGACATGCCCACCGAAGGTCAAATCATCTGAGATGAAGTGGAGATGATAGCCTGCCACACTGACTCCATGGAAAATCTCTGGCGTCCAGAAACCAACGATGGTTCCCGCCACATTGTCACGACTATATTCAGGTTGATGGGTTGCTACCTCAGCAAACTTGGTATCTGGTGTTGACTTGGGAATCATACGCACATGCATATGCGAAAATTCCCCACGAATCTTGATCGATCGGAAAAGATTTTCCCCATCATAATAAGACTCGATTCGCTCTTCCAATTCCTTGTCCGTCATCTCAAAGCGCTGGCGGAAAATGACCTCTGCCTGATGTGGTACTACTGCTGCATAAGGAATAAGGGCATCTGGTGATACTTCTACAATTTCTGGTTGTTCTCCTGAGCCTTTGGCCTGATAGGCCTTGCCATCCAAGACAATCAATTCTCCATCAATAGAATCCAAGGTTCCCAAACCAAGGTCACCATGTTCTAGCAATTCTCCTACTGTCATAGTACCACCATAAAGGCCAGCCATCAAGGCTCCAAGGGTATTGTATTGAAATAATTTCACTGGTTCCTGCACGTTCTTATCCATTCACTTTCTTGTCTGTTATTCTATAAATCTTACTCCTAAGTATACCACATTTGCTCCTAGATGTGAACGAGAGAAACACTCTAGACATTGCCAAGAAGGAAAAAAAAGGGTACAATGTAACAAAATCAAGGGAGGTCTGGAATGAAGAAACAAAGCAAGTACCAAGAGGTTGTTTCCTATCTGAAAAATAGTATCGAGTCTGGACGATTTCCGACGGGAAGCCGCCTGCCTTCTATTCGTCAACTGAGCCTTGACTTTCACTGCAGCAAGGACACCATTCAACGAGCCCTGCTGGAATTACGGCACGAACAATACCTCTATGCCAAGCCCCAGAGTGGTTACTATGTCCTAGAACAAGGGCAACACCAGGACCTAGAAATTGAGGTTACGGACGAACACGCCAGCGCCTATGACGATTTCCGACTCTGTGTCAATGAAACCTTAATTGGCCGGGAAAACTACCTCTTCAACTACTATGACAACCAAGAAGGATTAGAAGACTTAAGACAATCCATTCACCAACTCCTCTTTGACCAAGCCCTCTACTGCAAGGCTGACCAACTGGTACTGACCTCTGGAACCCAACAAGCCCTTTTTATCCTTTCTCAAATTTCCTTTCCTAGCCAAGCCAAGGAAATCTTGGTGGAACAACCGACCTACCATCGAATGAATCGCCTCTTGATTGCTCAAGGTCTGGACCATCAAACGATTGAACGAGGCATTGATGGGATTGACTTGAAGGAGCTGGAGCGACACTTCAAGACAGGAAAAATTAAGTTTTTCTATACCATTCCTCGATTTCACTATCCTCTAGGCCATTCCTATTCAGAGCAGGACAAACGGGCTATTCTTGACTTAGCTGCCAAGTATAGTGTCTATATCGTAGAGGACGATTATCTGGGTGATTTGGACTCCAAGAAGGGCCAAACCTTCCACTATCTGGATACAGAAGAGCGCGTCATTTATATCAAGTCCTTCTCAACCAGCCTCTTTCCAGCCTTGCGGATAACAGCACTCATCCTTCCAAATGCTATCAAGGAAGCCTTTGTGGCCTACAAAAATATCCTAGACTACGATAGCAACCTCATCATGCAAAAGGCCTTATCACTCTATATCGACAGTCAATTATTTGAGAAAAATCGTCTGGTTCGCTTGTCCAATCAGGAAGCTCACCAGAAGCAAATCGAGGAAAGACTAGCTAACACTCCTTGTCCCCTTCCTCATTATCCCCTTCACGATGGTTTATTACTAGACCTGAGACAATATCCTAAAATTGCTAGTCTCAAACACAGCCAACTGGGCTTGGATTTCTTTGAAGAGGCCTATTTAAGCACCTGTCCTTATCAATTTGCCAAGGTGTCCTTAGACAATCTGGAAAATGTTTTAGACTATTTAAAAGCAGAATTGGACTGACTTCCAACTCTGCTTTTTCTTATACTCTTCGAAAATCTCTTCAAACCACGTCAGCGTCGCCTTACCGTAGATATATGTAACTGACTTCGTCAGTCTTATCTACAACCTCAAAGCAGTGCTTTGAGCAACCTGCGGCTAGCTTCCTAGTTTGCTCTTTGATTTTCATTGAGTATTATTCTTCAATTTCTGTTAGGCTTGCTGCCTTTTCAAGATATTTTTGGTAGGTACCGTCATCCTTGAGTTTTTGGATGACCTTGTCCACCACTTCTTTCAAATCAGCACTATTTTTTCTAAGGGCAACTGCATTGGCTTCGCCGTCCTTCATCTTCAAGCTAACAGTTGCGACAGCTAGGTCTGTATTTTTAGCAGCATAGCTAAGAGCAACAGGCTCATCCATATGAACGGCATCTACTTTTCCAGCCTGTAACTCATTGACAGCTTCACCCATATTAGTTAGGGAAGTCAATTGAGCTTTTGGCAATTGTTCCTTGACCATAGCTTCTGGAACAGTCCCTTTTTGGGCTGCAATATTAGCACTTTCAAGGCTAGTTAAATCCTTGTATTTTTCTACATCAGCCTTACGAACCAAGAAACTAATCTTGTTTTCATAGTAAGGGATTGAAAAATCAAAGACTTCTTTTCTCTCGTCAGTAGCGCTAATTCCCGCAACCGCTAGATCAGCCTTACCTGTTTGAAGACTAGTCAAGACATTGTCAAAACTCATGCTTGAGATTTCCAACTTAACCCCAAGTTCATCAGCGATAGCTTGGGCCATATCAATGTCCGCACCGACTACCTGGTTTTTTCCGTCAACCAATGATTGGAACTCAAAAGGTGCATAGTCAGGACTAGTCGCCACAACTAATTTCCCCTTTTGCTTAATGGCCTCAACAGCTGACTGAGAACCATTAGAACCCGACTGGCAAGCTACTAAGAAGAAACTTGCAAGAAAACTACATAAAACAAATATCCATTTTTTTGATTTCATAAATAAACAACCTCTCTGTTAATTTTGTATAATTATAACGCTATCCAAGTTACTTGTCAAGTGTTTTTTGAATTTTTATCTTAAAAATATTTTTTTCATTCAAGAAAAGGAGCTATCAGTTGATTTCAAGCTCCTTTTTATACAGAATGAATCTGTTTTATAGTTCGACAATCTTGCCTGTTTCAAAGTAAACAACCCATTCACAGATATTCTTGGCATAGTCTCCAATACGTTCCAAGAAGGCAATCACTTGGAAGTAATCACGACCTGTAACAATGGCATCAGGATTTTTCTTGATTTCTTCTGTAGCCAAGTCACGAATGCTATCAAAGTAATGGTTGATTTTTTCATCCATGGCTGCTACTTCATAGGCCTGGTCTACTGAACCATTGAGATAGAGTTCAAGGGCTGCTTCAACGAAGTTCTTGACATCGCGACCCATTCTCTTGATTTCTTCTTCAACAGCTGGGATGCGTTGCTCCCCCTTCATACGAATTGCCGCCTTGGCAATGGAAACGGCATGGTCCCCCATACGTTCCAAGTCAGATACAGCCTTCAAGACTGTCAAAACAGTACGCAAATCTTGAGAAACGGGTTGTTGAAGGGCAATCATTTCAAATGATTTCTTCTCCAACTTCACTTCGTATTCGTTTACTTCTGCATCGTCTTCGATGACTTCCTTGGCCAAATCACGGTCGTGCGTAACAAAGGCACGCACTGTACGATTGATTTGGGATAGCACTTCTTGTCCCATAGCGTAGAACTGGTTGTGCAATTTCTCTAAATCTTCTTCAAATTGAGAACGTAACATCATTTATCTCCTTATCCAAATTTTCCTGAAATATAATCTTCTGTTTCCTTGTGTTGTGGGTTTAGGAACATCTTCTTGGTATCGTTAAACTCAATCAAATCTCCATCAAGGAAAAATCCTATCTTGTCAGAGATACGAGAGGCTTGTTGCATGGAACGCGTAACCAAGAGCATGGTGTATTTATCTTTTAGACCATACAAGGTTTCCTCAATCTTACCAGCCGAGATAGGGTCCAAGGCTGAAGTCGGTTCATCCAAGAGAATGATTTTAGGACTGGTTGCCAAGACACGGGCAACACAGACACGTTGCTGTTGTCCACCTGAAAGACCGATAGCTGAATCATGCAGGCGATCCTTGACCTCATCCCAGATAGAAGCTCGTTGTAGGGCTTTTTCTACCGCTTCATCCAGAACCTGCTTATCCTTAACTCCATTGATACGAAGCCCGTAAACAACATTTTCGTAGATAGACATAGGGAAAGGGTTCGGTTGTTGAAAGACCATACCGATTTCCTTACGCAATTCAACCGTATCGGTACGTGGACTGTAAATGTTGTGGCCGTTGTAAACCACCGAACCAGTTGTAGTCACCTCTGGATTGAGATCCCCCATGCGGTTGATAGCCTTGAGGAGGGTTGATTTCCCTGATCCAGATGGACCAATCAAGGCTGTAATCTCCTTGGGTTGGAAAGAGAGGGAAACACTATTCAAGGCCTTCTTTTGATTGTAGTAAACGGACAGGTCTGACACCTGTAAAATCGCTTCTGTCATACTGTTTCCTTTCTATCCAAAGTGTCCTGTTACGTAGTCATTGGTTGACTGTAGTTTGGCATTTTGGAAAATATTAGACGTCTTATCATACTCAATCAAGTCACCCAAGTAGAAAAATCCTGTGTAATCACTAGCACGCGCAGCCTGTTGCATACTGTGGGTCACGATAATGATGGTAAAGTCCTTCTTTAATTCCAACATGGTTTCTTCCAGCTGGGCTGTCGCAATCGGATCCAAGGCAGACGCTGGCTCATCCATCAAGAGAATATCTGGTTTAACAGAAATAGCACGAGCGATACAAAGACGTTGCTGCTGACCACCTGATAAGGTCAAGGCTGACTTGTGCAAATCGTCTTTGACCTGATCCCAAAGGGCAGCTTGACGGAGAGAAGTTTCCACAATTTCATCCAAGACTTGCTTGTCCTTAACCCCTGCACGTTCATGAGCAAAAGTGATATTGCGGTAGATAGACTTGGCAAAGGGATTTGGGCGTTGGAAGACCATTCCAATGTGCTTGCGCATCTCATAAACGTTGATTTCTGGGCGGTTGACATCAATCCCTTGATAGAGGATTTGACCTGTGACCTTGGCAATATCAATGGTATCATTCATACGGTTGAGACTGCGGAGGTAGGTTGATTTCCCTGAACCAGAAGGGCCAATTAAGGCCGTGATTTTATTTTTTTCAAATTGCATATCGATGCCCTTAATAGATTCATTTTTACCGTAGTAAACATGTAAATCCTTAGTAGAGAGGGCCACTTTCTCTTCAGGAAAGGTGATGATATGCTTTTCATCCCAATTATATTTTGACATGGCTTCTCCTTTAGGCAGCGGTTAATTTCTTGTGTAAGTAGCTTCCGAGTTTACGGGCTCCAAAGTTAAAAATGAGGATAAAGATGAGGAGCACGGCCGCAGAACCTGCTGATACGATAGTTCCATCTGGAATGGTTCCTTCACTATTGACCTTCCAGATGTGGACAGCCAAGGTTTCTGCTTGACGGAAGATAGAGATTGGGCTAGTCACACTGAGAATATTCCAGTTAGACCAGTCAAGGGCTGGAGCGGATTGTCCTGCTGTATAGATAAGAGCCGCAGCCTCACCAAATATACGACCAGAGGCCAAGACGACTCCAGTCACAATACCTGGTAGGGCTTCTGGAATGACCACATGGACCACAGTCTCCCAACGAGAAATCCCAAGGGCCAGACCAGCTTCACGCTGCGTATGGTGAACGTGTTTCAAACTGTCCTCAACATTACGCGTCATCTGAGGCAGGTTAAAGACCGTCAAGGCCAAGGCACCTGAGATTATTGAAAATCCATACTCAAACTGAACTACAAAGATCAAATAACCAAAGAGACCCACAACCACTGATGGCAGTGAAGATAAGATTTCAATACAGGTTCTGACAAAATTGGTCACAGGACCTTTCTTGGCATATTCAGCTAGGAAAATCCCAGCTCCCATAGACAAAGGCACAGAGATAATCAAGGTAATGACCAAAAGGAAGAAGGAATTATAAAGCTGAATTCCAATCCCTCCACCTGCTTGGTAAGAAGATGATTTGCCAGTCAAGAAAGACCAAGAGATGTGAGGCAAACCACGAACCAAGATATAGAGAATCAAGGATGCCAAGATGGCAACGATAATCCCTGCAATCGAGTAGAGGACAGCTGTTGCAATTTTATCTAATTTCTTAGCGTGCATAGTTTTTCTTTCCTCTTTCTTTCGTAATCAATTTAATCACACTGTTGAAGGCCAAACTCATCAAGAGTAAGACTAAGGCCAGTGACCAGAGAACGTTATTGTCAACTGTTCCCATAACGGTATTTCCGATACCCATGGTCAACACAGAGGTCAAGGTCGCAGCAGGTGTTGTCAATGAAGTTGGGACAACTGCTGAGTTTCCGACTACCATCTGAATGGCCAAGGCCTCACCAAAGGCACGCGCCATCCCAAAGACCACTGCTGTGAAAATCCCTGAACGCGCTGCCTTCAAGGTCACGCGCCAGATGGTTTGCCAACGAGTGGCCCCCATAGCCAAACTAGCTTCACGGTAGTGACGAGGCACCGCACGCAAACTATCCGTTGTCATAAAGGTTACCGTCGGTAAAATCATGACAAAGAGAACGAAAATCCCTGACAAAATCCCAAAACCAGTTCCACCAAAGACACTGCGAACAAAAGGAACTACGACCTGCAAACCGATAAATCCATACACAACGGAAGGGATACCGACCAGCAATTCAATGGCTGGTTGCAAGATTCTAGCACCTTTTGGTGAGACTTCGGTCATAAAGACAGCTGCTCCAATGGCAAAAGGAGTTGCGATAAGTGCTGACAGGATTGTGACAATAAAGGAACCCAAAATCATAGGAAGGGCACCAAATTGTTTACCTGAAGGATTCCAAGTTTGACCAAATAGGAAATCAAAGATATTAACTCCATTGACAAAGAAGGTCGACAAGCCTTTTTGGGCTACGAAAATCAAAATCATTGCCACAATGATGACAATCAAAGACAGACAGGCAAAGGTCAAACCTTTTCCTAGTTTCTCTAAACGAGAGTTCTTTGAGGGAGAAAGTAATTTTTTAGCTAATTCTTCTTGATTCATTATTGACTCCCTTCTAGCGCTGTCACCGTTCCGACAGCATCTTTTTCAACCTTCATTTCCTTAACAGAAATGTAACCCATCCCCTTAACGATTCCACTTTGCGCTTCATCTGAGAGGACAAAGTTGAGAAATTCTGCCACCAATTCATTTGGTTGACCTAGGGTATACATGTGTTCGTAAGACCACAAAGGCCAGTTATTGCTTGTAACATTTTCTGCAATTGGCTCATAGCCATTCAACTTCATGCGTTTCACCGAGTCATCCACATAGGCAAAGGCTAGGTAAGAAATGGCTCCTGGTGTCTGGGAAACAATGTTTTTGACCATCCCATTTGAATCCTGTTCTTGACTCTGCATGGCAGATTGGCCATCCATGACAACACTATCAAAGGTTGCACGCGAACCAGAACTTGCTGCACGGTTGATAATAGAAATGGCTAGATCTTTTCCACCGACCTCTTTCCAGTTGGTCACTTGGCCTGTGAAGATACTACGGAGTTGTTCAGTTGTCAGATTTTCAACGTCAACTTCTTTGTTTACAATCACTGCCAAGCCCGCTACAGCAACCTTGTGGTCTACTAGAGCGGATGCGTTTATACCGTCTTTTTCCTCGGCAAATACGTCTGAATTTCCTACATCAACGGCTCCAGACTGAACCTGAGACAGACCTGTACCAGATCCTCCACCTTGGACGTTGACTGTTTTTCCAATGTGCATAGAGCCAAATTCATCTGCTGCTGCTTCGACCAAGGGCTGAAGAGCCGTTGAACCAACAGCTGTCATGGATTCTCCACGATCAATCCAGCTAGCACATCCCGCCAAAGAACCTGCCAGCAAAAGAGCCGCAAGGGATAGAGCGAGTTTTTTCCTTTTTTTCACTGTTTTTCTCCTTGAAAATAATGGTGAATGCTGTGAATTTTTTCAACTATTTATTTATGTTTTTCTTTTGATAATTGGGAGCCAACTAAAGTTCTTATACTCAATGAAAATCAAAGAGCAAACTAGGAAACTAGCCGCAGGCTGTACTTGAGTACGGCAAGGCGACGTTGACGCGGTTTGAATTTGATTTTCGAAGAGTATTAGCTTGGTTTAACTAGAAATTTGCTTAGTTACCTTCCCACCAATTTTGACTTAAAATGAAAGACAATTTGAAAAAAATCCATACTTCCACTATAACATAGACAAGCTACTTTGACTAGCATTTTCACTTGAATCTGAGACCTTTAGGAAAATAATTTTTCAAAACATTTCCAGTCACCTTAGCAAAGCCCAAACCATTGCCTTGAACCAAAACTTGGTACCAACCATTTGGCAGACTTTCTGCCAGCTGAACAGTTTCTCCAGCCACATACTTTACAAACTCTTCTTGGTCAATTTCAACCGACTGCTTGACCTGACTCGGTTTCAAGGCTAGACCAAGAGCAAAACTAGGCTCAAAGCGTTTCTTCTTAAAGGTCCCTAGATGCAGTCCATTGCGAGCAATCTTGAGTTTCCCTAAATCTGGCAAAAGTTCTGGCAAGAGATAAAGCTGATCTCCAAACGTCTGCAAGATACCTGATAGATTGATTTTTAGGTGTTTTTGGGCAAATTCCTGCCACAAGACAACTTGTTCTCGGCTGAGATTGCTCTTACTTGCCTTAAATTTAGGAGCTGGATTATCACCCTTAAACTGTAGATGAGCTACAAACTGACCCTCTCCCTTAAAATGATGAGGGTACATCCGAGCCGTTTCTGGCAGGTCAATACCAGCTACCATTCCATTGATATGCTCTACTGGCAACAAGTCAAAATCATACTCCTCCAGTAGCCAATTGACAATCTCTTCGTTTTCCTCAGGTGCCCAGGTACAGGTTGAATAAACCAGACGGCCACCTTCTGCAAGCATGGTTACTGCATCTTCCAGAATTTCTCTTTGCAAGCTAGCACATTGGCTCGGATAATCAAGGCTCCAATAGTCCATAGCATCTGGTTGCTTACGGAACATCCCTTCCCCTGAGCAAGGGGCATCTAGGACAATGAGGTCAAAATAGCCTTTAAAGACCTTGGACAAACGGTCAGCAGATTCATTGGTCACCACGACATTTGTCGCTCCAAAGCGCTCCATGTTTTCTACTAAAATCTTAGCCCGTTTGCTTGAAATTTCATTGGAAACAAGAAGCCCTTCCCCTGCTAGATAGGCTGCTAATTGAGTTGATTTACCACCCGGTGCAGCGGCCAAATCCAAAACCTTCATTCCAGGACTAGGCTGGGCTACCTGAGCCACCATTTGAGCAGCGGGTTCTTGCGAATATACTAAACCTGTAGCATGCTCAGGCGATTTACCTGAAACCTTCCCATAGTGTCCCCAAGGGGTTTGAGGAATGGCATCAGAAAAGGAAAGTTGCTCTTCTTTTAAGGGATTGACCCGAAAGGCCGAAACCGCTTCCTCCTCAAAAGAGGCAAGAAAATCTCTTGCCTCATCTCCTAGTATCTCTTCATATTTTTCAACAAATCCTTCTGGAAATTGCATTTAAGTTCTTTTCCTTTCGTAAATATAGGACTGAATTTCCTCCTGCATCTCAAGAGGTAGCATCATGACCGGTTGTCTGGTTTGAAAATCAGGAGCTTCACCAGAAAGAGTCACAACCTCATAGCCCAGACTTTCCCCTAAAATACTAGCCGCAGCATAATCCCATGGTTGCAGATAGGTGACATAGGTCAACAAACGCCCTGACAAAATCTTGGCAAAACTAATGGCCGCACTACCATAGACACGTACACCTAGTACGGCTCGACTCAAATCAGCCAGTCCCCATTCATTGGTTTCCAGCATGCCACTATTCCCTGCAATAAGAAAATCTCCAAGTGGTTTAGTTTTAAAAGGAGCTAGGGGCTGATCGTTTCGGCAAACCGGAAATTCCCCACCACCGTGATAACAATCCCCTTTGACCACATCATAAATCAGCCCAAACTGCCCCTGACCATTTTCAAAATAAGCCATCATGACAGCAAAATCTTCCTGCTGGGCCACAAAATTATTGGTCCCATCAATGGGATCAATGACCCAAACCTTGCCCTCTTGAACTGAAGCTCGCAGACAACCTTCTTCAGCACAAATCTTATCCTCAGGATAACGGGACAAAATCTCACCAACCAATAGCTCCTGAACTTCCTTGTCCAGTCTGGTCACCAAATCTGTTGGAGAGGACTTAGTCGTAACCTGCAAATCTTCCTGCATATGGTCAAGTATGTACTGGCCCGCTTTCTTAATTAGCTCTTTAGCAAATTCAAATTTACTTTCCAAGAGAAATCTTTCCTTCCCCTTTTTCCTTGGCAGCCTGAACTGCTCGGTAAAGCGAATAGCCACTAACTGTTTCAAATTCTCGTCCCAAACGTTTCTCCTCACTCTTGCTTGGCACGACCGCCTTGAATCCCTTATAGGAGTCCAGTAACTTTTTAGCCTCTACCTTGCCCTCATAGGCAGCTTCAACATCATTAAAAAAAGAAAGCACTGAAGCAAGTTCTTCAGTGCTCCACGACAAATCTAGTGGGTAACTATACTGTTTGTTCATTAACTAATACCAGCTCTCATTCTTGCTTCTTTTAGTTCTTGCTTACGGTAACTACGAGGAAGAAAAGCACGAATCTCATCTTCATTAAAACCGATCTGCATGCGCTTGGCATCGATAATAATGGGACGACGCAAAAGACTAGGGTACTGCTCAATCAAATGAAGCAATTCCGATACCGAAATACTCTCTACATCAATATTCAATTTTTGAAAAATTTTTGAACGAGTTGAAATGATGTCATCAGTACCATTTTCGGTCAAGGAAAGGATGTGTTGCAATTCTTTTCTTGTTAAAGGACTGGTCATAATATTGTGTTCCACAAAGGGAACCTTATGTTTTTCTAACCAGGCCTTAGCCTTACGACATGATGTACAGCTCGGTGATAGAAATAGTGTAATCATGCTTTTCTCTTCTTATCTATACTTTGCTAATTCTATTATACAAAAAAATAAAGCGCTTGACTAGAGATTTTTAGAAAAAAAGCCTATTTTTTCAAGAAAAATAGACTGTTTGCGAACGATTGACACAATTGGATTTGCTTAATTCACTCTTAAGGATAGCTTTAAATCATATGCATTTTTATATATACAAATTAAAAACAGCTTTCAATTCACTTCTTACGACTTTTCAGATAAAGATAGCCAAAGAAGCTTTCATAGAGGGCAAAAAAGAGGAGGAAAGCATGAAGGAAGAAAGTCTCTGGTAAAATCAGAATAACTGGATCCTTGGATGGGTCAAAAAGCCAGGTATCATCTCCCACAAAGAGAATTTGATGGAAAAGAGTAAAGAATTGGTCAAAACCAATCAAAACTCCCCCAAGTCCAATCAGCAAAGGAAAAACCACTAGGGTCAGGAGCCCTTTACTAAATAAAGATAAAAAGCCCTTTTTTACAATCTTATTGACAAAGAAATAGAAACTTGGAAGTGTCACTAGAGCTACTAGCTGAACCAAGTGAAAGAGGTTCTTGGCCACCTCAAAGTGGTGCAGACCAGCTGCTGACGAACGAAAATCTGGCATCTCTAGGACCTGACTAAAAGGATTGGTCAGGTAATTCATCAAGATATGAAAGTTGTACTGAATGGTTTCTGGTTTTAGATAAACTCGATTCGTTAAGTTCAACCACTTGATTTCCAGCGGATAAAAAATCCAAGCCAGATAAATGGTCAGAAGGATAAAAAGAGAGAGGAGAAAGAGCATAGAGCTCCAAAAGGTTAATTTAGTTTTCATCAAAGTTCCACTCCGCAAGGCTAGAAACCACATGAGTCGGTGCGATTGGCAGGTCTGCTACTTCTTCTGCCTTGGTAAAACCTGTCGTCACCAAGAGCGTTGGAATGCCATTGTCAATCCCAGCCCGAATATCAGTCAGATAATTGTCCCCAACCATGATCAACTCTTCACGTTCCAAACCTAGGTGCTCAACCGCCTTGTCCATAATGATAGCATTTGGTTTTCCGATATAAACAGGCTTCACTCGTGTTGCTACTTCAAGTAGGGTAATCAGTGAACCAGCCCCTGGCAAAAGACCGCGTTCTGTAGGGATGTTGAGATCAGGATTGGTTCCGATAAAGTGAGCACCCTTTTGGATAGCTAGAGTTGCTGTCGCAAATTTTTCATAGTCAACTTGCCAGTCCAGACCTACTACCACATAGGCAGGATTTTTCTTGTCTTCCACATAACCAGCCGCCTTGATGGCTTCCTTGAGACCTGCTTCTCCGATGACATAGACAGTCTTTTCCAGTCCCAAGTCGTTCATATAGTCGATAGTTGCCAAAGTCGCTGTGTAGACAGTCGATAGAGGAGTATCGATATTAAAATTCTGAGCCAGCATCTCCTGAACACTCTCAGGAGTGCGGGTTGTATTGTTAGTCACAAAGAGATAGGAGATGTCCCGCTTTTGCAATTCATGAACAAAAGCCTCTCCTGCTGGAATTCTATCTTTCCCCTTATAAATGGTTCCGTCTAAATCAATTAAATAGCCTTTATATTTCATCTATTTCTCCCTAAGCCTTTTCTATTTCTTGCCAAGTAATAATAGCCTGTGCATTGGTAACACCGTCGCTTGTAATCTCATGCTTGCTTTCCAGTTCAGTCCGTTCAACAGCCGATGTAATCACCCCACCTGGTCGAACTTCCTTGACATACTTGAGGTTGATTTTCTTGGGAATATATTGGGTCAAAAAGTCCGCTCCCATGACCTCAAAAATCCAGTCCAAGTATTTACTGTTATTGACATGACCATTCATATCCAAATCGTAAAAACGGACATGGTAATCCTTGCTGATTGGCTCTTCCAAAGTCTCATACTTTGGTCCGCGGATAAGTTTTTTATCAAAATCAGACTGATACGGAGCCACAATCTCAGGTTCAACAGCATGGACTTTTCGACTGTCTCGATCCATGAGAACAAAGGTCGCCATCATGTGGATAAGGTCCTGTCCCGCTTCATCATAAATGGTAAAGCGACGGTAGCAAAAGAGTCGATTATAGCTCAGGGCTTCCGTCTCGATAGTGATTTCTTCCGCAAAACGAGGCAAACGAACCACCTCAATATCATAATCTGTGATAATCCAGACCAGATTATAGTTTTCCAAAATGGCCTTATCACTAACTCCCAGTTCAATCGACTGCATCCCTGAAACTTGCAGGGACAGCAAAATCACATCTGGAAGCTTGATATGACCGTTCATATCAGCCATATCAAAAGGAATTTTCATTTTCATTTGATAAGTTAAGCCCATCATCCTACTCCAAAATAAATCGTTCTGCTACGATGTCTCCTAAAAAGAGACCTCTTTTTGTCATGCGCACGCGATCACCGTCTATTTGCATGAGACCTTGTTGCACCAAGTCTCTGACAATTTCTCCATAAAGTCCATCGAAAGACCGTCCAAATTTTTCTTCAAATCGCGCCATAGAGACCCCTGATTTCTTGCGGAGCCCCAAGAACATTTCTTCTTCCATTTGCTCTTTTTGACTCAGGTGCTCTTCTGTGATGCGAGCATTACCTTCCTCAACTGCACTGAGATAATGACGAATGGGACCATGATTTTTATAGCGCACTCCATTGACATAACCAGATGCTCCAGCACCGATGCCATAGTATTCAGCATTGTCCCAGTACATGAGATTGTGACGACTTTCAAAACCGGGTTTGGAGAAATTGGAAATCTCATAATGCTCAAAACCAGCTCGCTCCAGCTCTGCGATGATGTACTCAAACATCTCCGCTTCCAGTTCCTCCTTAGGCAGAGGCAATTTCCCTCGTCGCATACGGTTCATAAAGACCGTATGATTTTCTAAAATCAAGCTATACAAACTCATATGGGGAATATCAAGTCCAATGGCCTTAGCCACATTTTCCTTGACCTGCTCCATGGTCTGACCAGGCAGTGCATAAATCAAATCGATGGAGATATTGTCAAAACCAGCCAGTTTCAGGCGATCGATATTTTCATAAATATCTTTCTCCAAATGACTGCGCCCAATTTTTTTCAGCATCTTGTCGTCAAAGGTCTGCACACCTAGCGACACACGATTGACAGCCGAGTTCTTCAAAACAGCTATCTTATCTGCATCCAAGTCGCCTGGATTGGCTTCAATGGTCAACTCCTCCAAGACAGACAAGTCCAAGTTTTTAGTCAAGCCCTTCAATAACACCTCCAGTTGCGGAGCTGACAAGGCTGTTGGTGTCCCACCACCAATGTAGAGGGTCCGCAACTTTTGAATATCATAATAACGAAACTCTTCTAACAGATGCTCTAAATAGCTGTCGACTGGCTGATTCTTGATAAAAACTTTTGAAAAATCACAATAATAACAAATCTGGGTACAAAACGGGATGTGCACATAGGCTGACGTTGGTTTTTTCTGCATAATAATTATTATACCACAAAAGCGAACAATACTTAGAATTCCCTTTAACAAAATCCTAGCATTGTTCGCTTTCTTTCTCTAAACATTCTTTGTACTTTATGGATAAAACAACTATCAGAATCAATCTAGTTCGTTGTTAAAACACAAAAGAATGAATGTTCATTTGACTAAATTTTTATTTTAGTCTTCTTTTTTCTTTCTAAGAGCAAGTCCGAGACCGCCTAGCATACCAAGAAGTCCTAGAGATGCAAGAGTCGCATTTGATTCTGTTCCTGTATTTGGCAATACATTTTGAGAATCATTTGACTTAGCTCCTTTATCAACAGTAGTCTTAGTATCTACCTGATCTGCATTTGGAGTAACTGCATTTGGAGTTGGACTAGTTGGTGTAGGTGTATCTTGACCAGAATCTCCATCAGTAGAAGGTTTGACTGGCGTATCAGGTGTCACTGGTGCAACTGGATTTGTATCTGTTGGTGTTGCTGGTGTTACCTTAGCTGGAGTTTCTACTGGAACTTCTACAGCTGGTTGACCTGGTTCAGTAATCTTACCTGTACCTGGAACTTTACCGTCTGGTAATTCACTGTTTGGTATTGTAGCTTTTCCGTCTTGTCCAATTATTACGACAATTGGTGTGCCATTCTTACCTGGAATTTCTACCTTCGTTCCTGGTGGATATGTTGAACCATCTGGTTTCTTAGGCGTTACTGTAACGTCACCTGTATTTGGATCTTGATAAACATCTAGTGTTGGTATCTTACGGGCTGGGGTTGTTACAATTACTTCTACAGGATCTTTTCCTGGTTCAGTAATCGTTCCTTTTCCTGGTTCTATTCCATCTGGTAAATCTTTATTAGGTATAGTTCCTTTTCCGTCTTTTCCAATTATTACGACGATAGGTTTACCATTCTTACCTGGTATTTCTACCTTAGTATTTTCTGGATATAGTGTTCCATCTGGTTTCTTAGGTGTTACCGTCACATCCCCTGTATTTGGATCTTGATTCAACTCTACTGTTGGTGTCTTACGAGCTGGGGTTGTTACATCCACCGGATTAGATGGTTTCTTACCTGGTTCTGTTACGGTTCCTTTTCCTGGTTTAGCTTCTTTTGGAAGTTGGTCATTTGGAACTGTTCCTGAGCCATCTTTTCCAATTGTCACTACTATAGATGTTCCATTTTCTCCTGGAATTTTCACCCTACTACCTTCCGGATACGTTGTTTTATCTGTTTTCTTCTTCGGTGTGACGACTGCATCTCCATTTGGTTTTATTGTGATTTCAATTGTACCTAATTCTGCCGTTTCTGGCGCAGTAGGATCAATTTTTTTCGGTGTTTCTACCTTAACTTCAACTGTTGTCTTACCTGGTTCCTTAATCCTACCTGTTCCTGGAGTATCTTCATCAGGTAAATCATTATTTGGAACTGTTCCTGTTCCATCATTTCCGATTGGTACAACGATTGGCTTGCCATCTTTCCCTGGAATTTCTACCGTAGTTCCTGGTGGATATGTTGTTCCATCTGGTTTTTTCGGTGTGACGGTGACATTTCCTGTAGCTGGATCTTGTGTCAGCTCTACTGTTGGAGTCTTACGAGCAGGTGTCGTTACAGCTACTGGTTGTGACGGTTTCTTATTCGGCTCTGTTACAATTCCTTTTCCTGTGACAGCTTCTTTTGGAAGTTTATCATTTGGAACTGTTCCTGAGCCGTTATCTCCAATCGTTACAATAATAGATGTTCCATTTTCTCCTGGAATCACAACCTTAGTTCCTGATGGATATGTTGAGCCATCTGGTTTCTTAGGTGTAACTACTGCATCTCCATTTGGATTTCTTGTAATTTCAATCTTACCTGATTGGTCTGTTTGAGGAGCGATTGGATTGATTTTACCTGGCGTTAGCACCTGAGCTTCCGTAGTTGGTTTTCCTGGTTCTGTAATCTTACCTGTTCCAGGTACATTTCCATCTGGTAAGTCGTTATTTGGAACTGTTCCTGTTCCACCTTGTCCGATTTCTACTACAATTGGATTACCATTTTTACCTGGTATTTCGACCTTAGTTCCTGGTGGATATGTTCCTCCACCTGGCTTCATAGGAATCACTGTTACATCTCCAGTTTTTGGATCTTGATCCAAACGTATAGTTGACGGCTTACGAGCAGGCGTTATCACATCCACTGGTTGTGACGGTCTAGCTCCTGGCTCTGTTACTATTCCTTTTCCTGGCACTTCATCTTTTGGAAGTTTGTCATTCGGAACTAATCCAAAACCATCTTTTCCGATTGTCACAACAATAGGTGTTCCATTTTCTCCTGGAATTTTCACAGTCGTTCCTGCTTGATATGGTGTTCCATCTGGTTTCTTAGGTGTAACAATCGCATCTCCATTTGGTTTTCTTGTGATGTCAATTTCAGTTGGTTGTTCTGTAGCTGGATGATTTGGATTGATTTTTTTCGGTGTTTCTACCTTAACATCTATCTCAGGTTTACCATCTTCTTTAATCTTACCTATTCCTGGAGTATCCTCATCAGGTAAATCATTATTAGGAACTGTACCTTTGCCATCTTTGTCAAGTGTTACTTCAATAGTTTTTCCATCTTTTCCTGGAATTTCTACCTTAGTATTTTCTGGATATAGTGTTCCATCTGGTTTCTTAGGCGTTACTGTGACATCTCCAGTATTTGGATTTTGTCCCATTTCCACTGTTGGTTTCTTACGAGCTGGTGTTGTTACAGCAACTGGCTGTGATGGTTTTTTATTCGGTTCTGTTACTGTTCCTTTTCCTGGTACTTCATATTTTGGAAGTTGGTCATTCGGTACTTCTCCTGAACCATTTTCTCCTATTGTTACTACGATGCTTGTTCCATTTTCTCCTGGAATTTTCACTTTAGTATCTTTAGGATAATTTTTTCCATCTGTGGTCTTAGGTGTAACTACAGCATCTCCATTTGGTTTTCTTGTGATTTCAATTGTACCTAATTCTGCCGTTTCTGGCGCAGTAGGGTCAATTTTTTTCGGTGTTTCTACCTTAATTTCTACCTCTGCTTTGCCATCTTCTTTAATCTTACCTGTTCCTGGAGTATCTGTTTCTGGTAAATCATTATTAGGAACTTTTCCTGTACCATCTTTTCCAATTGTTACAGTGATTGGATTTCCGTTTTTCCCTGGAATTTCTACCTTAGTTCCTGATGGATATGTTGTTCCATCTGGTTTTTTCGGTGTTACTGTTACATCTCCAGTTTTTGGATCTTGATCTAATTGTAATGTTGGTACCTTTTTAGCTGGTGTTGTAATATCCACTGGTTCTGATGGTTTTTGATTTGGTTCTGTAATGATAGCTGTTCCTGGTACATCTCTTTCTGGTAAATCACCATTTGCAACTGTACCTGAACCATTTTCACCGATTACTACATCAATCGTTTTTCCATCTTTGCCTGGGATTGTTACAGTAGTTCCTGTAGGATAGTTTGAGCCATCTATTTTCTTCGGTGTTACTGTAACATCTCCTGTGCTTGGGTTTTGAGTTAACTCTACCGTTGGTGTCTTACGCGCTGGTGTTGTTACATCTACTGGTTTTGATGGTTCTTTATTTGGTTCTGTTACGACACCTTGTCCTGGTACTTCTGTTTTTGGAAGTTGATCATTTGGCACTGTTCCAAAACCTTCTTCTCCTATCGTTACTACTATTGTTGTTCCATTTTCACCTGGAATTTCTACCTTCGTATCTTTAGGGTACGGTTTTCCGTCTGGTTTTTTCGGTGTAACAATTGCGTCTCCATTTTTCTCACGTGTAATAGTTATTTCCACAGGAGTTTGTGTTGTAGCAACTTTTGGATCTGTTCCGTTTTTCTTTTCTTCTTCATCTGAAATTCCATCATTATCATCATCTTTATCTGTCACATCTGGATCTCCATCTCCATCTGTATCACGTTGAATAATAACTGGAACTTCTACTCGAATTTCCTCATCACCATTCTTAACTTTAACTGGAATGTTGATTTTACGTTCTTCATCACTACCCCAATTAGTTACGCTCGGTGTTCCTGTTAATTTACCATCTTTATCAACACTTAATCCATTTACTGGGTTTTCTGTTGTAATTGTTGAACCGTCTTTATTCGGTGTGACAACTTTCGCTAATGTTGAAGGAACTGGTTTCTTCTCTGTAACTTTAGTTGGATCTGAAACTTTTGCAGTTAGGTTGTTTGCATTTTTCGGATCTGTTCCATTTGCTTTTTCAACTTCATCTGGAATTCCATCGTTATCATCATCTGTATCTGTAACATCTGGATCTCCGTCTCCATCTGTGTCACGTTGGATTGTTACTCGAACTGTTACGTCTTTTTCTTCCGTTACTTCTTCTTTACCATTTTCTGTGAATTTTTCTACAACTTTAGTAACTTTAACCGGAATGTCGATAGGGCGTTCTTCTTCCTCTTTATCCCAATCATTTACTGTTGGGATTCCTTCCAGTTCGCCTTTATCATTGACTTTTAGTCCGTTCACTGTTCCATTTGGGGCGTTTGTTACAATCGTTGAACCTTCTTTATTTGGAGTTACAACTTTTATTGGAGTAACTGGTTGTTTCTCCTTCACTTTGTCTGGATTTGTAACTGCTACTTCTAAATCATTTGCAGCTTTTGGATCTGTTCCGTTTGTATCCTCTACAGTGTCTGGGATTCCATCGTTATCATCATCTGTGTCTTCTGAATCTGGGATTCCATCATTATCTGTATCACGTTGGATTGTGACTGGAACTTTTACTATGATTTCTTTATCACCATTTTTTACTTTAACCGGAATTAAGATATGACGTTCTTCTTCGTCTTTTTTCCAATTATCTACTGACGGTGTTCCTTCTAAGTTACCTTCATTATTGACTTTCAAGCCATTCATTGGATTTTCTGTCGTAATTGCTGAATTTGGCATATTCGGTGTGACAACTTTTGTTGGAGTTACTGGTTTTTTCTCTTTAACTTTAGTTGGTGAAGCAACTATTGCTGTTAGATTATCAGGAACTTTTGGATTTGTTCCATTACTTTTCTCTACTTCATCTGGAATTCCATCATTATCATCATCTGTATCTAAAACGTCTGGTGTTCCATCTCCATCTGTATCACGTTGGATTGTTACTGGAACTTTAACGGCAACAGTTTCTATAACATTTTCTTTACCATCTTTCTTTCTCGTTACTGTAACCGGAATGTTGATAGTTTTTTCTTCATCATCGCCCCAATTGTCCACTGTTGGAGTTCCTGTTAATTTACCTTCTCCATTAACTGTCAGACCGTTCACTTCTGGCGTAGTTGTAGTAATTGTTGCATCTTTTTTATTTGGAGTGACAACTTCTTTTGGAGTAACTTCTTTTTTCTCCAGCACTACATTCGGTTTTGTAACTTTCACACTTAGTCCGTCTGCAGTTTTTGAATCTGTTCCATTATTCTTTTCATCTTCATCTGAAATTCCATCGTTATCATCATCTAAATCGTCAACGTCCGGAGTTCCATCGTTATCTGTATCACGTTGGATTGTCACTGGAACATGTACCGTAACTTCCTCTTTTGGAGTTCCTTCTTTTTCTCTCGTAATTTTAACAGGAATTGTGATATTACGTTCTTCTTCTCCGCCAACCCAATCATTTACGGTTGGTGTTCCTTCTAATTTACCTTCTCCATTCACTTTCAATTCATTTACTGGATTTTCTGTTGTAATTGTTGAACCTTCTTTATTTGGCGTTACAACTTTTGGTAAAGTCGTCGGTACTGGAGTTTTTTCTTTCACTTTAGCTGGAGCTGTAACGATTCCTGTCAGACCATTTGCTACTTTTGGATCTGTTCCATTTCTCTTTTCATCGTCATCTGAAATTCCATCGTTATCATCATCTGTATCTGTCACATCTGGATTGCCATCTCCGTCTGTATCGCGTTGGATTTTAACCGGTACACTTACATTAGCTTCTTCCGAATCCTTCTTAACTTTTACTGGGATAGTAATATCACGTTCTTCTTCACCTTCACCCCAAGAGTCTACTTTTGGAGTTCCTGTTAAACTTCCATTATTATCAACGGTTAATCCATTTACAGAAGCTGGTGTTTCAATCGTTGATCCTGTCTTATTTGGTGTAACAACTCCTGGTTCAGTCACTTGTTTATTCTCAGTAACAGTAGATGGTTTTACTGCTCCTGTTAGACCATATGAGGTTGGCTTGTCTGGTTTATCAAAAATCTTTGGATCTGTTCCCTTTGCCTTTTCTTCCTCATCCGTAATTTTGTCACCGTCATCATCTGGATCTGTAGTGTCTGGTTCTCCATCTCCATCCGTATCACGTAAAATTGTAACTGGTACGCTTACTGTGATTTCTTCGTTTCCATTCGTAACTTTAACTGGAATTGTGATAGCACGTTTTTCTTCGTCTTTGCCCCAATTTTCTACTTTTGGCGTTCCTGTTAATTTACCTTCTCCATTAACTGTTAATCCATTCACTTCATCTGGCGTTGCAATCGTTGAACCCTCTTTATTTGGTGTGACAACTTTTTTAGAGTCAACTGCACGTTTCTCCAAAACTTCATTTGGTTTCGTAACTTCTGCTGTCAAATTCGTAGGTACACTAATATTTACACTAACGTTATCTGTTGTTTTATCTGGATACTCTACCACAACAACTGCCGAGACAGTTTGTCCACCTTGGCTCGTATCTGGTGGCGTTAACCAATGATATTTTGTTCCTTGTGGCAAATCTTGTTTGTTTCCAATACTATCTTCTGCGTTAGGTGTTGAGTTTTTAGGAACTGTTCGATTGATTCCTACTGGGTTATACTTGTCATTTTGTCCTTTAACTACAATTTCAATTGTTTTTTCAGCCTTATTATCATTCTTATCATAAGCTGTAATCGTTACTTTTGTTACTCCTGAGGCTCCAGTTGGAGTTCCTACGATTTGATTATTTTCAAATTTCAATCCATCTGGTAAGTCTTTTACTTCGATTGGAGTATCTTCACGCATTCCAACTCCACCATCGTTATCTTTAGCTGTTACTGGAATTGGTATAATTTCCTCACGATTTGTAACTGTAGCTCCATTAGCTGAAATCGTTGGTGCTGTTCTATCACGTGGTGTTACATCAAATGAGAAAATCACTGGTGTAGCTTTATTTCCTGCATCATCTGTTGCGTTAAATATAATTGTATTTTGTTTACCAACATCTTCAGCTATAGTATTAATTGTAATCTCTATTTCTTTTTCTTTTTCTGTATTTTTCACATATCTAGACGACACTACTCCTGTTGTTCCAACATTGTACCTCTTAAAATATTTAGCTAAAAATTCAGTCGCTTCAAAAGTAACATTTTTATCATCTTTTGCTTTTACTCTAAATGTTATAGTTTCGCCTTCTACTACTTTTAGGTTGTTAGCAGATAGTGTTAAAATAGGTGGTTCATTATCCGGTTTTATTGCAGTTGCTTTTGCTGGTTCTGAATCATCACTCGTTCCATTTTTGGTGATAGCTGTTACAACTGTTTCATTTTTTACTTTTTCAGCAGGGATTGTAATTTCACCTGTGTCTTCATTGATGTTGATTTCTGGATCATCTGAAATCCATTGATTAAATGGATTTTTTGTTCCTACTACTGTTTTTGGTGAATCATCTTCTCCTGTGTAAGTAACCGTAATTTTATCTGCTTTGGTTGGATCTTGTGGTTTTGCTGTTACAGACCCATCCTCATTTGCCGTTACTGTTGGTTTTTCTGGTTTTGGTGCTCTTGCTGTTTCTGTTGCTGGGTCTGAGTCAACACTATTTCCATTTTTTGTGATAGCTGTTACTACGGTATTATCTCTTACCTTATCAGCTGGAATTGTAATTTCACCTGTATTAGAATCAATAGTTACACCTGGATTGTTCACAACAGTCCATGTACCATCATTTCCTTTATTACCTACTACCGTTACATTTGTTCCATCTTCGTCTTTATAAGTAACCGTAATTTTATCTGCTTTGGCTGGATCTTGTGGTTTTGCTGTTACATTACCGTTATTTGGTGCAGTTAAGATTGGTTTTTCTGGTTTTGGTGCTTTTGCAGTTGCTTTGGCTGGAGCTGATTCATCACTGTTTCCATTTGTTGTAACTGCTGTTACTTCTGTATTATCTTTGACTTTATCAGCTGGAATTGTGATTGCACCAGTACTTGCATCGATTTGAACGTCTGGATTACCCGTAACAGTCCACGTTCCATTTCCACCTTTATTTCCTTCAGCCGTCTTATTAGAACCATCTTCTCCTGTGTAGCTAACTTTAATTTTATCTACTTTCGTTGAATCTTGCGGTTTAGCTGTTACAGATCCATCTTCTTTTGCTGTTGCTGATGGAGCTTCTGGTGTTTTTGCCTTATCCTCTGTAACATGAATAGGTGCATCTACAATAAATGTTCCACGTTCTGGAATAATGACTTCCACTTTACCATACACAGGTGCATTTGGTGCTGTAGCTTTTGATACATCTGGATCTTTAAACCAACGGTATGTTGTACCAGCAGGTAACTCTTTTGTATTAGCAATACTATTAATTGCATCTGGAACGACACCTTTATTAGTTGTTTGCTCTTTAGATACTGGTTTAAGATTATATTTAGCTGCTTCGTCTGGTTTCAACGGTAATACACCGATAATTGCATTTTCACCAGTTCTATAGCGTCTATATCCACCCTCTGTATATCCTCCATAAGCAAGGAATGGGTCATTGGCTAGACGTTTTTTTATTTCGTCAAGCATAGGGTTATTAGTGTTTTTATCTCCCCAATCCGACATAATACTATCATTTAGCTCTTTTCCTTCAAGAATTTTCGTCTTGAAAGTAATAATTGAACGTTGCCCTGCAACTACGTTCATTCTGTCTTCTATAACACCTCGAACAAGATTGTATTCAAGACCATCTTTACGAATCCCCAATATATCACTAACACGAGAAAAGGCATCGTTGTTAGGTTCTGTACCATCTCCGCTATTTTTACGATAAATATTAAACCTCCAATTATTCAGTCTAGTACCAGCCTCTGGGTTTATATATTTAAGCCATCCGTCTACATTTTCAGTATAAGCCGCCCCTGAACGTCGGACGCCATCTTTTACATAAGCACGAAAAGCAGAGTGTTCATACTCCCATGCTGATGCACTAACATAATCCTTATGGAAGGTCTGTTTTCCATCTTGGTATTTTGTATACGTAAATTCATAAGGATCTCCAACCGTACGTGGAATCGCAAGTGAAATTTTTTTAGAAACACCAGCCAATCCATTTGGTCTTGGCCCTGAATCTAATATCCAGTAATAATATTTATCCCCATTATTTTCAATACGCATTTCACGGTAAACACGAATATTGTCATAGGCTTGATCAGCAGTTCCCTTACTTACGAAGGCATATTGTTTTGTATCTGGAGAGAACACGTCACGATGTGAATAGTTAATCATAGGGTTTTTAATCCAACCAACCCCGAAGTCTGTTACTTTCGTGTTACGTACTGTACTTGTTCCACGACCAACTTCTTGACCATTCTTTTTGATAACAGTTGTAACAACCGCATCGTTTACCATTAAGTTCGTATCAACATTGACTGTGAAGTATCCATTTGATTGTGATCTAGTTGTGTATTTTCTTCCGCCGATTGATACTTCTACATCAGCTTCTGCCGCTGTATATCCATCAACTTGTGCAATTCCTGCTAAACTATCATTAAAAGCTACTGTATCTGTTTGTTTTACTGTAGTAGTAGTAACAGTCTGTCCATTAACCACTAATTCAACAACATCTCCAACTTCAATACCTGGGGCATTTAATTTAAAAGCTCCAGTATCGTCTAGTGTAGAAGTCAATACAGTTGTGCCATTTCTTTTAATCTCAATTGTTGAAGATGGCGTTGCATATCCTGTAATAAATCCAGAGTTGGCTACAACGATTCCTAACTCACCACGTTTGGTATTTTTATCAATAGGTGCTGAGCGAAGATCAGATCCTTCTTCCATGGTTTCGCCATTACGTGAATCACGAGACCCAGTATTGGCAATCGTATTTTCACCTTCTTTTAAAACCTTCTTAGGCGCATTTATCTTAGGCATCGAAGATAAGACAAAAATCTTCTCATTAAGTTTTTTAGCGATTGCATCAATTTCAGCTTGTGTCAATTCAAGACTATTGTTATTAAGCACACTATTAGCTGCTTCTAAATCTGCCTGGATTGCGGCAAGGGTCGAAGCTGGAGCTTTTTCCTTGTTGACCTTATCCAAGAGTTCTTGAACTTTTGTAATATTAGCTTGTAATTTAGTCTTATCTAATGTTTGTTTTTCAACTACCTCTTTATCAAGGGCAGTAGTCTCGTTTTCAGATGCATTCTCAGTTGAAGTTTCAGGTAGTTTCTCAGATAAAGTCTCAGCCGGATTCTCAGCAGTGGTTAGTGATTTTTCTTCTTTACCTGTAGTTAGAGAATCTTCTGTTTTAGGCAAATCTACTATTGTAGCAGTATGAGCCTCTTCTTTATCTGGGATAACCGGTGCTTCAGTAGTATCTGAAACTTGAGCAGCCTCAACTCGAACAGCCTGATGCCCAGACAAAAACATCAATGCCGCAACAGCTACTGAAGCTGCACCAAAGCTATATTTACGAATCGAAAAGCGCAGTACCTTTTCACCTTGCTGTCGATTTACTTTATATGAATTCGATTTGTGTTCCATTTCTCCTCCTAAGGAAAATATAATAAAAAAGCAATCTTTATAACTTCAACTCCTTAAAAAGAGTTAAGCTACAAAAATCACTATGATGATTGCTATAGGCAAATAACATCACAGCTATCACAGCTATCACAGCTATCACAGCTATCACAGCTATCACAGCTATCACAGCTATCACAGCTATCACAGCTCAATTATACTATTTTCTACATACTTAATCAAATATTTGGCCTTATATTCTTTAACATTCGAAAATATTGTATATTTAAGTATAACATTGTGAATATATTGATATTTTTTTAAAAACAACTCTGTTCACAAAAAAGTAGATTATACTTATCTATTTTCAAAAATCATTAAATTTCTTTTTATTTAAGGTTTTATCCACATAAAAAAACCTATAAGCTCTATAGAGGTATAATCCACTAGAGAGTTTATAGGACCTAGAATAGTTACTATTTCTTTTATTCTTCTGTTATGTCAATCACAATCTCTTCTGATTCATCAAGAGTTTCGGCCTTTTCTTGCCATTGCTCTTTGAGATTATTGAATCGATCTTTTGATGCTTCTGTCGCTTGGCGAGCACATGATTTGGCTTGAGCAAGGATGCTGTCCACAGTGATTTCACCTGACTCAACCTGTTCTTTGGTTTTCAGAACAAAATCTGTAGCTTGCTCCTTAACTTCTGTCAGTTTTTCACAGACCTGCTCCTTGGCATACTCTGGATCTTCTCTCAAATCATCCAGAAAATCTTGAGCCTGACTGCAAACTTGTTTGCCCTTGTCACTTGTTAAAAACAAGGCAAGAGCTGCACCTGAAACGGTTCCTAAAAGGATTGAGGATAGTTTACCCATAAGGATTCTCCTTTTTATTTTTTGAAAAATTTACTTGCAAGACGAAGAGCTGACAAACTTGCCCCAGTCTTGAGTGTTTTTGAACCAGCTGATGAAGCTTTCTTGCTCAAGACACGCGCATGGTCATTGAGGTCTGAAACAGATAGAGACAAATCTGCAACAGCACTAAAGAGTGGATCAATCGTTGCCATCTTGACATTGATATCATCTGCCAAGACATTGACCTTAGCCAGCAACTCATTGGTATAATGCAAGGTCACATCTACATCTGAAGTTAATGTTTTAATCGTCTTTTCTGTTTCATCGATAACACGTCCAAGCTTTTGCACAGTAATGATTAGATACACTAAAAATACAATCAAAGCAAGGGCTACAAGAATATATGCAACTTCTAACATTTAGTTTTCCTCCTCTGAAATATAGTAAGGGGCCTTCTTTCGATTTTGATATAGAATGATAAAAATACCCAGTCCGATAAGGACAACTGATAGCCATTGCGATACCCGAAGGCCAAAGAACATGAGACTATCTGTCCGCATGCCTTCGATGACCATACGACCGAAACCATACCAAATCAAGTAGAAAGCAGTGATATGACCTCGTCTGAGGCTCTTCCATTTTCGTCTCAATATCAGAATCAAGGCAAAGCCAAGCAGATTCCATAGAGACTCATAAAGGAAAGTCGGTTGACGGTAGCTCCCCTCAATATACATCTGGTCACGGATAAAGCCAGGTAGATAATCCAAATTATCTACTGCTACACCATAGGCTTCTTGGTTAAAGAAATTACCCCAGCGACCCAAACTTTGGGCAATCATGACGCTAGGCGCCGCGATATCTAGGAAATCCCAAGTGTTAATGAGTTTACGATCAGCAAAGATATAGAGGACAAGAGCCCCTGTAATCAAACCGCCATAAATGGCCAAACCACCATTCCAAATGGCAAAAATCTCTCCGACATTCTGACTATAATAATCAAAACGGAAAATGACATAGTAGAGACGAGCTCCTAAAATAGCCAAAGGAAAGGCTATCAAGATAAAATCTAAAATATCGTCTGGTATAATCTTCTTTCTAGGCGCTTCTTTCATGGTCAAATAAACCGCAAGAATCAAGCCTGTCACAATACACAAGGCATACCAACGAATGGCTAGGGGTCCTAGTTGAATAGCAATTGGATCAAGCATTTTGCACCTCATTTCGAGCGATGAGATTTGTCAAGCGTTCTTCGAACAAACGAGTCGTATCAAAGCCCATTTCCTTTGCACGATAATTCATGGCAGCAGCCTCAATCACGACAGAAATATTACGACCTGTTTTAACTGGAATACGGATACGAGGAATGGCTACGCCAGAAATTTCGAGTTCCTCTGGATTATTGCCAAGACGATCAAAAGTTTTATGCGTATCGTAATTTTCCAAATAGACAGCAAGCTGAACCTGTGAAGAATCCTTGACAGCACTGGCACCGTAGAGACTCATAACATCGATAATCCCAACCCCACGAATTTCAATCAGGTGTCTCAAGATTTCAGCCGGTTCACCCCAAAGAGTAATCTCATCCTTGGCAAAGATATCGACCCGGTCATCAGCTACCAAGCGGTGACCACGTTTGACAAGCTCTAAACCTGTCTCACTCTTACCGATTCCACTATCTCCCTGAATCAAGACACCCATCCCATAGATATCCATCAAGACTCCATGCACACTGGTCCGTTCTGCCAAACGAGAATCCAGATAGCTAGATAACTCTCCAGACAAACGACTAGTAGCCGTACGGCTGGTTAAAATGGCAATCTTACATTCTCTGGCTGCCTTTAACATCTCCTCTGGAACCACCAAACCACGGGCAACAATGACCGCAGGTGTCTCAGGTAGAAACATTTTTTTCAAAACTTCATAACGGCTGTTGGAAGGCATGCTAATCAGATAAGACCACTCCTTCATCCCCAAGAGCTGAATCCGCTCTGGCGTGTAGTAGTCAAAGTAGCCTGTCATTTCAAGACCAGGTCGCGTAATATCCGCTGTATTGATTTCCTTTTCAAGCAATTCTGGTTCGCCATAGACAATGTCTAGTCTAAGCTTTTCAATCACTTCTTTTACTAAAACCGACATCATTTCCTCCTTCAATCGAGTTCTTTTTACTATTATATCAAATTGTAAGAGGATATTTGAGATTTTTGCAGGATTTGGAGTATTTATTTATACTCAATGAAAATCAAAGAGCAAACTAGGAAACTAGCCGTAGGCTGCTCAAAACACTGTTTTGAGGTTGTAGATAAGACTGACGAAGTCAGCTCAAAGCACTGCTTTGAGGTTGTGGATAGAACTGACGAAGTCAGTCACATACATACGGCAAGGCGACGTTGACGTGGTTTGAAGAGATTTTCGAAGAGTATTAAAAGAAAAAGGACTAGATTTCTCTAGCCTTTCATTTCAATTAGAATTTTTTACGTTTACGAGCTGCTTCTGATTTACGTTTACGTTTTACAGAAGGTTTTTCATAGAATTCACGTTTGCGTGTTTCTTGAAGAGTACCAGCTTTAGTAACCGCACGTTTGAAACGACGAAGTGCGTCGTCAAGAGATTCATTCTTACGTACTACTGTTTTAGACATTTTTTTCACTCCCTTCAAGTTCAATATCTATTTTATTCTACACGTAAAAGGAATAATTGTCAAGCAAAAATGCGGTTTAATTTTGATTTTTTCTTACATTTATACAAGAGTTGAAAGCGTTCAATAGAACATTGCTTTTTATTTTTCAAGTAAGCTGAGCGCTTCAGCATCCGCAATAATGGTCACATCAGGGTGATTTTGGAGGCTACTTGCTGGTAGATTCTCAGTCACCGGTCCTGATACTGTTCCAGCGATGGCTTCTGCTTTTGACTCACCGTAAGCAAAGAGAAGGATAGACTTGGCATCCAAGATATTCTTAATCCCCATTGAAATGGCTTGGGTTGGGACGTCTTCAATCTTGTCAAAGAAACGTGCGTTTGCTTCGATAGTAGACTGGTCCAGTTCGACTAGATGCGTTTGACTGTCAAATGGAGTACCAGGTTCATTAAATCCGATATGTCCATTGCGACCGATTCCCAAGATTTGGAGGTCAACTGGATGGTCAGCCAAAATTTGGTTGTAGCGTTCAACTTCAGCTTCAGCATGATCCTTAACACCACGAGGCAAGAAACTTTCTTTAAATGGTTTTTGGTTGAACAAGTTTTCTTGCATGAAGTGACGGTAAGACTGAGGATTGTCGCCATCAAGACCTACATACTCATCAAGGTTGACACTGGTTAGATTTGAAAAATCAAGGTCACTTTCAACAATTTCCTTGTAAAATTCAAGTGGGCTACTTCCTGTCGCAAGTCCTAGAGTTTGAGCGCCATTTGCCAACTTTTCTTTCAAAATCTCAAAAGCAACTTTTCCACCTTCGATTTGGTTTTCAACTTTAATAACTTTCATCTTTTCATCCTCCATTTCTATCTATATTTATTATATGGTATAGACCAATTTTTGTCAAGTGAAAACGGTTTAATTTCTAAAAAAAGAGCGTCCAAACTTGAAACATGTTATAATGGATAAGATTAGAACTTAGAAAGAATGAACAGATATATGAATACAGCTGATTTTGATTTCCACTTACCCGAGGAATTGATTGCCCAAACACCCCTTGAAAAACGGGATGCTTCTAAACTTCTCATCGTCAACCGTGAGACAGGAGAAATGCAGGATAAACACTTCCACTCTATTATTGATATGCTGGAACCTGGTGATGCCCTTGTCATGAACGACACCCGAGTTCTCCCCGCTCGCCTCTATGGTCAAAAAGAGGAGACAGGAGGTCATGTGGAACTTCTCCTACTCAAAAATACTACTGGAGATGAGTGGGAGGTTCTGGCTAAACCTGCCAAGCGCCTCAAGGTTGGCACTCGCGTCAGCTTTGGTGATGGTCGCCTCAGCGCTGTCGTTACAGAAGAATTGACCCATGGGGGCCGTATTGTCCGCTTCGAATACCAAGGAATTTTCCTAGAAGTTTTGGAAAGTCTGGGAGAAATGCCTCTGCCACCTTATATCCACGAAAAACTGGATGACCGCGAACGCTATCAAACTGTTTACGCCAAGGAAAGTGGCTCTGCTGCAGCACCAACTGCTGGTCTTCACTTCACCAAAGAGCTGCTGGCAGAAATCCAAGCTAAGGGTGTTCATCTAGTCTATCTGACTCTTCATGTCGGACTCGGAACCTTTAGACCCGTTTCAGTTGACAATCTGGACGAACACGAAATGCACTCAGAATTTTACCAACTTTCTGAGGAAGCAGCTGCAACCCTTCGCTCTGTTAAGGAAAATGGTGGTCGCGTCATCGCTGTCGGAACCACTTCTATCCGCACCTTGGAGACTATTGGTTCCAAGTTTGATTGGCAAATCCAAGCAGATTCTGGCTGGACCAATATCTTTATCAAACCTGGCTACGAATGGAAGGTTGTAGATGCCTTTTCAACCAATTTCCACCTGCCAAAATCAACTCTGGTCATGTTAGTTTCTGCCTTTGCAGGCCGTGAATTAGTCTTAGATGCTTACCATCATGCCATCCAAGAACACTACCGCTTCTTTAGTTTTGGCGATGCCATGTTTATTTATTGAGCAAGAATTTCTCTAAATCTTCTAATACCAATAAATCGCTAAGACATTATTTCAAAGAACATCTACAATTGAAACTCTAGCTAGCTGTAGAGGACGCCTAGTACATTGAAATTAAAATGCTTCCCCCTAGCTTCGAAAATATTGCCATATATTACATTGACTCTCCAAATTGTTTCATCTATATTTTATTTCAGCTTCCTATATTTTCTTCGCTGTTTGTAAATCAAAAAGCAAGACACATGAGTAGCACCATATTTGTTACTCTTATCTGTCCTCTCAAGAGACTATTATGAGTTGTTTCAGAATCATTCACTACTTTGACCCTGACTCTCCTTAGTCTCAAAATCAAAGACTTATACTCTTCGAAAATCTCTTCAAACCGCGTCAGCTTCATCCACAACCTCAAAACAGTGTTTTGAGCTGACTTCGTCAGTTCTATCTACAACCTCAAAGCAGTGCGTTGAGCAACCTGCGGCTAGTTTCCTAGTTTGCTCTTTGATTTTCATTGAGTATTAAACAAAAAGTGAACAAACCTGAATTCTAATGTACAGAAGACTAGGCTTGTTCACTTTTTTATAGTCGCTATAAGATGAGCTTATCTATAGCTTTTTATACATAATTATATATTCAGACATACTATTATCAATTTTGTCGCAGGGAGGAATCTATTAACGCACCCATTCACCATTATCATTGACTCTATAGCCATCTATACTTGTATTGACCGCTAGCTCACCCGATGCATTTACATAATACCATTTACCACCAACTTGGAACCATTGATTGGCTTTCATAGAACCGTTGCTGTTGAGGTAGTACCATGAACCATTATTTTGTAGCCAACCTGTCTCCATGGAACCATTATCGTTTAGATAGTACCATGAACCATCAACTTGCTCCCAACCTGTTGCCATGGAA